>DAIEJF010000301.1 GCA_027351005.1 Paracoccaceae bacterium | reverse complement strand
AGGGCGCGAAACTGGTCGTGGACGGGCGCAACCTGAAGATCCAGGGCTACGAGAGCGGCTTTTTCGTCGGCGCCACGCTGTTCGACAACGTGACGCCCGAAATGGACATCTACAAGCAGGAGATCTTCGGGCCGGTGCTGTCGACGGTGCGGATGAAGACCTATGAAGACGCGCTGAACCTGGTGATCGACAACGAATACGGCAACGGCACCGCGATCTTCACCGCCGATGGCGACACCGCGCGCGACTTTGCCAGCCGGGTCAACGTGGGCATGGTCGGCATCAACTTCCCGATCCCGGTGCCGCTCAGCTACTACACCTTCGGCGGCTGGAAGAAATCGGCCTTTGGCGACCTGAACCAGTACGGCCCCGACGCCTTCCGCTTCTATACCAAGACCAAGACGGTCACCGCGCGGTGGTTCTCGGGCATCAAGGAAGGTGCCGCGCTGAACTTCAAGGCGCTCGACTGATGCGGCGGCCCGGTCCCTTCGGGGGCCGGGCCCTGGTGCCGAGGGCGCGCCACTGGAGCGCGCCCGCCTGCCCTACCACACCCACCCTGATAGGCGCTGAAGCCCCCCTGCGCGCAGAGGATTGTCTTGCGCTGCTTGCAGGTGCATGATCTCGCTTGAAAAGTCTTTTGTACCGGGAATGCGGTTAAAATGCCTGTTACCTTCCGGATTCTCAACTCGCGGGCGCTTGTCTATGTCCGCTACGAAGGGTTTGCGTCCCTGCAGGACAGCTTCGACGCCTTCGCGGCCTACGCCCGCCACCCCGATTGCCACCCCGGCCAGCGCCAGTTCGTTGACCTGACCGCCATCACCGGGGTCGAACGGAACTTCGTCAAGATCATGGAATTGCAGGCGGTGAAGGCCGAGGTCTTCGTGGCGCACGGGCAGCAGACGCTGGTGGCCTATTACGCCCCCAGCGACCTTGCCCGCAACGCCGCCGCCCTTGCGGCACGGGCCTGGGACGGGGTGAGCGGGGTGGTGGCGCGCATCTTCGACACCGAAGAGGCGGCGCTTGCCTTTCTGGGGCAGGCCGAAACCCGTGTGGCCGATCTGGTTGCCAAGGCGGGATAGCCGGGCATCCGGCACCCGGCGCTTGCCTTCCGCCGCAGGCTGCGGCCATAACTGAACCTGCGTTCATTTCGAGGAGGAAGGGATGGACTTTGCCCTGAGCGAAGAGCAGCAGGCCGTCTTCGACATGGCCCGCGACTTCGGCGCGACCGAGATCGCCCCCCATGCCCGCGCCTGGGAAGAGGCGGGCACCATCCCGCGCGAACTCTGGGCCCGGGCGGCGGCGCTTGGCCTCGGCGGGCTTTATGTGGCCGAAGAGCATGGCGGCAGCGGCCTTGGTCGGCTGGATGCCTCGCTGGTGTTCGAGGCACTGGCCATGGCCTGCCCGGCGGTCTCGGCCTTCCTGTCGATCCACAACATGTGCGCGGCCATGATCGACCGCTACGGCTCAGCCGCGATGAAGGCGCGGCTCTTGCCGGGCGCCTGCCGGATGGAAACGGTGCTGTCCTACTGCCTGACGGAACCCGGCTCGGGCTCGGATGCGGCGGCCTTGCGGACGCGGGCGGAAAAGACCGAACAGGGCTACCGGCTGACCGGCACCAAGGCCTTCATCTCGGGCGGCGGCTATTCAGATGCCTATATCGTCATGGCCCGCACCGGGGCCGAAGGCGCGCGGGGCATCTCGGCGCTGATCGTGGAAGACGGCACCGCCGGGCTCAGCTTCGGCGGGCTGGAAAGCAAGATGGGCTGGCGCGCCCAACCCACGCGGCAGGTGCAACTGGACGGCTGCACCGTCCCGCAGGGCAACCTTCTGGGCGACGAGGGGCGCGGCTTTTCCTATGCGATGGCCGGGCTGGACGGCGGGCGGCTGAACATCGCGGCTTCGGCGCTGGGGGGCGCGCAGGCGGCCTTTGATGCGACGCTGGCCTACATGAAGGAACGCCGCGCCTTCGGCCAGCGGCTAGACCAGTTCCAGGCCCTGCAATTCCGCCTGGCCGAGATGGAGGTCAGGCTGCAATCGGCCCGCACCTTCCTGCGGCAGGCCGCCTGGATGCTGGACCAAGGCGCGCCCGAGGCCACCCGGTTCTGCGCGATGGCCAAGCTGATGGTGACCGATGCCGCCTTCGAGGTGGCCAACCAATGCCTGCAACTGCATGGCGGCTATGGCTATCTGGCCGATTACGGGATCGAGAAGATCGTGCGCGACCTGCGGGTGCATCAGATCCTGGAAGGAACCAACGAGATCATGCGGGTCATCATCGCCCGCGGGCTGGTGGCGGAATGAGCGATCTGTCCATCCGCATCGAGGGTCGCGCGGGCCGCATCACGCTGACCCGTCCGCAGGCGCTGAACGCGCTGGGCCACGCGATGGCGCTGGAGATCGACGCGGCGCTGATCGGCTGGGCACAGGACCCCGCGGTGGCGCTGGTGATCCTCGATGCCGAGGGGCCGCGCGCCTTCTGCGCGGGCGGCGACATTGCCGCCGTGCATGCCGAAGGCGTCACCGGATCGGATGCCGGGGCGCGGGCCTTCTGGCGCGACGAATACGCCATGAACCTGCGGCTGGGCCGCTACCCCAAACCTGTGGTCAGCCTGATGCAGGGCTTCGTCATGGGTGGCGGCGTCGGGCTGGGCTGCCACGGTCATCCGCGCATCGTGGGTGAAAGCACGCAGATGGCGATGCCCGAATGCGGGATCGGGCTGATCCCCGATGTGGGCGGCACCCACCTTCTGGCCTGCGCGCCGGGGCATCTTGGCGAATACCTCGGGCTGACCGGCGCGCGGATGGGTGCGGGCGACGCGCTGCTGACGGGCTTTGCCGACCGGTTCATCCCCGAAGCCGACTGGCCCGCGCTGATCGCCACGCTTTGCGCCACGGGCGACGTGGCCGCCGTGGCGGCTGCGGCCACCCTGCCCCCGCCCGGCCGTCTTGCCGCACTGCAACCGCAGATCGACGCGGTCTTTTCCGCGGCGACGGTGCCCGAGATCCTTGCCCGGCTGGAGGCCGCGGACAGCGACTTTGCCGCCGAGACGCTGAAGGTCCTGCGGCGCAACTCGCCCCTGTCGATGGCCTGCACGCTGGCGCTGGTGCGGGCGGAACGCGCCGCCCCGGATCTGGCCCGCGCACTGGAACGGGAATACCGGTATACAGCGCGCGCCGTCCTGGAAACCGACTTCCTCGAAGGCGTGCGGGCCGCGGTGATCGACAAGGATCGCACGCCGCGCTGGCGCATCACCGCGCCCACGACAGAGATGGTGAACCGGCTGCTTGCGCCGCTGGACGCAGGCGGACTTGACCTGGGAGGGATCTAGGATGCGGATCGGATTCATCGGCCTTGGCAACATGGGGGCGCCGATGGCGGCGAACCTGGTGACGGCGGGCCATGCGGTGACGGGGTTCGACACCGCCGCGCCGATGCCCGCGGGCGTCACCCCCGCCGCCAGCGCCGCCGCGGCGGCCGCGGGGGCGCAAGTGGTCATTACAATGCTGCCCAACGGCGCGATCCTGCGCGCGGTCGCAGCCGAGGTGATCCCCGCCATGGCGCCGGGCGCGGTGCTCTGCGATTGCTCGACGGTCGATGTGGACAGCGCCCGCGCCGTGGCGGCAGAGGCCGCCGCCGCGGGGCTTGGCGCGCTGGATGCGCCGGTGTCGGGCGGCGTGGGCGGGGCTGCGGCGGGCACGCTGACCTTCATGGTCGGCGGCACCGAGACGGCCTTCGCCACCGTCCGCCCCCTCTTCGAGGCGATGGGCAGGAAGGTCGTGCATTGCGGGGCCGCGGGGGCCGGACAAGCGGCCAAGATCTGCAACAACATGATCCTTGGCGTCACCATGATCGCCACCTGCGAAGCCTTCGCGCTGGCCGACAAGCTGGGGCTCGACCGGCAGAAGATGTTCGACGTGGTGTCGACCTCGTCAGGGTCAAGCTGGTCGATGAACGCCTATTGCCCGGCACCGGGCGTGGGGCCGCAGTCGCCCGCCGACAACGGCTATCGGCCCGGTTTCGCGGCGGAACTGATGCTGAAGGACCTGCGGCTGAGCCAGCAGGCGGCAAGCGCGGTCGATGCCGACACCCCGATGGGCGAACTGGCCGCCCGGCTTTACGCCACCTTCGTCGAGGAGGAGGACGGCCGCGGCCGGGACTTTTCCGCAATGCTGCCCCGGTTCGCGAAACGCCCCCGCGGCTGACGGCCGCGCCCGGGCATTCTGTCACAGACGCGGGGCACGAAATGTGCGATGATTGGCATATCAGGCCGCAAGGGCCCGAAGGAGGACGGAATGTTCAAGACCAATGTCGGCGGGATGGATCGGGTGGTTCGGGTCATCGTGGGGCTGGCGCTGCTGGCCGCCTATGCGCTGACCTCGGTCGGCGGGACCTATCACTGGGTGCTGCTGATCGGCATCGTGCCGCTGCTGACCGGGCTTCTGTCGACCTGCCCGCTTTATTCCGTTCTGGGCATGTCGACCTGCCCGATGAAGCGCTGAGCCGCCCGCAAGCCGGAGACCGCCCCGATGCCTGACCGGGCCGCGATCGCCGGGCTGGTGCTGGCCGGGGGCCTGTCCAGCCGGATGGGCGGCGGGGTCAAGGGGTTGCTGCCGCTGGGCGGCAGGCCGCTGATCGTGCATGTCCTGGACAGGTTCGCGCCGCAGGTGGGGGCGCTGGCGCTGAACGCGAATGCGCCGGGGCTCGATGGCTTCGGGCTGCCGGTGCTGGCCGATCCCGTCGCGGGCCACCCCGGCCCGCTGGCGGGGGTGCTGGCGGGGCTTCTGTGGGCTGCCGACCAGCCGGGGGTGACCCATCTGGCCAGCGTGCCCAGCGACACGCCCTTCCTGCCGCGCGATCTGGTGGCGCGGCTTCTGGCGCGGCAGGCCGACACCGGGGCCGCGGGCCCGGTGCTTGCGCGCTCGGCCACGGGGCCGCAGCCGGTGGTCGGGCTCTGGCCGCTGGCGCTGGCGCCCCGGCTGCGGGCGGGGCTGGAGAGCTGTGCGGCGCGCAAGGTGCGGCTCTGGGCAGAGGAGATGGGCTGCGTCTGGTGCGACGTGCCGACAGAGGATGGGCGCGACCCGTTCCTGAACGTCAACACCCCAGACGACCTGGACGCGGCAGAGCGCGCCCTGTAGCGCCCCCCCTGTCGTAGCAAGAAAATCTAAATCTTTCAGTACTTTGACCGGCATTCCTGAACCACGCGGCGCCGCAGGTCAGGCCCCGCGCTCAGGCCGGGGCGGCCAGCGCCCGGGCGACCCAGGCGGCAATCGCGCTGTCTTCGGCGGGCAGGCTGTCGGCCGTGCCGCCGGTAAAGGCCTCCCACGCGGCGCGGTAGGGCGGGCGCAGCATGACCAGCACCGGCACCCCCGCCAGAACCGCCCGCTCGATCGCCGCACGCAGGCCGCCCCCCTCCGCCTCGCCCCGGCCAAAGCGGTTCACGATCAGCAGGTCCACCGGGTCTTCCAGCCGCGCCAGAAGCTGCCCCGCCACCCCGGCCAGCGCGGACGGGTCCAGCGCACAGGCGGCCGAGGCGCGGCCCAGATCCTGGGTGATCGGCGTCAGCGCGCCGGTGGCCACGTCTTCCACCATCGTCACCGCGCCGCAATCATCGGCCACAGACCGCTGCACATGGCCCGCCAGCCGCAGCCCCGCCGCCGCCAGCCGCGCCGCCACGGCCGCCACGACCGCGTCGGCCCCGCCCTCGTCGGGGCAGATCACGGCGGCGATGCGCGGGGCCTCGGTCATCGCCTAGCCACGGGCATAGACATCTTCGTAGCGGATGATGTCATCCTCGCCCAGATAGCTGCCGGTCTGCACCTCGATCAGCACCATCGGCACCTTGCCGGGGTTCTCCATCCGGTGCACGGCGCCCAGCGGGATGTAGACAGACTGGTTTTCGGACACGAGCTTCTTCGTGTCATCCACCGTGACCAGCGCGGTGCCTTCCACCACGATCCAGTGTTCAGACCGGTGGTGGTGGCTTTGCAGGCTCAGCGCCGCGCCGGGATGCACCACGATCCGCTTCACCTGGAACCGGCTGCCGATCACCAGGCTCTCGAACCAGCCCCAGGGCCGGTGATCGCGCGGGAAGGTTTCCGCCTGCTTGGCCGATTTCGCCTTGAGCGCCGCGACCGCCTTCTTCACGTCCTGCGCCCGGCTCATGTCGGCGACCAGCACCGCATCGGGCATCGCCACGGCGATGATGTTTTCCAGCCCGATCCCCACAACCTCCAGCGTGGGCGATTCCGACCGCAGCAGCGTGTCGGCGCAGTCGATCGCCGTTGCCGCCCCCGAGGTGACCACGCCGCAGGCATCCGGCCCCGACTCGCGCCAGACCGCATCCCAGCCGCCAAGATCCGACCAGCAGCCGGCGAAGGGCACTACCGACAGGTTCGGCGCCCGTTCCATCACCGCGTAGTCGATGGAAATGTCGGGCAGCCCGGCCCAGGCGGCGGCGTCAAGCCGCAGGAAGCCCAGATCGGGCTTTGCCTGTTCCAGGGCGGCGGCGACGGGGGCCACCAGATCGGGCGCATGGGCCGCGCAGGCCGCCTGCATCGTCGCGGCCGAGAACAGGAAGATCCCCGCGTTCCACAGATAGCGCCCCTCGGCCAGCATGGCCACCGCCCGGTCGCTGTCGGGTTTTTCCACGAAACGGCGCAGCGGCACGGGGGCGCCCGAACCATCCGGCTGCGCCGACAGTTCCAGATAGCCGTAGCCGGTCTCGGGCCGGTCGGGCGCGATGCCGAAGGTCACGATCCGGCCCGCCCGCGCGGCGGGTTCCGCCGCCGCCACCGCCGCCCGGAAGGCCGCGGCATCGGGGATCACATGATCCGACGGCGCCACCAGCATCAGGGCGTCGGGATCGGTCCGGGCCAGGTAGAGCGCCGCCGACAGCACCGCGGGGGCGGTGTTCTTCGGCTGCGGCTCGATCAGCACGGCGCCGGGGTCAATGCCCGCGGCGGCAAGCTGTTCGGTCACGATGAAGCGGAAATCGGAACTGGTGACGATGGTGGGCGGCGCATAGCCTTCGCCCGCAAGCCGCCGGGCCGAGGCCTGAAACAGGCTTTCCGGGCCGGTCAGGGCGGCAAACTGCTTGGGGTAGCTCTTGCGCGACAGGGGCCAAAGACGCGTGCCCGAACCCCCACAAAGCAGAACCGGATAAATCATGTTGCGCTCAACTCCCGCAAGAACCTGCGCCATCTTTGCCAAAGCCGCGCGCGCGAGGAAAGCGGAGATTGCCCCCCGCCGTCACCCGCCGTTCGACAGCACCAGATCCGCCGGCCGGCTCTCGGTGCGCACGCGCCGCCCGTTGGGCAGATCGTTCTCGTCCAGCTTCGCCCGGATACCCTCGGCCGTCAGCCCGTAATGCACCCAGCGCGCGGTCAGCCGCGCGCGCAGCACCGGCTCGGGCACGTCAAGGCGCACGGTCAGATCGAAAAGATCCGCCAGCCGGTCCCACGGCGGGCTGGCCAGCAGCAGGTAGTTGCCCTCGGCCACGATCACCTCGACGCTGCGCGGGATCAGCCGCGCGCCCGCGCGTGCGATCTCGATCGCGCGGTCGAAGACCGGTACGGCAACCTCGTCTTCGGTGTTGGCCTTCAGCCGCGCCAGCATCGCGGCCAGCCCGCCCACGTCGAAGGTGTCCGGCGCCCCCTTTCGGGCGTGCCGCCCCAGGGCCGTCAGCACCGCATCGTCATAATGATAGCCGTCCATCGGCAGCACCGCGGCCCGGCCCGGCTGCGCCGCGTTGATCCGCGCCACCAGCGCCTCGGCCACATGGCTCTTGCCCGATCCCGGCGCGCCCGCGATGGCCACCATCCGGCGGCGGCCGGGCGGCAGGTCGATCAGCAGGTCGGCCAGGGCGTCGAAACGTGTCGGTTCTTCCATCATGCCCCCCAGGTGCGGTCCAGAAGCGCCAGCCAGTTGCGCCAGCAGATCTTCTCGATCAGCGCCGCGCCATAGCCATGCGCGCGCATCGCCTCCTGCAACGCGGGCAGGCCGGTCACGTCGCCGATCCCCTTGGGCAGCGTGGCCCCGTCGAAATCCGACCCCAGCCCCACATGATCCTCGCCCAGGTTGGCCAGCAGGTGATCCAGATGGCGCAGCACCGGCTCCCAGCCCATGTCGGGCGACTTGCGGCCATCGGGGCGCAGGAAGACGGTGGCATAGTTCAGCCCCACCATCCCCTGCGACTCGCGGATCACCGCAAGCTGCCGGTCGGTCAGGTTGCGCGCCGAGGGCGTCACCGCATGGGCGTTGGAATGGGTGGCCACCAGCGGCGCGTCGGAAATCCGGGCCACATCGTCGAAGCCCTTCTCGTTCAGGTGGCTCAGGTCCACCATGATCTTCAGCTCGTTGCAGGCCCGGATCAGCGCGCGCCCCGCATCGGTCAGGCCGGGGCCGGTGTCCGGCGACGACGGAAAGCGGAACGGCACCCCGTGGCCGAAGACGGTCGGACGGCTCCAGACCGGCCCGATCGAGCGCAGGCCCATCGCGTGGAAGGCGTAAAGCGCATCCAGACCGGGGTCGATCGCCTCGGCCCCCTCCATGTGCATGATCCCGGCGATCACGCCGCCGGACAGACAGGCGCGGATCTCGGCCACGCTGCGGCAGACCTTGAAACGGCCGCCCGAGGCGCGCTCCATCCACAGAAGATGCGCGGCCATCGCCAGCGCCACGGGTTGCGCCGCCTCGTGTCCGATCAGGCCGGGCAGCGGCACCTCGTAGGGCGGATTGTCCATCATCGCCTCGAAATCAGGCGCGTTGGGCGTCACGGGCGACGGGATGTAGATCGCGAAGAAGCCGCCCGCGAAGCCCCCCTTCAGCATCCGCGGCAGGTCGAGATGGCCGCGCCCCTCGCCGGTCAGCCAGATCGCCTCGCGGCGGTCGGGCGCGCGCAACAGGCGCAGCAGAAGGTCGTTGTGGCCGTCGAATACCGGGATCATGCGTCGCTCCTTGCAGCCGCCGCCCGCCCCGCCGGGGCCGATGCCGCGCAGGCCCAGTGTTCCTCTCCTGGGCCCGGGCGCGCAAGCCCCCGCGTATCCGTGCCCCGCGACGCCGCCGTTCGGGTTTGATTCAGATCACGGAAGCGCGAGGGAAATCGATGTAACGACAATGAAACTTTTGACGGGACAGCCCACATGCGACTGACGATCCGCACCAATCTGGCGCTGCGCACGCTGATGATGTGCGCGGTGAACGCCGACCGAACGCTGCGCAAGCACGAGATCGCCGAGGCCTGCAACGCGTCGGAAAATCACCTTGCGCAGGTCATCAACACCTTGGCGCAGATGCATTTCGTGCAGACGGTGCGCGGTCGGCATGGCGGGCTCAGGCTGGGGTTGCCGATGGAGCGCATCAGCGTCGGCGCGGTCTTTCGCGCCTTCGAGGCAGGGGTGCCCTTCGCCGAATGCTTCGATCCTGCCGTCAACACCTGCCCGCTGACCGACGCCTGCAGCCTGCGCGCGGCGCTGGGGGCCGCGCTCGAGGCGTTCTACGGCTCGCTCGACCGGCTGACGCTGGCCGATCTGGTGAAGGATAACGCAGGTTTGAACCGGCTTCTGGCCATTCCGGCCCAACGCACCGCCTTGTCACTGGCCTGTGCTTGACTTCGCAGGCATTCTGCCGCAATGCCGCCGGAATTCTGGGGTTCCCTCGTTGTACCCCCAAGAGGCGGCAGGACAGGCGGCAGAGCCCGCGAAGGAGCAGACCATGGCAGAGCAGCGCACCGAGACCCCGGCGCAGCAACAACAGCAGGGCGAAACCCTGCCGACCCAGCAACAGCAGCAGGGCGAAACCCCGCGCGGACGCAGCGCGCCGCAGGCAGGTGGCAGCAGCACGCCGAAGCAGCGCGTGATCACCGACTGGGCCTCGATCTGAGACCCCTTCCGGGCGGCGCGTTCAGCCGCTAGCATGGCGCCCTGACCCCGCCGCCGCCCGATGACAGCCATTTCCACCATCCGCAACCTTGGCCCCGCGACAGAGGCGGCCTTCCTGCGTGCCGGGATCGGCAGCGCGGAAGAACTGCGCGCGCTGGGGGCCGATGCCGCCTATGCCCGGCTTCTGGCCGCGGGCGAGCGGCCGCATTTCATCGGCTATTACGTTCTGGTCATGGCCCTGCAGGGGCGCCCGTGGAACGATTGCAAGGGCGCCGAAAAGGACGCCCTGCGCGCCCGGTTTGACGCGCTGAAGGCGGGCGGCCATGACAAGGGCCTGTCCGAACTGGAGGCCGCGCTGAACATCATCGGCGTGGTGGCGCGACCGCCCCGCTGATCTTGCGAAGGCCATGCGCTCATTGCAATGCGGCACCGCAGCATTGCACATTGTGCACATGCAGCATGCGCCTATCTTCATCAGCGACGGCGGGACGGCAAAGGCCCCCGCCAGACGATGACAGGAGATGAAGATGGCATTCACCGACAGCAAGACCGACCGCAGCACCGAGGGCCTGAGCGCCTTCCTGCACGCCTCGTTCGACCGCGTGAAGGAAGCCTACGACCGCCGGACCTCGTATCAGGCGACCCG
Source organism: Paracoccaceae bacterium (assembly GCA_027351005.1). Classification (GTDB taxonomy): domain Bacteria; phylum Pseudomonadota; class Alphaproteobacteria; order Rhodobacterales; family Rhodobacteraceae; genus Solirhodobacter. Next base: position 734 of record DAIEJF010000301.1, on the reverse strand, counting down.
CCGGGAACTGGCGCTGTTGAGCGACCGCGAACTGGCCGACATCGGCGTGTCGCGCGGCAGCATCGACGAGGTCGCGCGCAGCGCCGCGTGACCCGCCGCCTGCGACCGGCCCCGAACGGGGCCCGACCGGGCAACATGAAAAGGGGCGGCGCCCGACAGGGCCCGCCCCTTTGTCATTGCCGTCAGGCCGCCGGTCAGCCGACCAGTTCGAGACCCGAGAAGAAATAGGCGATTTCCTGCGCCGCGGTTTCCGGCGCGTCCGAGCCGTGGACCGAGTTCTCGCCGACCGACAGGGCGAATTCCTTGCGGATCGTGCCATCGGCGGCATTGGCCGGGTTGGTCGCGCCCATCACTTCGCGGTTCTTCGCGATGGCGCCTTCGCCTTCCAGCACCTGCACCACGACCGGTTCCGAAGCCATGAATTCCGTCAGTTCGCCGAAGAACGGGCGGTCCTTGTGAACTTCGTAGAACTTCTGCGCCTGCGCCAGCGACAGGTGGATGCGCTTCTGCGCGACGATGCGCAGGCCCGCTTCTTCGAACTTGGCGTTGATCTTGCCGGTCAGGTTGCGGCGGGTGGCGTCGGGCTTGATGATCGACAGGGTGCGTTCGGTGGCCATGGTGTCTCTCTCGATGAAACGGCGGACCAAGGCCCGCCCGGTGATTGCGGCGCCCTGCTATCATGGGGCAACGGGCTTGGGAAGCCTGTGCGGATCGCCCCGTGGCAGCCCCGTGGC
>DAIEJF010000075.1 GCA_027351005.1 Paracoccaceae bacterium | reverse complement strand
CGCAACCCGCGCCACCAGCGCGGCCACGATGTGGCGGGAGAAGGCCGCGCGATGGGCCTCGTCGGGCAGGGTCCGGGGCTCCAGCCCGTGATGCGCCCCCCCGCCCGCGGCAACCCGCCCTTCGCGGTCATCAGGCGCAGGGCGCGGCAGGCCCGCGACCGCCTCGATCTCGATCAGTCCGCGGCCGGGCCCTGCGCTTTCCAGAAAGCGCGCGCGGTCTTCACTGGCAAGCACGACAAGTGTGACGGTCGGATGCATGGTGCGGTCCTCCTTTTCCGCCACCCTGCACCCGGAACGACCGCGCCGCCTTGATCCGGGTCAAGCGGCGCCCGCGTAGATCATGTCGATCATCCGCTGATTCCCGCGCGAGAATTCCAGCGGGCAGACGAAGGGCGCGCCATCCAGCACGGTGGCGTTGAACGCGTCGATCTGCACCGTGTACTGATCCACCAGCGGGAACCGCTCGGTGCGGATCACCCCGGACCTGTCGCGGATCTCGATCACGTCGTCGCCGTAAAGCTTGGCGTTGAACGGCGTCATCACCTTGATCCAGCCGCCGTCACCGTGGAAATGCATCTGCTGGTAGCCGTGCATCCGCATCGAGACGTAGAAATCCATGGTGAAGTCGGGGAACTCGGCCCAGACGCGGGCGGTGCTGTCGATCCCGCGGTCCCAGTCGATCTGCGCGCGGATGGCGACCGGCTCTTGCCCTGTCACGAAGCGGGTGGTCACGCTGGGGTAGACGCCGATGTCGCGCAGCGCGCCGCCGTCCAGGCTGGCGTCGTTGCGGATGTTGGCGGGGTCGTCGTTGTAGAAGGTGAAGCCCCCCTGCACATGGCGCAGCCGACCGATGGCGCCTTCGGCAATCAGCGCGCGCACGCGGTGCCATTGCGGGTGATGGGTGACCATGAACGCCTCGGCCGCGAACCGGCCGCTGGTATCGCGCAGGGCGATCAGTCGGTCGATCTCGTCCGCCTTCAGCGCGATCGGCTTTTCGCAAAGCACATGCTTGCCCGCGCGCAGCGCCTTTTCCGTCCATTCCACATGGCCGCTGTTGGGCAAGGGGATGTAGACAGCATCCACGCCGGGATCGGCCATCAGAGCGTCGTAGTCGTGATGGATGGTCACCTGACCATAGCGGGCGGCCAGCGCCTCGGCCTTGCCGGGGGTCTTGCTGGCGATGGCGGCAATCACGCCGCGTTCCGACTTGTGGATCGCGGGGGCCACCCATTCGCGGGCGATCTTGGCGGCGCTGAGGATCCCCCAGCGGACGTGGTTCGGCATGTCAGTCTCCCTTTCCGCGGCAGGCTAGCGCCCTTTGCGCGGAAAGAAAACGGGGGCAGCGGCTTGCGCCCTGCCCCCGATATCTTCTGCACGAGATCGCCGGGAGGTGGCGGACGCACCATCCGCCCGCCCCGCACCTGCGTCAGGCGGTTTCCAGCATGCCCTTTTCCTCGGCCAACTGGCGCATCCGCTTCTGCAGCTTCTCGAAAGCCCGCACCTCGATCTGGCGGATACGCTCGCGCGAGACGCCGAAGCGGTCCGACAGGTCTTCCAGCGTCACCGGCTGGTCCTGCAGGCGCCGCTGGGTCAGAATCTCGCGCTCGCGCTCGTTCAGCACGTCCATGGCCCGGCTCAGCAGGCTGCGGCGGGCTTCCAGCTCGTCGCGTTCGGCGTAGTCGCCCGCCTGGTCGGCGTCTTCATCTTCCAGCCAGTCCTGCCACTGGGTCGCGCTGTCGCCATCGCTGCCCACCATCGCGTTCAGCGAGGCGTCGCCCCCCGACAGACGGCGGTTCATGTCGACCACCTCGCCTTCGGACACGTTCAGGTCATGGGCGATCTGTGCCACGTTTTCGGGGCGCAGGTCGCCTTCTTCCAAAGCACCCACCTTGGCCTTGGCCTTGCGCAGGTTGAAGAACAGCTTCTTCTGCGCCGAGGTGGTGCCAAGCTTCACCAGCGACCACGACCGCAGGATGTATTCCTGAATCGAGGCGCGGATCCACCACATGGCATAGGTGGCCAGGCGGAACCCCTTTTCGGGGTCGAACCGCTTCACGGCCTGCATCAGGCCCACGTTGGCCTCGGAAATCACCTCGGCCTGCGGCAGGCCGTAGCCGCGGTAGCCCATGGCGATCTTGGCCGCCAGCCGCAGGTGGCTGGTCACCAT
>DAIEJF010000267.1 GCA_027351005.1 Paracoccaceae bacterium | reverse complement strand
GGTGCGCACGGCCATCACCTCGGCCTTCGTGGCCTCCCAGGCGTTCGACCGCTTGAAGCTGGGCGTCTCGTAGCGCGGTTCGCCGGGCAGGGCGTGGTAGTTCACCACCTCAAGCCCGTATTGCTGGCCCCAGACGGCGTTCATGCCGTCGAAGATGTCGTACATCGGGGTCGTGCGGAACGGGCGCGCCGCGGGGCGTTCCTCGTTCGGATAGCTGACCGAGAAGCGCATCTGGTAGTTCTCGATCACCTTCGGCACGGTGTAGCCGGGGCTGGTCCAGTTGCCGAAACGCGCCACATCGAAGCCGCGGGGGTCGCGTTCCACCTCGCCGTGGATCATCCATTGCGCCAGTGCCAGCCCCATGCCGCCGCCCTGGCTGAAGCCCGCCATCACGGCGCAGGCGCTCCAGTAATTGCGCAGGCCGGGAACGGGGCCGATCAGCGGATTGCCATCGGGGGCGAAGGTGAAGGGGCCGTGGATCACCCGCTTGACGCCAGAGCGTTCCAGCACCGGGAAGCGGCGATAGGCGAAGTTGACCGAATCCTCGATCTTGTCGAACTGCTCGTTCAGCAGCTCATGGCCGAAATTCCACGGCGTGCCGTCGACCGACCAGGGCTCGCAGGGCTTTTCGTAGAACCCGATGCACAGCCCGCGGCCTTCCTGGCGCAGATAGCTTTCCCCGCCGGGGTCCATCACATGCGGGAACTCGCGCCCCGCCTTCAGGATCTCCATGATCTCGGGGATGTCGTCGGTCACCAGATACTGGTGCGCCATCGGCAGCAGCGGCAGGTAGACCCCCGCCATCGCGCCCACTTCCCGCGCCCAGAGCCCGCCCGCGTTCACCAGATGCTCGCAGGTGACCGTGCCCTGTTCGGTCACCACGTCCCAGCCGCCGTCGGCGCGCTGGGTGGTGGCCAGCACGCGGTTGTGCAGCACGATCTCGGCCCCCGCCATCCGCGCGGCCTTGGCATAGGCGTGGGTGGTCCCCGACGGGTCCAGGTGGCCGTCAAGCGGGTCGTAGAGCCCGCCGAGGATGCCCTTGGTGTTCACCAGCCCGTCGGTTAGCTTTTCGATTTCCGCGGGGGTCAGGATCTCGGTGTCCAGCCCCATGTAGCGGTGCTTGGCGCGTTCTGCCTTCAGCATCTCGAACCGGGCGGGGTTGTCGGCCAGTGTCACGCCGCCCACATGGTGCAGCCCGCAGGACATGCCGGTGATCGCCTCCAGCTCCTTGTAAAGCCGGATCGTATAGCCCTGCAGCGCCGCCATGTTGGTGTCGCCGTTGATGGTGTGGAAGCCCCCCGCCGCATGCCAGGTCGAGCCGGAGGTCAGATCCGACCGCTCGATCAGCATCACGTCGGTCCAGCCGAGCTTGGTCAGGTGATAAAGGACCGAACAGCCGACGACGCCGCCGCCGATCACCACGACACGGGAATGGGATTTCATGAGGGACTCCTCGCAGGGTTTGGCGGCAGACTGGCGGGGCGGCGGCAGCCCGGCATGTCCGCGCGCGACAAAAGGTGTCGTTTGCGCAGCAATGCACGGGCAGGTGTGCCGATTGGGGGAATCTGCCAGGCATGGCCCCGCGGGGGGGGACGCCGGGGCCCGGCCGCAGGCTTGACGCGGCCCGCCCCGCGCGGGACAACCGGGCCCAGCCGCGCCCGAGGAGCCGTGATGACACCCCCCCGCCCGCGCCGGGCCGCCCCCGCGGCGCCCTGCCTGATCCTGTTCAACAAGCCCTATGGCGTGCTGACCCAGTTCAGCGGCGGCGCGCCCGGCGCGCGCGACACGCTGGCCGCCTTCATCGACCGTCCCGGTGTCTACCCCGCGGGTCGGCTGGACAAGGACAGCGAGGGCCTCTTGCTGCTGACCGACGACGGCCGCTTTCAGGCGCGGGTGGCCGATCCGCGCTTCAAGCTGCCGAAAACCTATCTGGTGCAGGTCGAGGGCACCCCCGACGATGCGGCGCTGGAGCGGTTGCGGCAGGGCGTGGTGCTGAACGACGGCCCCACGCGCCCCGCGGGGGCAGACCGCATCGCGCCGCCCGACCTCTGGCCGCGCGACCCGCCGGTGCGGTTCCGCAAGACGGTGCCGGATGGCTGGCTGCGCCTGACGCTGCGCGAGGGGCGCAACCGGCAGGTGCGCCGCATGACGGCGGCGGTCGGCCACCCCACGCTGCGGCTGGTGCGCTGGAGCATCGGCGACTGGACGCTGGACGGGCTGGCACCGGGCGAATGGCGGGTGCTGCCGCTGCCCGCGGGTGCGGGCGCAGGCTGACCCGGGGCGCAACCTCCTTGCTTGACGGGGCGGTGCGCGGGGTGAAACATGGGCGCATCACGGCGGAACGGGCGGCCCGATGGGCAACGGCACCGGCGCCGCGCCAACCGCCCGAGGCAGGGCACTGGCAGGAACTCCGCCCGGCACCGTGCCGGAGGCCGGACGGATCGCGCAGCCAACCGCGACCGGCACGCCCAGAGGAGGGACAGGCCATGAGGGTCATTTCGCTCATCGGACCCACGCATTCGGGCAAGACCACGCTGGCCACCGCGCTGGCGCATCTGGAACCCGAGCCGCCACCGCGCGTGCCCTTCGGGGATGCGCTGGCGGTGCAGCCGTTCCGCTATCTGGGCGAGGATTGGGCCGTGCTGGATCTTCAGGGCGGCCCCGAGGCGCTGGCCGCTGCGGGGGCGGCACTGGCCGCCTCGGATGCGGTGGTGGTCTGCGTGCCGCCCGAGCCCGAGTCCGCGGTTCTGGCCGCGCCCTACCTGCGGCTGGCCGAGGCGGCCGGGCTGCCGGTGGTGATCTTCATGAACCGGATCGACACGCTGACCGAACGGCTGCGCGATGTGGTGGCGGCCCTGCAGGGCTATCTGGGCCACACCATCGTCCTGCGCCAGATCCCGATCCGGCAGGGGGGGCAGGTGGTGGGCGCGGTCGACCTGATCTCGGAACGCGCGTGGGAATATCACGAGGGGCGGCCGTCGTCACTGATGCCCTTGCCCGACGCGGTGAAGGGGCGCGAGGCCGAGGCGCGCACCGCCCTGCTGGAAACGCTGGCCGACCATGACGACGCGCTGATGGAAGAACTGATCGAGGATCACGCCCCGATGACCGCCGAGGTCTATGGCGTGGCCGCCCGTGCGCTGGCGGGGCGCGAACTGGTGGCCTGTTTCTTCGGCTCGGCCAGTCACGGCAACGGATTGGTGCGGCTGATGAAATCGCTGCGCCACGAAGTGCCGCAGGTGGCGGGGCTGGCCGCGCGGCTGCCCGCGGGGGTGCTGGCCGCGGCGCCGGGGGGCGAGGTGCGCCGCCATCTGGGCAAGATCGTGCTGGTGCGCGCGATGGCGGCGCTGCCCTCGGGCGCGATGCTGGCCGGCGCGCCCGTGCGGCTGACCGCGCTTGACGCCAGAACCGCGGTCGCGGCGCTGGCGCCGGGGGCGCTGGGGCTGGCGCTGAAGGCCGATCACCTGCGGCCGGGGCGCCTCTTCACCGCGGGCGACACGCTGGCCCTGCCGGGCTGGGCCGCGCCGCGCCCGCCCGCGCAACGCGCGATCCTGACCCCCGCGACCGAGAAGGACGACGCCCGCCTGTCGGCCGCGCTGGCGCAACTGGCCGAGGTGGACTCCGGCCTGACGATCGAGCCCGACGAGGCCAGCGGGCGGCTGATCCTGGGTACGCAGGGCCCGGTTCACGCCCGCCGGGTGGCAGAGCGGCTGGCCACCGATTTCGGGCTGAAGGCGGCCGAGGGCCCGGTGCCGCCCGCCTATCGCGAAACCGTCGCCCGCATGGTGGAATGGCATTACCGCCACAAGAAGCAGACCGGCGGCGCGGGCCAGTTCGCCGACATCGTGATCGAGGTGCAGCCCCGGCCGCGCGGGCAGGGGGTGCAGTTTGTCGAGCAGGTGAAGGGGGGCGCGGTACCGCGCAACTACATCCCCGCGGTCGAGGCCGGGGTGCACGAGGGGCTGCGCGAGGGGCCGCGCGGGTTTCCGGTCGTCGACATCGCGGTGGTGCTGAAGGACGGCAAGCATCACGCGGTGGATTCCAGCGACCACGCCTTCCGCACCGCGGGCCGCATGGGCCTGCGCGAGGCGCTGGCCGAGGCGGGCACGCGGGTTTTGCAGCCGATCCTGCGCGCCGATATATCTGTGCCTTCCGCCTTTTCCGGCGCACTGGTGCCTGCGCTCAGCGCGCTGAAGGGGCAGGATCTGGCCTTTGTCGCCGACCCTGAGGCAGCCGGATGGGACAGGTTCACCGCCCGCCTGCCCGCCGCGATGGTCGAGGATCTGGCCCGCACGCTGGCCGGGGCCACGCGCGGCACCGCCTGGTTCACCACCACGCTCGACCGCTACGAAGAGGCGCCGCAGGGCGAGATGCGGCTGGCGGCGGCAGGCTGACCCCGCCGCCGCGGATCGGGTGCGGCGCTGCCCTAGTGCGCCGCCCCCAGATAGGCATCCACCACGGCCGGGTCGTTCGCCAGGTCTTTCACCAGACCCTCGCGCACCACCCGGCCGGTTTCCATCACATAGGCCCGGTCGGCGACCGAGAAGGCCGCGAACACGTCCTGTTCCACCAGCAGCACCGGGATTCCCTGCGCGCGGATGTCGCTCAGGATCGCCAGAAGGTCATCGACGATCACCGGGGCCAGGCCCAGGCTCATCTCGTCGATCATCAGCAGCTTCGGGTCCGCCATCAGCGCGCGGCCCATGGCGCACATCTGCTGTTCGCCCCCCGACATGTTGCCCGCCAGCTGCTTGCGGCGTTCCTTCATCTTGGGGAACAGGCTGTAGACCCGCTCCAGCGTCTGGGCCACGCCCTTGTCGCGGCGCAGATGCGCGCCCATGGCAAGGTTTTCCTCGACCGTCATCCGCGGAAAGAGGTGGCGCCCCTCGGGCACCTGCACAAGGCCGCGGGTGAAGGCGCCCTCGGGGGCAAGCGGCAGCAGGTCCTCGCCGTTGAAGCGCAGCGTGCCCTGCGCCGGAATGAGCCGCGACAGCGCCCGCAGAAGCGTGGTCTTGCCCGCTCCGTTCGAGCCGACAAGCGTCACGATCTCTCCGGGGTTCACCGTCAGCGACAGATCGAACAGCACCGGCACGGCGCCATAGCCCGCGTTCAGATGCTCGATGGTCAGAAGGGCTTCGCTCATGTCCGGCGCTTTCCAAGATAGGCTTCGATGACGCGCGGGTCTTCCAGCACGCGGGTGGGATCGCCATCGGCGATCTTTTCCCCGTGGTGCAGCACCATCACGCGGTCCGACAGGCTGCGGATCGCCTTCACCACATGTTCGATCACCAAGAGCGCCATGCCCTGGCTGCGGATCTTCTTGATGAGGTCCACCACCTCGTCCACCTCGACCGGGTTCAGCCCGGCCATCACCTCGTCCAGCAGCAAGAGGCGGGGCTGCATCGACAGGGCCTTGGCAAATTCCAGCCGCTTGCGGTCGGGGCCGCCCAGCGCCTCGGCATTGGCGTCGATCCTGCGGCCAAGGCCGGTGAATTCCAGCCATTCGCGGGCCTTTTCCTTCGCGGCTGCCATGGACCGTTCGGCCCCGCGCCCGAAGAGCGCGCCGACGGCCACGTTTTCCAGCACCGTCATGCCGTGGAAGGGCTTCATCACCTGGAAGGTGCGGGCGATGCCCAGATGGGCGCGCCGGAAGGCGGGCACGTCATTGATGACCTGACCTTCGAACACCACCTGGCCTTCGGAAGGCGTCAGCGTGCCCGAGATCATGTTGACCAGCGTCGTCTTGCCCGCGCCGTTCGGGCCGATGACGCCCAGCGTCTCGCCCTCGGCGATCTGGAAGCTGACGTTGTTCACCGACACGAGGCCCTGGAACCGTTTCGTCAGCCCGCGGGTCTCGATGACGGTGCGCGGCGTGGTTTGGGGGGCGGCGGTCATAGCCGGTTCTCCCGGATGTTGCGGATGAAGTAGCGCCACGAGATCGCGCGCCCGCCCTTGACCACATCGGCCAGACCCCGCGGCATGAAGACCACGGCCAGCACGATGACAAAGCCGAACAGCAGCGCCGCGGCGGTGGAGATCTGGGCGGCCAGCACCTCGTAGACGGCCGAAAGCACGAAGGAACCGATCACCGGCCCGAAGACGGTGCCGGGCCCGCCAAAGACGCACATGATGACCATGCGCACGTTCAGCGTGCTGTCGAAGGCCGACGCGGGGTCGACGAAGGTGGACCAGTAGGCGTGGATGCCACCCGCGACGGCAGTGAAGATCGAGGCCAGCACCAGCGCCGACACCTTCCACAGCGTCGCGTTGACGCCCATGACGCCCGCCGCGTCCTCGTCCTCGCGGATGGCGATCAGGCCCATGCCGTAACGCGACCGGCTGATCCACAGCACGGTCAGCGTGCAGACGACCAGAAGCCCCAGCGCCAGTTCGTAGAACATCGCGTCATTGCGCGCGAGCGGCAGCACCAGCCCGATGTTCGACCCCGCGATGGGCAGGTTGGAAAAGATCGCCATCATCGCACCGTTCAGGCCCAGCGTCGCGATGGCGAAGTAGGGCCCCCTGAGCCGCAGGATGGGCAGGCCCACCAGCGCCGCGCCGATCATGGCCAGGATCACGCCGATCACCAGCCCGACCCCGAAGGGCAGGTTGTAGTTGGTCATGGCGATGGCGGTGCCATAGGTGCCCAGCCCGTAGAAGACCGAGTTGCCGAAGGACACATAGCCGCCGAAGCCGCCAAGGATGTTCCAGCTTTGTGCCAGTGTGGCCAGCAGAAGCGCGTTGATGCCGAACTGCACCATCGTGTCGCTGCCCACCATCGGCAGGAAGGCCAGCGCCAGCGCGACCAGCACGGCAAGGGGAAGGATCAGGCGTTTCATCAGGCAGCCCTCACGGCGCGTTTCGGGCGGACCACCAGCACGACGACCAGAAGGCCGAAGCTGATCACATCGGTGTAGGTCGGGCCGATGTAAAGCGCGGTCAGCGACTCGGCGATGCCCACGAAGATGCCGCCCAGGATGACGTTGAAGGGGTTCGCAAGGCCCCCGATGATGGCGATCACGAAGCTTTTCGCGGTCAGGCTGGCGCCCATGTAGGGCGTCAGGTTGGAAATCATCCCGTAAAGCCCGCCCGCGGCCCCGGCCAGCGCGGCCCCGATCCCGAAGGTGATCGCGTAAAGCTTGCGCGGGTTCACCCCGTAAAGGCGGGCCGCGGTCAGGTTCTGCGCGGTGGCACGGATCGCGCGCCCCAGCGGCATCCGGTTCAGCAGGAACCACACGCCCGCCGCCAGCGCCACGGCCACGCAGAAGGCCGCCAGCCGCACCACAGGCACGGTCAGGCCCAGCACCGGAAAGTTCGCCCCCGCGTAGCTGGGGTTGATGGTGCGGAAGTCGGCGGTGAACACCAGTTGCGCGGCGAAGGTCAGCACCACGTCAAGCCCGAAGGTGATCAGCAGCGTGTTGAGCATCTTCGAGCGCACGACAAGGTTCAGAAGCCCCCACTGCAGCGCGAAGCCTGCGGCGAACATCACCACCATCGCGATGGGCAGCGCCACGAACGGGTCGATCCCCGCCAGCGTGAACAGATAGTAGACCGTGTAGCCCCCCAGCATGATCAGCGCGCCATGGCTGAGGTTGACGATGTTCAGAACGCCCCAGACCAGCGCCATTCCCAGCGCCATGAGACCGTATAGCCCGCCGAGCAAGATGCCGTTCAGCAGGATCTGTGCCAGAACCATTCCCGTTCCTCCGGTTGTGCCGGGCGCCGACAGGGGCGCCCGGCCGGGTCAGCTCAGCGCTTGTCCCAGGCGGGGACGGGGTACATCGGCTTGGTCATGAAATCGGTCGCATAGACCGGCACCATGTTGCCGTCCTGGATCTGCACCACCACCTGCGGCAGCACGATCTGGCCGTTCTCGCCGTACTTCACCTTCGCATAGAGGCTGTCGAAGCTGATGCCAGCGATCGCGTCGCGCACCTTGGCAGGGTCAAGCGTGCCCGCCTTCTCGATCGCTTCCACGAAGGTTTGCACATCCGCAGCACCCGAGGCGGCGTGGTAGTCCGGGTCATAGCCGAACTTGGCCTTGTATTCGGCGGCGAACTGGGCCGCATCGCCGAACCAGCGGTCCTTCAGGCTGGCGTCCGGCAGCCACGAGGTCATGCCGAAGGCGTAGTTGGCATCGGCCCCCAGCGCCTTGCGGAAGTCGGCGGTGGGCACGCCCACGGTAAAGGCCGACAGGCCCGTGGGGTTCACGTTCAGCCCCTTCATCTGGCGGATGAAGTTCAGCGCCTCGGTTTCGTGGCCGGTCCACAGGATCGCATCGACATTGGCCGCCTTCACCTGGGTCAGGATCGAGGAGAAGTCGCTGGCCCCCTCGCGGTAGGTCTGGTCCACCGCGATCTGCACGCCCGCGTCGGCCAGATGCTTGCGGGTGCCCTTGGCCACCGACACGTCGAAGCTGTCATCGGCCGACACCAGCGCCACGGTCTTGGGCGCGGGGCTCAGCTTGCCCATCATCTCGATGGTCGAGGCGAAGTAGTCGTCGGCCGGGGGCAGGGTGCCGAAGACATACTTGTAGCCACGGCTGAAGATCTGGGTCGAGGCGCCACCGCCCTGCACCATCGGGATCTGGTACTTTTCGGCCACCGAGCTGTCGGACAGGGCGAAGTTCGACGCGAACGGCCCCAGCAGGAAGTTCACCTTGTCGGCGCTGACAAGCTGCACGTACTGGCGCACCGACAGGTTCACGTCGGACTGGTTGTCCAGCAGATCGAGCTTCAGCGTATAGGTCTTGTCGCCGACCTTCACGCCGCCCGCGGCGTTGATCTTGTCGACGGTCAGTTGATAGGCGTCGCGGTAATAGCGCCCGGTGTTGGCGTTGGTGCCGGTCAATTGCACCGAGGCGCCCAGCACGATGTCGTCGGCCATCGCCGCGCCGGTCAGCGCGGTGGCGGACAGGAGGGCCGCAAGGGCCAGGGTCAGGGAAGTCTTCATAAGGTCTCCTCCGTTGTGAAAAGTCAGCCCCCGGGGGCATCCGTGCCGGACTGGACTGTGCCGGTCTGGCGTGCGGCGGCCTCGGCGGCGGCAAGGTTGTCGGCGCCGACGTCATCTCTGAACTGGCCCCAGACGGGTTGCATGGCGCCGACCCATTCGGCGCGTTCGGCCGGGGTCAGCGTGCGGATCTTGCCGCCCG
>DAIEJF010000263.1 GCA_027351005.1 Paracoccaceae bacterium | reverse complement strand
GGGGCGGCCACGGATCAGAAGTCGAGGTTTTCCACGCTCAGCGCGTTCTGCTGGATGAACTCGCGCCGCGGTTCCACCACGTCGCCCATCAGCTTGGTGAAGATGTCGTCAGCCTCGGCCACGTCATCCACCCGCACCTGCAGCAGCGTGCGCGCCTCGGGGTCCAGCGTGGTTTCCCACAACTGTTCCGGGTTCATCTCGCCCAGACCCTTGTAGCGTTGCAGGCTCAGGCCTTTTTCGCCCTCGGCCAGGATGGCGGCCAGAAGCTCGACCGGGCCATGGATCGGCTGCTCGCGGTCCTTGCGGATCAGCCGGGCAGGAGTGCCGTAGATTTCCTGCAGCGAATCGGTGTGCTGCGCCAGCCGCCGCGCCTCGCCCGAGCGGAGCACCTGACCGTCCAGCGTGCGCACCTCTTCCACCCCGCGCAGCACGCGCGAGAATCGCAGGCCATGGTCCTGCGTCGGGCGGCCCTGCCAGCCACGCTCGTATTCCACCGCCACCAGATCCAGCCGCCGCGCCACCTCGTTGGCCACGCCCTGCGCGTCACTGTCCACCCGGCCCGCCTTCAGCGCCCCGGCGATGGCCGCCTGTTCCAGGATGTGCTGCGGGTAGTGGGTGGGGAAGGCCTGCAGGATGCGGCGCACCAGGCGCGCTTCCTCGACCACGCGGGCCAGGTCGGCGCCGACGATTTCCTCGCCCGAGCCCAGCCGCAGCACCGCGCCTTCGACCCCCATGTGGATCAGATAGTCATCCAGTGCGGCCTGATCCTTCAGGTAGACCTCGGACTTGCCACGCGCCACTTTGTAAAGCGGGGGCTGCGCGATGTAGAGATACCCGCCATCGATGACCTGAGGCATCTGGCGGAAGAAGAATGTCAGCAGCAGCGTGCGGATGTGGGCGCCGTCGACGTCGGCATCCGTCATGATGATGATCTTGTGGTAGCGCAGCTTGCCGATGTCGAACTCGTCCCGGCCGATGCCGGTGCCCAGCGCGGTGATCAGCGTACCGACGGTTTCCGACGACAGCATGCGATCGAACCGGGCGCGCTCGACGTTCAGGATCTTGCCGCGCAGCGGCAGCACCGCCTGGTTCTTGCGCGCGCGCCCCTGCTTGGCCGAACCGCCGGCGCTGTCGCCCTCGACGATGAACAGCTCGCTGAGCGCGGGGTCCTTTTCCTGACAGTCCGCCAGCTTGCCGGGCAGGCTCGCCACGTCCATCGCCGTCTTGCGCCGCGTCAGTTCGCGCGCCTTGCGCGCCGCTTCACGGGCCAGCGCGGCCTCGATGATCTTGCCCACGATCTGCCTGGCGGGGCCGGGATTTTCCTCGAACCATTCGGCCAGCTTCTCGTTCACCAGCGCCTCGACCGCCGGCCGCACCTCGGACGAAACCAGCTTGTCCTTGGTCTGGCTGGAGAATTTCGGATCGGGCACCTTCACCGACAACACGCAGGTCAGCCCCTCGCGGGCGTCGTCGCCGGTAAAATCGATCTTTTCACGTTTGGCGATGCCCGAGGTCTGGGCATAGCTGTTGATCGTGCGGGTCAGCGCACCGCGAAAACCGGCAAGGTGGGTGCCGCCGTCGCGCTGCGGGATATTGTTTGTGAACGGCAATACGGTTTCGTGGTAGCTGTCGTTCCACCACATTGCGACCTCGACACCGATACCGCCGCGCTCGCCCTGCATGAAGATCGGATCGGCCATCACCGGGGTCTTGGAACGATCGAGGTAGCGCACGAATTCCCGCACGCCGCCTTCATAGTAAAGCTCTGTTCGCAAAGGTTCAGCCGGGCGTTCGTCTTCCAGTACGATCTTCACGCCCGAGTTCAGGAACGCCAGTTCCCGCAAGCGGTTTTCCAGCGTCTTGAAGCTGTATTCCAGGTTCGAGAAGGTCTGGGTCGACGCCAGGAAGCGGACCTCTGTGCCGCGCTCGCCGACCGCATCGCCGACCACGCGCAGGTGCTCGACCGTGTCACCGTGTTCGAACCGGGCAAAATGTTCCTTGCCGCCGCGCCAGACGCGCAGTTCCAGCCAGTCTGACAGCGCGTTCACCACCGAGACGCCCACGCCGTGCAGGCCACCCGACACCTTGTAGCTGTTCTGGTCGAACTTCCCGCCCGCGTGCAGCTGGGTCATGATGACCTCGGCCGCCGAGACGCCCTCTTCGGCGTGGATGTCGGTGGGAATGCCGCGGCCGTTGTCGCGCACCGAAACCGAGCTGTCGGCGTGGATTTTCACGCTGACTTCGGTCGCGTGGCCCGCCAGCGCCTCGTCGATGCCGTTGTCGACGACCTCATAGACCATGTGGTGCAGGCCCGAGCCGTCGTCGGTATCCCCGATGTACATTCCGGGGCGTTTGCGGACCGCCTCCAACCCCTTGAGGACTTTGATGGAATCGGCGCCGTATTCTTCGGGCACCTTTGCGTCTTCGGCCATGCGGACCTTCCTTGGAACTGCGTCCGCTTTATAGGCCGTCGGTCGCGGAATGTCACGCGCCCCGGGGCGCTACAGCACCGCAATCGCAGCGCCGACGGCCACCAGCAGCCCCCCGGCGACAAGGTTCACCCGACGCAGGATAGCGGGCGAGGTCAGCCGCGCGCGCAGCCGCGCCACGGCGGCGGCCATGACAAGGTTTCCGGCCAGCGGGATCGCCATCGACAGGCCACAGATTGCCACGATGTCGGGCCCCGTCACCCGCGTCAGGTCGAAAAAACCGGGCAGCACGCCCATGTAGAACAGGATTGCCTTGGGGTTGCCGAGGATCGCGGCCACGCCGGCCGAAAACCCCGCCCAGCGGCCTGGCCGGGTCAGCCGCCCGTCGGTCCCGATCGGTCGCCCGGCATGGGCCAGAAGCCCGGCCCCCATCACCAGAAAGATAGCCGCCGCGACCCAGCGCAGGATGCCCATCAGGGCCGCGTGGTCGCCCACCATCGCCGTCAGTCCGAAGATCGCCACCAGCGGCCAGACGACATCGCCGATCGTCACCCCGACGGCCAGCGGCCAGGCCGAGGCAAAGCCCCCCGTCAGCGCGCGGGCCGTCAGCGCCACAAAGACGGGGCCCGGCGTGACCCACAGGATCACCAGCGCCCCGGCGTAGAGCGCCATCTGCACCAGGGTCACCGTCATGGCGCGGGCAGGGTCAGGCTGCCATCGGCGGCAAGGGGCCAGAACGGGTTCAACGCGACCTCCCAGACATGACCGTCGGGATCGGCGTAATACCCGGAATAGCCGCCCCAGTCGGTCTTTTGCGGCGGCTTGATCGCGCGGGCACCAGCCCCCAGCGCCAGCGCGAAGGCCGCGTCGACCTCGGCCGCACTGGTGAAATTCTGCGCCAGCGTCATGGCCCCGGTGCCCAGTTCGGCGCGCGTCCGGGTCTGGTCGGCGGCAAGGTCGGCAAGCCCGAACAGGGCGAGGGCAGCGCCGTGCATCTGGTAAAAGGCCACCCCCTCCAGCGCGAGAGCGGGCTGCCAGCCAAGCGCCGCGTAAAAGGTCCGGGCCCGCGTCAGGTCGGCCACCCCCAGGGTAATCAGCGTCACGCGCTGCGGGGTCATGGAACCTCCTCCTCGGCCAGGGCAGAGACGCCCGCGGTTTCCGTTACGGCAAACCCCTGCGCCCGGCCCCCGAGGCCTGCGAACAGTTCGGGCCCGGTACCGGTCATGAACGCCTGTGCGCCCAGCGCGCAGACCTCGTCGTAAAGCGCGGCGCGGCGGGCCGCATCGAGATGCGCAGACACCTCGTCCAGCAGCAGCAGAGGCGGCGCGCCGACATCGACGGCCAGCGCCCGCGCATTGGCCAGGATCAACGAAATCAGCAGCGCCTTCTGTTCGCCGGTGGAACACTGGTCGGCGGGCACGCACTTGGCGCCGAAGATGGCCAGCAGGTCGGCACGATGCGGGCCCTGCAGAGTGCGCCCGGCGGCAAGATCGCGACGACGCCCGGCGGACCACAGTGCTGCCAGCCCCTCGGCCGTGTCGGGCAGCGGGCCGTCCGGGTCGGTCAGCGTCAGATCGGCGCGGGGAAAGGCGGTTTCGGCACCCTGCTGCGCGGCCAGAAGGCGCGCGACCGTCCGGCGCCGGGCGGCAAGGATCGCCTCTCCCGCCCCCGCCATCTGCAATTCCAGCGCGCCGTACCAGGCCGCATCGCCCGCCTGATCGCGCAGCAGCCGGTTGCGTTCCCGCATCGCCTTTTCGTATGCGAGCGTTTGTTCGGCATGTGCGGGCTCGAAGCTCATCGCCATCCGGTCCAGGAAGCGGCGGCGGCCGTCGGCCCCCTCCAGCCAGAGCCGGTCCATCGCGGGAACCAGCCACAGGACACGCGCCACATGGCCCAGCATCAGTTGCGTGGCCACCTTGCCGTCGATCCGCACCTGCCGACCGCTGTCGGGTTCTGCCCAGGTCTCGATCTCGTGCACCTGCCACAGGCTGCGCAGCGTGGCCGCAACCTTCCAGCCCAGGCCTTCGGGGCGGCGGATCATCTCGTCCGCCGCGGCCCGGCGCAGGCCGCGGCCGGGCGACAGCAGCGACACGGCCTCCAGCACGTTGGTCTTGCCCGCACCGTTCGGCCCCCAAAGCGCCACGGGGCGCCCATCCAGCACCAACCGCGCCGCCCGGTGGCTGCGGAAATGCGACAAGGCCAGGGTCAGAACGGCCAGAGTCCCCAAGGCCCGCCTTTCATCTTCGCAAAAATGCCCACCGGGGACGGCCGGGGGCAGACAGCCCCCTCGCACGCGCGCGCCCCGTGTCAGACACGCATCGGCATCACGACATAGACGGCAGAGGTGTCGTTGCCCTCGCGCATCAGCGTGGGATCGCCCGACGAGTTGAACAGGAAGACCGCGTTTTCCCGGTCGACCTGGCTGGCGATTTCCAGCAGGTATTTGGCGTTTAAGCCGATTTCCAGCCGCTCGTCGCCATAGGCTACGGCCAGTTCCTCTTCGGCGGCGCCACTGTCGGGGGCGTTGACCGACAGTACCAGCCGATCTTCATCAAGGCTCAGCTTGACCGCGCGCGAGCGTTCCGACGACACGGTCGCCACACGGTCCACCGCCTTCGAGAATTCGCTGGCGTCCACTTCCAGCCGCTTTGCGTTCGACAGCGGGATGACCCGCGTATAATCCGGGAAGGTGCCGTCGATCACCTTCGAGGTCAGCGTGATCTGCGGGGTCGCAAAGCGCACCTTGGTTTCGCTGACCGACACGGCAATCTGCATCTCGTCATCGTCCAGCAGCTTGCGCAGTTCTCCCACCGTCTTGCGCGGCACGATCACCCCCGGCATCCCGGCGGCGCCGTCAGGCAGCGGCGCGTCGATCCGGGCCAGACGGTGGCCATCGGTCGCCACGCACCGCAGCACGGGGCCGTCTTCGCCCTGCGCCACATGCATGTAGACGCCGTTCAGATAATAGCGCGTCTCTTCGGTCGAAATCGCGAACTTCGACTTGTCGAACAGCCGCCGCAGCACCGGCGCCGGGGCCGCGAAGTTCGAGGCGTATTCCGAGGTCGCCATGACCGGAAAGTCTTCGCGCGGCAACGTGGCAAGGTTGAAGGTCGACCGTCCCGCCTGCACCGTCAGCCGCCCGGCACTGCCGTCGTCGTTCAGTTGCACCAGGGCGCCGTCCGGCAGCTTGCGCACGATCTCATGCAGCATCACCGCCGATACCGTGGTGGCGCCCGGCCGTTCGACCATGGCGGGCGCCTTGTCCACCACCTCGATATCCAGATCGGTGGCGCGGAAGCTGGCGCTGTTGCCATCCGCCTCGATCAGGACATTGGCCAGAATCGGAATCGTGTTGCGCCGCTCGACCACCGACTGCGCCTGGGCGACGGCCTTCAGAAGCGCGCCCCGCTCGATGCTGATCTTCATACCCTCTATCCTTCTGGTCGTGCCGAGCACGCGCCGCGGCCGCGGCGGTTTCCCGCGACTGTCCGAGACTTTAACGGAAGCGTCAAGAGTGCGGTCCGGCTCAGCTTTCCAGCAAGCGGCGAAGAAGCTGCAGGTCTTCGGCCATCTGGCTGTCCTGGGCCATCAGCTCTTCGATCTTCTTGACGCCGTGCATGATGGTTGTGTGGTCGCGCCCACCAAAGCGGCGCCCGATCTCGGGCAGGCTGCGGGGGGTCAACTGCTTGGCCAGATACATGGCGATCTGCCGCGGCCGGGCGATGGTGCGCACCCGCTTCGGCCCGATCAGGTCGGCCAGGCGCACGTTGTAATGCTCGGCCACCTTGCGCTGGATTTCCTCGATGGTGATCTTGCGCTCCGACTGGCGCAGGATGTCGGCCAGACAGTCCTGGGCCAGTTCCAGCGTGATCTCGCGGCCTACAAGGCTGGCAAAGGCGAAAAGCCGCGTCAGGGCGCCCTCCAGCACGCGGACATTGGTGGTGATGCGATGGGCGAGGAACTCGAGCACCCCATCGGCCAGAACCAGCCCCGCATATTGTCCGCGATAGAATTCGGCCTTCTGCTGAAGGATACCGAGCCGGAGTTCGTAATCCGTCGGATGCAGATCCACCACCAGGCCACATTGCAGGCGGCTCTTGATGCGGTCTTCCAGATCCTTGATCTCTCCCGGCGCGCGGTCGGCGGAAATCACGATCTGCTTGTTCTGGTCTACCAGCGCATTGAAGGTATGGAAGAATTCTTCCTGCGTGCTGTCCTTTCCCGCGATGAACTGCACGTCATCGACCATCAGGACGTCGACGGAACGGAACATCTCCTTGAAATCCATGATCTGGCGTTCGCGCAGCGCCTGCACGAACCGGTACATGAACTGTTCGGCGGACAGGTAGAGCACCCGCAGGTTCGGCCGCTTCACCCGGATTTCATGTGCGATGGCGTGCATCAGGTGCGTCTTGCCAAGCCCCACGCCCCCATAAAGAAACAAGGGGTTGAAGGTAACCGGGCCGCCTTCGGCCACGCGGCGCGCGGCGGCATGGGCCAGTTCGTTGGGTTTGCCGACCACGAAACTGTCGAAGGTGAAGCGCGAATCCAGCGGGGCGCTCAGTGTCTCGCCGTCGTCGGCACGCGCGGCGGCGGCGGCCTGCCTGCGCGGCGTATCCGCCGCGGCAGCCGGGGCCGCAGGGGCCTGGGCTGCCAAAGCGGGGGCGGGGGCCGGGCGGAGCGCGGGGCTGCTGGCCACCGCGAACTCCAGCCGTTCGACATCGACGCCTGCGCGCAGCATCTGCTGGCGGATCGCATCAGCGAAGTTCCGTTCCACCCAGGTTCCAATGAACGTGGTCGGTACGGTGAAGCGCGCGACGCCATCGGTCAGATCGGCAAAGCGCAACGGTTCGATCCATGTGGAGAAACTGCTCCGCCCAACGGCTTTCAGCAATTCCTTGCGCACATGCCCCCAGGTTTCCTCGGTCATTCGTTCTGATCCGCGTTCTTTCATTTATTGCCGGATCGGTCTCCGCCGCCCGGGTCGATACTCGTTCCACCACTGTAAAGACCCACCGCAGCAGCGGGTCTTGCACTGTCTGACGGATACACGAACGCATCCTGCCCGCTTGCGCCGGCATCAGATGTCGTCCCGCACCAACCCACCCTTAAAGGACGCATAACCGTCCGCAGGCCGGGAGATACCCGACCCTGTGACGATCCGCGAACACCGCGCCGCTGTCCCGGCAGCGCGCTGCTATGAACCCGGTAACAGCCGAACCGCAGGTCAGCCCATTTGGCAGATGGGCCGCGGTTTCGGAACTGCGTGCCGGGGTACTCCCCCTGGGCGAACAGACTCGCACCCGGACGCTAGCAAGGCCGCTCGACCCCGTGCAACTCATCTTCACGCTTGACTCAAACTCGGCGACAGCGAATCCGGCGCCCCGTGCAAAAAGGGCACGGTCGCCCATGGGCGCGCCACCGAAATGACACAAAGGGCGCGGCTGGAAAGCCGCGCCCTTTGCGAAAAAACCGTTTTATTTCAGTGCGTTCAGGCGGTCAGAGCCTTCACGCGGGACGACAGGCGCGACATTTTCCGCGCGACGGTGTTCTTGTGCAGCACGCCCTTGGACACGCCACGCGCCAATTCCGGCTGCGCCGTCCGCAGAGCCTCAGCCGCCACCTTCGCATCGCCCGACGCCAGCGCCTCTTCAACCTTGCGGTTGAAGGTGCGGATGCGCGACCGGCGCGCCTTGTTCACGGCATAGCGCGCTTCGCTCTGGCGGGCGCGTTTCTTGGACTGAGGCGTGTTGGCCATAGGTACGGGTTCCGATTTCGGTTCGGGTAAATCTGAAGTCGCGCTTTTAGGAGCGACTCGCGGGCAAGTCAACTGCCAAGGGGCAGGTTTTTCGGCCTATCTGCTCAGGGGCTCACCTGTCGCGGAAGGCCGCCGGGCGCTTTTCCAGAAAGGCGGCCATGCCTTCCTTCTGGTCTTCGGTGGCAAACAGCGCGTTGAAAAGCCGCCGCTCGAACAGCACGCCCTCGCGCAGCGTCGTTTCATAGCTGCGGTTGACCGATTCCTTGACCGCTCGCACCGCAACCATCGATTTCGCGGCGATTCCCTTCGCGGCGGCCATCGCCTCGTCCAGCAGCCGGTCGGCAGGCACCACCCGGCTGACCAGGCCCGAGCGCTCCGCCTCGGCCGCATCCATCATCCTGCCGGTCAGGTGCATGTCCATGGCCTTGGACTTGCCCACGAACCGGGTCAGCCGCTGGGTACCGCCGATGCCCGCCACCACGCCGAGATTGATCTCGGGCTGGCCGAACTTGGCGGTGTCGGCCGCGATGATGAAATCGCACATCATGGCAAGCTCGCAGCCACCGCCCAGCGCATAACCCGCCACCGCCGCCACGATCGGCTTGCGTACACGCAGCATCGCCTCGGTCTGCGGGGTGAAGAGATCCTCGCCGAAGACGTCGACAAAGCCCTTGCCCGACATCTCCTTGATGTCCGCACCTGCGGCAAAGGCCTTGTCCGAGCCGGTCAGCACGATGCAGCGCACCGCGGGGTCGGCGTCGGCCGCCGTCAGCGCCGCGGCAAGCTCGCCCAACAACTGGCTGTTCAGCGCGTTCAGTGCCTTGGGCCGGTTCAGCCGAACCAGCGCCACGCCCTCGGCGATCTCGACGATCAGGGTTTCATAGGTCATCGCATCCTCCCTTGGCCCTGTCCTTCCTATCAGCCGACACCGGCCGCGCAAGTCACCGCTGGCAGGCCGGGCAGAACCAGGTCGACCGGCCGGATTGCACGATGCGGCGGATCGTGCCGGTGCAGCCTGGGGTCAGGCATGGCGCCCCCTCGCGGTCGTAGACGCGGAAGGCATGCTGAAAATAGCCAAGCTCACCATCCGCCTGGCGATAGTCCTTCAGGCTCGACCCGCCCGCCTCGATCGCTTCGGCCAGCACTTCCCGGATCAGCGCGACAAGCGCCGCCACCCGGTCGGCCGCGATCCGCCCGGCCTTCCGCCGCGGGTCGATCCCGGCGCGGTAGAGCACCTCGCAGACGTAGATGTTGCCAAGCCCCGCCACCACCGCCTGATCCAGCAGCGCGGCCTTCACCGGCGTGTTGCGGCCCTTCAGCCGGGCTACGAGGTAGGGTTCGGAAAAGGCATTGCCGAAAGGCTCGGGGCCCAGCGCGGCGAGCAGCGGATGCATCTCGGCCGCGGCGGTCGGCATCAGGTCCATCATGCCGAAGCGGCGGGCGTCGTTGAAGGTGATCCGCGCGCCGCCGTCCATCTCCAGCACGATGTGGTCGTGCTTGGCCGGGGCGGGATGATCGTGATGGAACTCGCCCAGCATCTGCCCGGAAATCAGCATCCGCCCCGACATGCCCAGGTGGATCAGCAGCGTCTCGCCCGTCGACAGGTCGGCCAGGATGTATTTCGACCGCCGCCGCAGCCGTTGCACCTGTGCGCCCGTCAGGCGCTCGGCCATCCGGTCCGGCAGAGGCCACCGCAGGTCGGGGCGGCGCACCTCGGCCCGTTCGATCCGGCGACCGGTCATCACCGGTTCCAGCCCACGCCGCACGGTTTCCACCTCTGGCAGTTCCGGCATCCTCTCCCCCTGCGGCGCGGCGCGCATTGTAACCCACGGCCGGCGGCCTATAAGAAGGGTCACCAAAAGCGACGGCAAGGCCCGATGACCGACGAACCCGCCAAGACGACCCATTTCGGCTTCCAGACGGTGGCCGAAGACCAGAAAGCCGGGATGGTGCACGGGGTCTTTACCCGCGTGGCCTCGAAATACGACGTGATGAACGACGTGATGTCCGTCGGGGTCCATCGCCTGTGGAAAGACGCGATGATGGATTGGCTGGCGCCGCGGCCCGGGCAGAGGCTGCTCGACGTGGCGGGCGGGACCGGCGATGTGGCCTTCCGCTTTCTCAAGCGCGCGCGCAGCGGCCATGCCACCGTGCTCGACATGACGGAATCGATGCTGGTCGAGGGCCGCCACCGCGCCGAGGCCGAGCAGATGGCGGGCAGCCTTGACTGGGTGGTGGGCGATGCGATGGCCCTGCCCTTCGCCGCCAACACCTTCGATGTCTACACGATCAGCTTCGGCATCCGGAACGTGACGCGCATCCCCGATGCGCTGGCCGAGGCCTACCGGGTTCTGAAACCCGGCGGGCGGATCATGGTGCTGGAGTTCAGCCAGTTGCCTAATCCCGCGCTGCAATGGGCCTATGACCGCTATTCCTTCAACGTGATCCCGGTGATGGGGCAGATCATCGCGCAGGACCGCGACAGCTATCAGTATCTTGTGGAATCGATCCGCAAATTCCCCGATCAGGAGACCTTCGCCGCCATGATCCGCAGCGCGGGCTTCGGGCAGGTGAAGTACCGCAACCTCAGCCTGGGCATCGCGGCGCTGCATTCGGGGTGGAAGCTCTAGGTGCGCGGTCCGCATAACATCTGGCGGCTGATCCGCACCGGTGCCACGCTGGAACGCACCGGCGCCATGGGCGTTGTGCTCGAGGCGATGAACGCCCCGCCACGTCTGCGGGTCGTGGCGCGCGTGCTGGGGCGGCCGTTCCGCTGGCTGGGCGTGAAGGGCGACGTGACGCTGCCGCCGGCCACCCGCGCGCTGACCGCGCTGGGGCCTGCCTACATCAAGTTCGGTCAGGTGCTGTCGACACGTCCCGACGTGGTGGGCGACGAGCTGGCCGACCAGATGCGTTATCTTCAGGACAAGCTGCCACCGTTTTCCACCGTCGTTGCCAAGCGGATGGTCGAGGAGGAACTGGAGCTTCCGGTCGACGAGGTCTTTTCCGAGTTTTCGGATGCGGTCGCGGCGGCCTCGATCGCGCAGGTTCATCGGGCCCGGCTGGCCGGGGATGGCCGCGAGGTGGCCGTGAAAGTGCTACGGCCCGGCATTGACCGCGCCTTCCGCCGCGACATCGACGCCTTCTACCTGGCCGCCGCGATCATCGAGTGGCTCTCGCCCGCGTCTCGCCGCCTGCGCCCGCGCGATGTGATCGCGCATTTCGAAGGCGTGGTCATGGGCGAACTGGACCTGCGGCTGGAAACCGCCGCGGCCTCGGAATTCGCGGCCAACACCGCGCAGGACGGCGGCTTCCGCGTGCCAGAGCCGGTGTGGGAGCTTTCGGGCCGTCAGGTGATGACCATGGCCTGGGCCGAGGGGCTGCCGATCGGCGACAACGCGGCGCTGGACTCGGCCGGGATCGACCGCGCCGCCCTCGGCGAGCGGGTGCTGCGGCTCTTTCTCAGCCATGCGCTGCGCGACGGCTACTTCCATGCCGACATGCACCAGGGCAACATGAAGGTGGCGCCGAACGGCGACATCATCGCCTATGACTTCGGCATCATGGGCCGGATCGACGAATACACCCGCCGTGTCTACGCCGAGATCCTTTACGGCTTCATCCGCAAGGATTACCGCCGCGTGGCCGAAGTACATTTCGAGGCTGGCTACGTTCCCCCCGACCGCGATGTCGACGAATTCGCCCGGGCACTGCGCGTGGTCGGCGAGCCGATCTTCGGCATGGATGCCACGCGCATTTCCATGGCGCGGCTGCTGGCCTACCTCTTCGAGGTGACCGAGCGCTTCGGCATGGAAACCCGCACCGAACTGATCCTGCTTCAACGCACGATGGTGGTGGTCGAGGGCGTCGCGCGCTCATTGCACCCGCATATCAACATCTGGCAGGTCGCCCGGCCGACGGTGGAAGGCTATATCCGCGAAAACGTGGGGCCGCGCGCGGTGGTGCGCGATCTGGCCCGCACGGCGCGGGTGCTGGCGCGCTTCGGCCCCAAGCTGCCGCGGCTGGTCGAGGCACAGCTGATCCGCCAAGCAGAGCCGCCCGCGCCGCCCGCCGCGCCGCGGCAGGTCTCGCCGGTTCTGTGGATGCTGACCGGCGCCGTGATCGCCGCAGCGGGGATCTGGCTTGGCACGACGCTCTGATCAGTCCCCGGCCCGGATTGCGGTGACGGCGCTGGCCGCCACCGTGGCCCCGCCTGCCAGCACCAGAAGCGGCCCGTCCGCCCCGGTCTGGGCCTCGACCACGCGCGAATAGGTGTCGACCGGGCTCGTGGCGATCAGCTTGTCCTTCTCGTAGCTTTGCAGGGCGAAGGAATAGGTGCCCGCGGGTAGTGCATTGCCCGTCGCATCACGCCCGTCCCAGGTGATCGGACCATTCGAGACCGGAACGGTCAGCTTGGCCGCAAGGGTGCCGTCTGCCCCTGTGACAAGAAGCACGGTCTTGTCCGCGTCCTCGCTTGGTTTCGGCCACAGCGTCAAGGGCTTGCCGACATAGACCGCGGGGGCCTGCGCCCGCGCCTCCATCCCGACCCATCCCGCCAGTTGCGACATGCCCATCTGGCTGACCTGTCCCCCGATCCCCTTCAGCAGGGCATTCGTCTGCGTCT
The DNA here is from genome assembly GCA_027351005.1 of Paracoccaceae bacterium. Classification (GTDB taxonomy): domain Bacteria; phylum Pseudomonadota; class Alphaproteobacteria; order Rhodobacterales; family Rhodobacteraceae; genus Solirhodobacter. The sequence continues at coordinate 821 of DAIEJF010000263.1, read as the reverse complement.
GCTGCTCGACCGCGGAAAAGGTGGCCAACTGCACCGCCAGTTCAGAGGGGTCGGTGGGCTTCGACGGGTCCTGATTCTTAAGCTGCGTGGTCAACAGTTTGAGAAACATGGTGAAGTTCGTATTGATCTCCTTTGGCGCGGCAGGCGGCGTGGACAGCGGCGAAGGCACGGTTGCGGTCGGGGTCGCGGTGGTGGTCATGGGGGCTCCGGTCACAGACGAAGGTCAAGCCCGTCGCGCCATCCGCGCTCAGGGCCGGGTTGCAGGGCAAGGTCCGGGTGCAGGGCAGGGTCGGCGTGCTGCGCGGTGCCCGGCCTCGCCGTCCGATCTTGCGGCGAGGTCAGCGGCGCGTCGGTCCTGTCGCCCTGCCCCGCGCCCGCATCGGCCCCGGTAATCGAGAACGAGACGGTGGCTTCGGTATAGCCAAGCTCGTTCAGGTCGCGGACAAGGCTGTCCACATGCGTTTGCATGAGGGCAAGCGTGTCGCCGCGCTCGGCCTCGATCGCCACGCTGACCGCGCGGCCGCGGCCGCGCATGACCAGACGAACCGCCCCAAGCTCCGGCGCGGCAAAGGAAAGTTCGACCGGTCTCTGGTCAGGGGGTGACGTGGCGAGCGCGTGTCGCAGAGCCTGGATCAACGGGCCGCCGTCCGGGCGGGGCGTGACGGCCTCGGTCGTCGGCGGGGCGCGGGGCACGGCAGGAACGACCGGTGGCGCGGTCGGCCCCGCGGCAGCCTCGGTCGGGGTCAGCGCGGCGGTTTCGTCGGACGCCGGATCCGCCGCGTCCGCTTCCAGTCCTTCGTGCGGGATCGAAACGGCCGGTT
>DAIEJF010000255.1 GCA_027351005.1 Paracoccaceae bacterium | reverse complement strand
TGCTGCGCAGCACCTCGGTCAACTGCCGCTCAGGGTCCTGCGGGAAGGGTTCGTCCATCTCCTGCTCATAGGCCCTGAGCGCCGCGCGCAGCGCCTCGGCCGAGGGCTCGGTGCCGTCGAACTGCTCGGGGTCAAGCCGGGCGACGTGGATCGCATAGGCCTGCACGAAGCGCAGATAGAGCGCCGTCGCCGCCGCCTCGCCCTGGGTCTCGCACAGCGCGGCATGGGCTGCGCTGTTCAGGCCGATGTTCAGGATGGTGCCGGGGCCGCCCCATTCGGTTTCCATTGGCGAAGGCCGGACCGAGACGAGCGGCATCGGGCCGAAATGCGCAAGGATCGCCCCGCTGTCGGGGCGCCCGCCCGCCGCGATGGCGCGCACGGCGGCGGCCGACAGCGCCACGGTGCGCGGCACGGGCATGTCCAGCCGCACCAGCCGCTGCAGGCACTTGGCCCGCCAGCCGTGTAGGGCACGGGTGATGGGCGCGGCCGGCGTGACCTCGACGAAATCGGTTACGGGGGGTGTTTTCTGCACTGCGGCGCCTTTCCTTGCCGCCGCAGGATATACCGGATCGGGGGCCGCGCAAGCGCGGAGCGGCGGGGGATATCTGCCCCCGGCCTGCCCCGGCGGTGGAAGGCGTCAGCCTTCCACCTTCGTCAGGTCCGCCACCTGCAGGCAGATGGCGCGGATGCGGTGCAGCAGGTTCAGCCGGTTGCGGCGCACGATCTCGTTTGCACTGTTCACCTGCACCGCGGTGAAGAAGGCGTCGATGGGGGCGCGCAGGGCGGCCATGGCGGCCATGGCGGCGGGGAAGTCCTCGGCACCCATGGCCGGGGCGATCCGCGCCTCGGCCGCGTCGAGCGCGGCAAAAAGGGCGGCTTCCGCCGGGTCTTCGGAAAACTTCGGATCGGCGCCGAAGGAATATTCCACGCCGTCCTTTTCTTCCGCCTGCGTCAGGATGTTGTTGGCGCGCTTGAAGCCTTGCAGCAGGTTGGTGCCATCCTCGCTGGCCAGGAAGGCCGCCAGCGCCTCGGCCCGCTTGACCAGCAGCGTCAGGTCGTCATTTCCGGGCATGGCCAGGCAGGCGTCGATCACGTCATGCCGGATGCCTTGATCGCGGAGGTAGACCTTCAGGCGGTCATGGAAGAAGGAGAGGAGGTCGGCGGCAATGGTACCTGTAACTTCGCGGTTATGGATGGCCCAAAACTCACGCTTAAACTCAGTGAACCCTAAGCGCATATCAATCGTTCGACGATCTTCTGGCAAAGCGAGTTCAGACAACCATTCGAAAGCCGCCGCCGCTTGGATTACATTTCCTTTAAAAACTTCGAGCAACGCAACCCGCACCCCATTCCCCAGCACCAACCGGATGACGCCCAGTGCCGCCCGCCGCAGCGCGAAGGGGTCTTTCGATCCGGTAGGCTTTTCATCAATCGCCCAGAAGCCGGTCAGCGTGTCGATCTTGTCGGCCAGCGCCACGGCCACCGAAACCGGCTCGGTCGGCACGTCATCGGACGGCCCGAGCGGCTGGTAATGCGCCTTGCAGGCGTTGGCGACGGCATCCGGCAGACCCGCCGCGCGGGCGTAATAGCCGCCCATCGTGCCTTGCAGTTCGGGGAATTCGCCCACCATCGCGGATTGCAGGTCGGCCTTCACCACCCGCGCGGCCTCGGCGGCCAGATCAGGGGCCGCGCCGACCAGCGGCGCGATCTCGCGCGCCAGCGCCTCGATCCGGGCGATGCGGTCGGCCTGGCTGCCCAGCTTGTTGTGGAAGGTGACGCTGGCCAGCCCCGCAGCCATCCCTTCCAGCCCCACCGCCTTCACCGTGCGCAGGTCGTTTTCCCAGAAGAAGCGGGCATCCGACAGGCGGGCGGCCAGCACCTTGCCATTGCCTTGCAGGATGGTGGCGCCGTGGTCGGCGGTTTCGCGGTTGGCGACGGTGATGAACTTCTCGATCCGGCCGCTGCGCGGGTTGCGGACCGAGAAGAACTTCTGGTGTTCCTTCATCGAGGTTTGCAGCACCTCGGGCGGCAGGCCCAGAAAGGCCTCGCCGATGCCGCCCATCAGCACCACGGGCCATTCGACCAGACCGGCCACTTCGGCCAGCAGGCCGCGGTCTTCCACCACCTCCAGCCCCTGTGCGAAGGCCTGGGTGGTGGCCTCGTGCCAGATCGCGGCCTCGCGTTCGGCCGGGTCCAGGATCACGCGGGCGGCGCGCAGTTTCGCGGCGTAGTCGTCGAAGGAGGTGACGGGAAAGGCCGCGGGCGCCATGAAGCGATGGCCGCGGGTGGTGTTGCCCGCGGCGATGCCGTCAACGCTCAGCGGCACGACCTCGGCCCCCGCCTCGGTGGTCAGGATGCACAGGATCGAATGCAGCGGGCGCACCCAGCGCAGGCTGCCCGCGCCCCAGCGCATGGATTTCGGCCAGGGGAAGCTGCGGATGACGCGTTCCAGCACCTCGGCCACGATCTCGGGCGCGCAGCGGCCGGGCTTTTCGATCACCGCAAAGAGGGTGGCGCCGCCCTTCTTGTCGGCGCGTTCCTCCAGCCGGTCGCGGCTGAGGCCCGTGGCACGCAGGAAGCCCTCGATCGCCGCGGCGGGGGCGTCGGCGCGGGGGCCCTTGCGTTCCTCGCGCAGCGTCGGGCTTTCGGCGCTCAGCCCCTCGAGCGCCAGGGTCAGGCGGCGGGGGGTCGAAAACGCCGCGGCATGGGCATAGGTCAGCCCCGCCTCGACCAGACCATCGGTGACGAGCTTCTTCAGATCCTCGCGGGCGCGCGGCTGCATCCGGGCCGGGATCTCTTCGGAAAAGAGTTCGATCAGCAGGTCGGGCATGGGATCACTCTTCCATGGAGGTGTCTTGGGGCACGGCAGGGTCAAGCTGCTGCCAGGCATAGGCATGGCCATCGGGCAGCACCGCGATCACCCGGTCGATACCGGGGGCCACGCTTTTCTGTGCAAGGAAGGCCCGGGCCGTGCCATCGGCCAGCGCGCGGGTCAGCGCCGCGGCATCGAAGCAGGAAAACCAGTAGGGCCCGATCAGCGGGGTCGCCTGCTGGTAGGGCGCGTAGTTCGCCGCCAGTTCGGTCAGCGGCGTGGCGGTGGTGAAGCAGGCACGGAACCGGATGGGCGAGGAGGTGGAATCGATCCCCGTGAACCCTGATATCACCAGCGGCACCGGGGCGCCGCCCGTGGCGGGCACCAGCGTCAT
>DAIEJF010000220.1 GCA_027351005.1 Paracoccaceae bacterium | reverse complement strand
CGCCCGGATCGCCGCCGCGCATGCGGCGGGGTCGGACAGGTCCGCCCGGTCCCGGCCCAGGAACACCGCCCCCGGCACACGGCGCGCCAGTTCGCGGGCCACCTGCCCCGTCTGCCCGAAGACCAGGAGATCGGTCTGATGCTTCATTTGTCCAACGCCCTCGTCACGAACCGCCGCGACCGACCAAACCGCATCGCCGGGGCTTCGACAAGCCTCCAGGACAGGATCGCGCAGCCAAGCGTCAGCGGCACCGCAACGGCAAGATTGGTCAGCGGCGTGCCGAACCCCCAGATGACGGCCATCTGCTGGATCGGAAAGGCGTAGATATAGGTGCCATAGGAATAGTCACCCAGCGCGTTGTAGCGGGCCAGAACCGGGATGCGGGCAAAGCCCAGGCAGAAGGTGGCGTGGCACAGCGCCAGAACGAAGGCCGCCGGAAACAGGGGCGTCGGCCGCAGCAGGACCGCCCCGGCGACAAGCCCGGCCAGCAGCACCGGCGACAGCGGAATGCGCTCGCGCCAGAGATGGAAGGCCGCGCCGATCACGAAGGGCAGGCCCACAAGCAGCATCCGGCGGATCACGAAGTTCGTCGTCACGAACGGGGCGACAAGATAGATCGCCAGAAAGGCCGCGGCACAGCCCAGAAACGCCCGCCGCCGGTCCAACAGCCCGGAAAGCCCCGCAATCAGCACGCCAAGATAACAGGCCACCTCGAAGCGCAGCGACCAGAGCGATCCGTTCACCTCGCGCGGAAACGGCGCCGTCTCAAGAATGCCGTCCAGCCAGCGCGCCGAGACGACGAAGGTCAGCGTGCGGATCACATAGTCAGGCGCCGACCGCCAGAAGCGGGCCGGGTCGGTTGCCACCCAAAGCCCGCCGATCCCCAGCATCAGCACCAGCATCACCACAAGGCCCGGATAGATCCGCAGGGCACGGGCACGAAGGAACGCCACCGGATCCCGCTTCGTGGTGAAGCTTCGGGTGATGAAGAAGCCCGAAATGGCAAAGAACACCATCACGCAGACGCGCCCCAGGTTGACGCCCTTCAACGCCTCCTCAAGCGGCTCTGGCGTCCCGATCCCCAGCGTCAGCGGAACCGCATGCGAAACCATCACGCCAAGCGCGGCCAGCATGCGGATCAGGTTGAAATTGTTGTCATGCCCTGCGTCGCGGTCGGCGATCCGCGGCGCGCGGGCCAGCCGCGGGATCATCCCGCCCCCAGCCTTCGCCCCACGCCCTCGCGGGTCTGCAACGCGCGCCACCAGGGCTCGTTGTCCAGATACCACTGGACCGTCCGCGCCAGCCCCTCTTCCACCGTCACGCTCGGCCGCCAGCCAAGCTCGGCCCGGATGCGGGCGGGGTCGATCGCATAGCGCGCGTCATGGCCCGGCCGGTCGGCGACGAAGGTGATCTGGTCGGCATAGCGGCCCGCGGATTTCGGGCGCCGGGTGTCGAGGATGCCGCAGAGCGTCCGCACCAGGTCCAGGTTGCTGCGCTCGTTCTCGCCGCCGATGTTGTAGCTGCGCCCCACCCTGCCCTTCTCCAGCACCAGAAGCAGCGCGTCGGCATGGTCTTCCACATAAAGCCAGTCGCGCACATTCGCCCCGGTCCCGTAGATCGGCAGCGGCTTGCCCGCCAGCGCGTTCAGGATCACCACCGGAATAAGCTTTTCCGGGAAATGGAACGGCCCGTAATTGTTGGAACAATTGGTCAGCACCACCGGCAGCCCGTAGGTCTCGTGCCAGGCGCGCACCAGATGGTCGCTCGCGGCCTTGCTGGCCGAATAGGGGCTGCGCGGGTCATAGGGCGTGTCCTCGGTGAACTTCCCCGTGGGCCCGAGCGAGCCGAAGACCTCGTCGGTCGACACATGGTGAAAGCGGAAGTCGGCAGGCCGGCCCTGCCCCACCCACCAGGCCCGAGCGGCCTCCAGCAGCGTGTAGGTGCCCGTCACATTCGTCGCGATGAAGGCGCCCGGCCCGTCGATCGACCGGTCCACATGGCTTTCGGCCGCCAGATGCATCACCGCGTCGGGCGCATGGGTGGCGAACACCCGGTCCAGCGCCGCACGGTCACGGATGTCGGCGTGTTCGAAGGCATAGCGCGGCGAGCCCGCGACGCTGGCCACATTGTCCAGACAGGCCGCATAGGTCAGCGCATCAAGGTTCACCACCTCATGCCCCCGCGCGATGGCCAGCCGCACCACGGCCGAGCCGATGAACCCCGCGCCCCCCGTCACCATTATCTTCACGCCTCGGTCTCCCATGCGAAGGGCGACCGGAACGCCGCCAGCGGCACCGCGGCCGCGTCCTTCTCCGACAGGACCGGCGGCGCCGTCAGGCCCCAGTCGATCCCCACGCTGTCCCAGCGCACCGCGCCATCGCAGTCGGGCGCGTAATGGTCGGTGCATTTGTAGACGATCTCGGTATCGTCCTCGCGGGTGACAAAGCCGTGCAGGAACCCCGCCGGGATCCACAACTGCCGCCCGTTGGCAAAGCTCAGCTCTTCGGCCACCCACTGCCCGTAGGTGGGCGAACCCGCGCGCACATCCACCGCCACATCCAGCAGCCGCCCGCGCCCGCAGCGTACCAGCTTGCCCTGCGCATGGGGCGGTGCCTGGAAATGCAACCCGCGGATGGTGCCCGCCCGGGCCGACAGCGAATGGTTGTCCTGGACGAACTCGGGCAGGTGCACCCCTGCCTGTTCCAGCGTGCGCCGGTTCCAGCTTTCGCTGAAGAACCCCCGCGCGTCGCCGAACCGCTTCGGCGTCAGCACCAGCACGCCGGGAAGTCGCGTGGTCTCGATCTGCATCACACTCAACCCTGGGTCTTGCACCTTCACCCGGCACTGGTTTGCATCTTATCCGCCGCCTGTCACGCCCCAATGCGCCGAACACGCTGCGGTTTGGCCGGATTGCCGCATCCTTTGGCAGATCGGCCACGGCCGGGGCAAGGGGCCCCTACCCCGCCACCTCCACCTCGCCCACCTCCGGCGCGACGGCGGCGACCAGTGCGCGCAGGGTGGCCAGATGATGCGTGTTGACGAACGAGGCATGGAACCGGCTTGGCGCCTTCAGCCGCAACGTACCGGCCGGGCCGGGCTGTTCGGCCAGCATCGCGAACCAGGCCGCGTAAAGCCCCGGGTTCTCGGCCATCAGCATCCGCTGCACGCGCGGCCAGGTGCCTTCGCCGTCGGGGCGCGGCAGGGCGGCGGGAAAGGGCACCACGTTGGTTGCGGGGGCCGCCTCGGCGGCGCCACCCAGACGCGCCACGAAATCCGGGCCGACCTGCCGCCAGCTTGGCTCGGTCGCGCGCAGGATCGCCTCGATCTCCACGCCATAGGTGGCCACCCGGCCCCGTGCCGCCGCCCGCCGGACCGACAGCCACCCCATCTCGCGCAGCCGCGCCATGTCGCGTTTCACCGTGCGGGCATCCACCGACCACAGCGCCGCCATCTCTGTCTGGCCCACGCTCAGTTCGTCGGCCTGCCAGTTGTAGCGCGCCACGATCAGGGTGATGAACCGCAGCACCAGCCGTTGCAGATGCTTGTCGCCCGCGCAGGCATGGGCGCCCAGGGCCGTCAGCAGATCATACTTGATGACGGCCGCGTTTCGCCCCGTCGCCCGCGCCACCCGCATGGTCGCTTCCCCTGCCCGTCCGGGCCATCCGCCCTGGGGCGGTCTGCCGCCCCGTGCCTCGTCATCCCGGCGTTATTCCCGGGTGTAACGGAATTAGCGTTGAGTTTGACGATTCTGTCAAGCGGTGCCTGCCGGGTGCGGGGCAATCCGTCTCCATTCCGATCAAAGGAATGGTATCACTGGTATTGCGGGACATCCAGCGTGTCACCCCATGAGGCGGAAATGTCCCCTCAATCGGTGGTGGGCGATCCGGTCTGTCCCCCCATTATCGGGGGTCGCCGCACCGCTTCTGCGAATCGCCTGCACCGCGCGGGAAGGGCGTTGCCGCCTTGTTTCACGGGGCGCGCGCGGTGGGCGATTTCCCCGCGGGGAAATCCGTCGCATCAGTTCACTTCCTGTTTGCCGAAAAGTCAAATTCGGCGTATTTGGGTTTTAATCGGAAATTAGCGTTGGGAACCCCATGTACAGCTACCGCGACCTGCAATCGCTTCGGGACAGCTCTCTCAAGATGCAGGGCTGGATCCGCAAGCAGACCTTCTCGCCCGGCTCGGAAAAGACGCTGCGCCGCTTCTCCAGTTGGGAGGTGTCGGAGCTGATCTTCAAGGTCAACCAGAACACCTTCCGCGGCCGCCTTGCCGCCGAGCCCGGACTTCCCACCGGGGAAATCGAGGAGGAAGGCCGCCAGCGGTGGTTCAGCCTCGACGAGGTGAACGAGATGCGGCGGAAGATGAAGGTCAACCGCAAGTCGCTGATGCCCTACCGCCCCAAGGACAAGCGCGCGGTGCGGGTGGCGGTGGCGAACTTCAAGGGCGGGGCCGGCAAGTCGACCGTGGCGCTGCACTTCGCCCATGCGGCGGCGCTGGATGGCTATCGGGTGCTGGCCATTGACTTCGACCCGCAGGCGACGCTCAGCCATTCGATGGGGCTGTCGGACGTGTCCGAGGAAAACACCGTCTGGGGAATCATGGCGCGCGACCTGATCCGCGAGACGGACCGGATGAACCGCGCGACGCAGGGCGCCGAGACCGGCCGCCAGGTGGCGCAGCGCCGCCTGCCCGCCTCGATCAGCGACACGGGCCTGGGCGAACTGCGGGTGACCGATTTCATCAAGCCCACCTGCTGGCCCACCATCGACATCGTGCCGTCCTGCGCCAACGCGGCCTTCGTGGAATTCGCCTCGGCGCAGTACCGGCATGTGAACCCCGACTGGAGCTTCTTCGCGGCCGTCTCGCGCTGGCTCGATACCCTGCCCGACGACGCCTATGACATCGTGATCTTCGATTGCCCCCCGGCCATCGGCTATCAGTCGATGAACGCGGTCTTTGCGGCGGACATGCTCTATGTGCCGTCGGGGCCCGGCTACTGGGAATATGACTCGACCACTTCGTTCATCGGGCAACTGTCCGAGGCGCTGGCCGACCTGTCGGATTTCAGCGCCGATTTCCCCGCGGGGAAATCGAAACTGCCGAAAGAGTTCCTGGACGTGCGCTTCCTCATCACCCGGTACGAGCCCGGCAACGACCTGCACCGTGCGATGCGGGAAGCCTTTGGCAAGGTTTTCGGTGACAGGATGACCCAGCACCCGATCGAGCATACCCGCGCGGTGGAACAGTCCGGGCGGTTCCTGTCCTCGATCTACGAGATCGACTACCGCGACATGACGCGGGAAACCTGGCGGCGCGCGCGCGCCACCTTCGATGCGGCTTATGAAGAGTTCCGCGGCTATGTCAGCGCCGCCTGGGACCGGATGGAGGACGCGGCATGACCAAGAAGCGCCGGATGTTCGACGTCGATCTTCCCGACGACGCACCGTTGCCGGAGGATCTGGAGACGAAAAGCGCGCTGCCGCCGCGGCGCGGGCCGATGGCGACGGCGATCGGCGAGAACGCCGAGGCGCTGCGGCGCCGGTCGGAGGTTGAGGCCGAGATCCGGGCCGAGAACGATGCGTTGGCGCATGAGTTCGTGCGGCTGAAGAAGCTGGGCCTGATCGTCGACATGATCCCGCATGACAAGGTGCGCACCACAAGACTGGTGCGCGACCGGATGCGGACGGCGGATCTGGATCTGGGCGACCTGAAGGCGTCGATCCAGGCCGTGGGTCTGTCGAACCCGATCCGGGTGGTTCCCGATGGCGCCGGCGGCTACGAACTGGTGCAGGGCCTGCGGCGGCTGTCGGCCTGGCGCGAACTGCAGGCGGAAACGGGCGACGCGACCTATGCGCTGATCCCCGCGGGGCTGATGGCCGCGGGCGAGACGATGGAGACGCTGTACCGCCGGATGGTGGACGAGAACCTGATCCGCAAGGATGTGTCATTCGCCGAGATGGCGAACCTGGCGCGCGCCTATGCGGAAGACGGGGTAGAGGATTGCGCCGATCTGGACGAGGCGGTGAACCGGCTTTACGCCTCGGCCTCGCCGCAGAAGCGCAGCTACATCCGCCGCTTTGCCTTTCTGATGCGGGTGCTGGACAAGGTGCTGGAACATCCGATGGCGATCCCGCGCTCGCTGGGGCTGACGCTGGCCGACCGGATCGAGGGCAACCCGGACGCGTTGCGCGCCCTTGTCGGTGCGCTGCGCGACGCCCCGCGGCGGAGCGAGGAGGACGAGCTGGCCATCTTGCGCCGCTTCGTGGCCGGGCAGACCGCGCCGCTGCCCGAGAAGGCGCGCGGCGCGCCCAAGGGCAGCAGCCGCCGCGGCCGGGTCAGCCTGTCGGTGCCGGTCGGCCCCGGCGTGCGCTGCACCGCGACGCAGGGCAAGATGGAATTGCGCGCCGAGATGGACTTTTCCACGCTGGATCGCGCGCGGCTGGAGGCGGCGATCGAGGCCTTCTTCCGCGTGCTGGGCGAGGGCTGATTTCCCCGCGGGGAAATCCTGCGACCGAACGGTGCGGCAGAACTGGGCCGGTTCCCGATGGGGGCCGGCCCTGTGCTTTCGGGGGGCCGCCGATTTCCCCGCGGGGAAATC
>DAIEJF010000069.1 GCA_027351005.1 Paracoccaceae bacterium | reverse complement strand
GATGCCGATGTTTCAGGCCCTCAAACTGTGCCCCGACGCCGTCGTCATAAAACCACGCATGGACACCTACGTCGCCACCTCTCGCCAGATCCGCGCGTTGATGGAGGAGCTGACCCCCGCCATCGAACCGCTCTCACTCGACGAGGCCTTCCTCGACCTCACCGGCACCGCACGCCTCCACGGTCACCCCCCCGCGCACCTCCTCGCCCGCCTCACGCAGCGGATCGAGTCCGAGGTTGGCGTTACTGCCTCCGTCGGGCTGTCTCACAACAAATTCCTCGCGAAAATTGCGTCTGACCTCGATAAACCCAAGGGCTTTTCGGTAATCGGCAAGGCGGAAACCCAAGCCTTCCTAAAATCCAAGCCAATCCGCCTGATCTGGGGCGTCGGCGCCGCCACCCAAGACGCCCTCGCCAGCGCGGGCATCCGCACCATCGAGGACTTGCTGCGCTGGGACCGCAAGGATCTTGGCCACCGCTTCGGCCAGATGGGCGACCGCCTTTGGCACCTCGCGCGCGGCGAGGATCACCGCCGCGTCAGCCGCGACGCGCCACTTAAATCGATCTCCAAGGAAACCACATTCAACGAGGACACCGCAGACCGTGACCTACTTGACGGTCACATCTGGCGCCTCGCCGAACAGGTCGCCGATCGTGCCAAGGCCCACGATCTGGCGGGCCGCACCGTCACGCTAAAACTCCGCCGCGCCGCCTTCACCCTGCTCACCCGGCGCCACGCACTCCGAGAGCCGACACAAATGGCCGATACCCTCTACCGTGCCGCCTATGACCTTATGGCGCAAGTCACCGAACCTGGCCCGTTCCGCCTGATCGGCGTCGGCCTTTCCGACCTTACCCCTGCCGCCAAGGCCGACCGCACCGCCGATCTCCTCGACCCCAACGCTGCCCGCCGCGCAGATGCCGAACGCGCCACCGACAAAATCCGCGAGAAGTTCGGCCCCGACGCCATCGTCAAAGGCCGCGCCCTACGCTGAGCCCCTTGCTATGGTCAAAATATCCCCACCGGAGGTATTACTCCGCCGCCAAGGGCACCTGATCCCGGTCACGGCCAACCGCCGCCATCACGCGATTGATTGCGGCGCGGAACGCCTCGAACCCGCAGTGCGGCGCGACCGTCGCCTCGTCCATGTATAGTGCGCGGTCGATCTCGATCTGCACTACATGCTGCCCGCGCGACGGGCGGCCATAGGCCTGCGTGATATAGGCCCCGGCAAACGGCGCATTGCGCGCCACCCGCAATCCCTCGGCCACAAATGCGGCCTCGATTTGGTCGACGATATCGCTCGAGGCCGCCGCCCCATAGCGGTCGCCCAACACAATCTGCGGCTTTACTCGCCCCGCCGTTGCGAAGGTATCAATCGCCTCATGGGGCATCGAGTGGCAGTCGATCAGCACGGCTCGGCCATGCAGCGCCGTCGCCTCGGCCATCAGCGCCAGCAGCTGCGCGTGATATGGAACCCAATGCGAGGCGATGCGCGCCTCTGCCTCGGCAAGGCTGATCTTGCCGCAATAAATCGCGCGCCCGTTTGACACCACACGGGGAATCACCCCCAGCCCCGCGCTGATCCGCGGGTTCAGTGACGGACGCGGCACATCCTCAATCACTGCCGGGTCCAACTCGTCCCGCGCACGGTTAAGATCCAACCAAGCGCGCGGCGCCCGTGCCGTCAGCAACGGCGCCCCGTAACGCGGCGCATCGGCAAACAACAAGTCAACGAAGGCATCCTCGGACGATCGTATCACCTGCGCGTCCAGCACACTGCTCGCCAAGAACTCAGCGGGATAGTCCCGCCCGCTGTGTGGCGACGAATAGATCACGCAGGATCGTGGCGCGGTGGCCGGGTAAAGATCGTAGGGGGAGATGGGCATCGGACCTCCTTGCCCGGCAAAGCTAGCGCCGGTCCGCCCCCACATCAACCGCGTCGAACTCCAAGCCTTCCGTACCGCCTCACTTTCCCGTTAGGATTAACCAAGACGCCCGGGTAAAGTGTGGCCCGTATAATTTTGACCAGTGAGGACCCCGACATGAAGTGGCAGGATCAGGAAGGCAGCGACAACATCGAGGATCGCAGGCTTTCAGGCGGCGGCATGGCGCGCGCCGGGGGCGTGGGCGGGTTGGGCGTCGTCGCCATCGTGGTGATCGGCTACTTCCTTGGCATCGACGTAACACCGCTGCTCAACGATCCCTCGTTGATGGGGCAGCCCACCCAGACCGCGCAAACGACCCTTTCACCCGAGGAAAAGGCGGCCGGGCAGTTCGCCTCGGTCACGCTGGCCGACACGGAAAAAGTCTGGGGCACGATCTTCACCACCCAGTTGGGGCGCACTTATCACCCCACTATAATGGTGCTGTTCAGCGGAGCCACGCCCTCGGCCTGCGGCACCGCGAACGCCGCAACGGGCCCGTTCTACTGCCCCGGCGACAAAAAGGTCTATCTCGACACGGCCTTCTTCACCACGCTAAGCCGCCAGTTGGGTGCCGGGGGCGATTTCGCCTCGGCCTATGTCGTAGCGCATGAGGTTGGCCATCATGTGCAGGATGAACTTGGCATCCTTGGCAAGGCCGATGCCGCGCGATCGCAATCGTCAGAGACGCGCGCAAACGCGATTTCCGTCCGGCTGGAGCTGCAGGCCGATTGTTTCGCAGGGGTCTGGGCCCGCGCCGCGCAAGACAAACTGGGTGTGCTGGAACCCGGCGATATCGCCGAAGCGATGAATGCTGCCTCGAAAATCGGTGATGACACCTTGCAACGCAATGCGGGCCGCACGCCGATGCCCGACAGTTTCACCCACGGCACCTCGGCCCAACGGCAGCGCTGGTTCAACGCGGGCTATCAGAATGGCCAAGTCAATGCCTGCGATACATTCGGCGCCACCAACCTCTGATACACACCGCGAAAAATCGGTTGCCAAAGCCTCTTGAACACCGCACCGACTCCTTTTATAGACCTGCGGACCGACGCGGTTCTGCCCGCGTCCTTTTTGTTGGACGCTGGCGGGATTGATTGGTGTCGGGCGCGTAGCTCAGCGGTAGAGCACTACGTTGACATCGTAGTGGTCACAGGTTCGATCCCTGTCGCGCCCACCATTGCCGCCCCCGGTTGGGGGCATTGTAGTTTTCATGGCGCACGCGCGCCGCGAATAGGAGAAGACCGATGAAGGTCAGAAACTCGCTCCGCTCGCTGAAGTTGCGTCACCGCGACTGTCAGGTCGTGCGCCGCAAGGGTCGGGTCTATGTGATCAACAAGACCCAGAAACGCTACAAGGCCCGTCAGGGCTGACTTCGGGAAACCGGATGCCGAAAGGCCGCGATGCGGGAACGCTTCGCGGCCTTCGTCATTGCAGCGCAGGGCTGCGGCGGATCAGTGGATGGCGCCCGGGCCTTTCACCTGCCAGGCGCAGGCGCGCAGCCGCAGCCACGCAAAGACGCCGACGGCCCCGCCCAGGAAGGCCAGCGCGGCATTGATCGCCACATAGAGGCTCGATTCGCTGCCCAGTCCGGTCAGCGCCAGAAAGCCGAAGCACGCCAGTGCCCCGAACCCCACCACACACAGCACCGAACACAGCTTCATTGGCATCTTCCTCCAGCGTGATCCTGCACGGGGCGTCGGGGCGATTCGGCAGAGCCTTGTTCGCCGCCCCCATGTTCCCGGCCAATAGTAGCCATTTTCGCCATGTATCAAAGCGAAACCTGCGACATCCTGCCGCGCGGCGGGCAACCCGCATTGAGCAGAGACGCAAGAATACCAGCAAGCCTTGGTGATCCGACCGGGGGCGAACGGCGTAAAGGGTTCATGAATGTCGCACAGCTTGCCCCTGCAAAACCGGATGCACCTCCTGCCCAGCACGTCTATGCTGATCGGGCGGGGGCACGGCTGCGGCCCGCAGGGGTGGCAAGGCGGATGACGGCAGAGACGGAAGAGGCGGAATGGGCGCGGCTGATGTTGCGTATCCGCGACGACCGTGACGCCGAAGCGTTCGCTGCGCTGTTCCGCGAATTCGCGCCGCGCGTCAAAGCCTTTCTGATGCGGTCAGGCTCGACAGCCACCGTCGCGGAAGAATGCACCCAAGATGTGATGGCAACGCTCTGGCAAAAGGCGGGCCTCTTTGATCCCACCCGCGCCAGCGTGACGACCTGGGTGTTCACGATCGCCCGCAACCGGCGGATCGACACGATCCGCCGCGCGCGTCGCCCCGAGCCTGAAGACCTGGCCTGGGGCCCCGAGGCCGAACCCGAAGCTGCCGAGATCGTGGAACGGCAGCAAGAAACCGACCGGCTGGGCCGCGCCATTGCCCAGCTTCCCCCCAACCAGCGCGCCCTGATCGAACGGGCCTATTTCGGCGACCTCTCGCACAGCGAGATCGCCGCCGAAACGGGCCTGCCGCTTGGCACGATCAAGTCGCGCATCCGGCTGGCGCTGGACCGACTGCGCCACCAGATGACATGAAGCACATGACGATCACACACCACCTTTCCGACGACCTTCTGATGGCCTACTCGGCCGGGGCCCTGCCCGAGGCGCTGAGCCTGGTGGTGGCCACCCATGTGTCGATGTGCCCCGACTGCCGTGCAGCCCTTGCCGCACATGATGCGGTGGGCGGCGCGGTGCTGGGCACCTGCGGCGAAGCCGAACTGGCGCCCGACTCGCTGGAAAAGACCCTGGCCCGGATTGCCGCCGCACGCCCCGAGACGCCGCGGCCCAAGCGTGACGACAGCCTGCCTGGACCGCTGGCGGATTATGTCGGTGGCAGCCTGTCACAGGTGAAATGGCGCGCGCTGGCGGGCGGGGTCAAGCAGGCGGTTGTGCCGACCGACCGGGGCGCCACCGCGCGGCTGCTCTACATTCAGGGCGGGGTGGCGGTGCCCGACCACGGCCATCGCGGTGTCGAACTGACGCTGGTGCTGCAGGGGGCCTTCCGCGACGAAACCGGCCGCTTTGGCCCCGGCGACATCGAGGTGGCGTCGGATGATCTGGAGCACAAACCCGTGGCAGAACACGGTCCGGCCTGCATCTGCCTGGCCGCGACCGAGGCGCCGCTGCGCTTTGCGGGGCTGATCCCCCGCCTGATGCAACCGCTGTTCCGGATCTGATCAGCCAAGCCCCGTCAGCAGCACGGGGCCACCCGCAACCAGGTGCGCTGCCCCCTCGGCGGCCAGAAGGTCGTGAGTGTCGAGGGCAATGTCGCGCCCACCCAGCCGCAGCGTGGCGGGCGCCAGCGCGAAGCAGAATATCCGTTCAGCAGCGATCCCCTGCCCCGGCCGCACCACCTCGACCCGCACCCGGCTTCCGCGCGCAGCCATCACGTTGAAATCCTCGCTGGGTGCGCTGACGCCTTCAGCCGCGATCGGAACGTCGCCCGGAAAGGCGACCGGCCGCAGGGGTTCGGCGCGCAGGTCGTGACCGGGGCCAACCAGCCGGAAACCCGGACCCGAGATGACGGTCAAGACCCGATCGATGCCCGGAAACGGCGAAAACGGCCCATCTTCAGTCACCGACGCCATCGACAGGCGGAAGGCCAGCCTGCCCCCGGCCTCTTCGCGCCAAAGTTCCACTGTCGTGCCGCGACCATTGGCCCAGGGCATCCGGCGATAGTCGG
>DAIEJF010000214.1 GCA_027351005.1 Paracoccaceae bacterium | reverse complement strand
GGCATCACCGTGGTCTATGTCACGCACGACCAGAGCGAGGCGTTGACCATGAGCGACCGGATCGCGGTGTTCAACGATGGCCGCATCCAGCAGCTTGCCGCCCCTGCCGAGCTTTACGAACAGCCCCAGAACAGCTTCGTTGCGCAGTTCATCGGCGAGAACAACAAGCTTCCCGGCACGGTCGAGGGCATCGAGGGCGGGCGGGCCACCGTGCGTCTGGCCACGGGCGAACTGATCGACGCGACCCCGGTGAACGTGACCCAGCAGGGGCAGAAGACGCTGGTGTCGATTCGCCCCGAGCGGATCGAGTTCCGGCCCGAACTTCTTCCGCCGGGCGCCCATACGATCGAGGCCGAGGTTCTGGAATTCATCTACATGGGCGATCTTTTCCGCACCCGCCTGCGCGTGGCGGGAAGCGATGACTTCGTGATCAAGAACCGCAACACCACCGGGCAGCGCAGATTGATGCCGGGCGAAAAGATCCGGATCGGCTGGGCCCCGCAGGACGCCCGCGCGCTCGATCCGATGTAAGTCCGCAGGACCGGGCGTGCAACGACACGCGCGATACGAGTGAAAAACAGACGACCAACACGGGAGACGACAATGAAGAAAGCGATCTACCTTTCGACCGCGCTGACGGCACTGGCCGTTGCCGCCCATGCCCAGACGACGATCAACGTGGTGTCCTGGGGCGGTGCCTACGGCAAGAGCCAGGTCGAAGCCTACGACAAGCCGTTCACCGCAAAGACCGGCATCGAAGTGAACATGATCGACGCCGACAACCCCGCCACGCCCCTGAAGGCGCAGGTGGAGGCGGGCAACGTCACCACCGACGTGGCCGACGTGGAAATGTCGGATGCGATCCGCTACTGCGACGAAGGCCTGATCGTACCGATCGACCCGAAGGATCTGCCGCCCGCCCCCGATGGCACCCCGGCCGCGCAGGATTTCCTGCCGGGCGCCCTGCCGGGCTGTGCCGTGGCCTCGATCGTCTTCTCGACCGTCTACGGCTATGACACGACGAAGTTCAAGGACAACCCGCCGACCACCATCGCCGACTTCTTCGACACCAAGAAGTATCCGGGCAAGCGCGGCCTGCGCAAGGGCGCCAAGGTGAACCTGGAAATCGCGCTGATGGCCGATGGCGTGCCCGCGGCCGATGTCTACAAGGTGCTGGGAACGCCGGAAGGGGTCGACCGCGCCTTCAAGAAGCTCGACGCGATCAAGAAGGATGTCGTGTGGTGGGAAGCCGGCGCACAGCCGCCGCAACTGCTGGCCGATGGCGAAGTGGCGATGACCACCGCCTATAACGGCCGCCTGTTCAACGCCCAGGTCGCGGACAAGAAGCCGTTCAAGATCGTGTGGGACGGTCAGGTGATGGAATGGGATCTGTTCGTGATCCCGAAGGGCGCCCCGCACATGAAAGAGGCGATGGAATACGTCAAGTTCGCCACCTCGACCGAACAACTGGCCGAGCAGGCGAAGTGGATCGCCTATGGTCCGGCGCGCAAGTCGTCGGGTCCGCTGGTGGGCAAGTTCATGGACGGTGTCACCGAGATGAAGCCGAACATGCCGACCAACCCGGACAACATGAAGAACTCCACCACGGTGGATTCGGCGTTCTGGGCTGACCACGGCACCGAGCTGGAACAACGCTTCAATTCGTGGCTTGCCGCGAACTGACCTTGCAGACGGCGGCGCGGGGTTTGCTCGCGCCGCCCCCTCCCGGGACGTGACGATGGCCGATACGACCGCCGCCCTGCTTACAACCGCGGATGGCAAGCCGCTGAAGGCGGCCCTGGTCCGCGCCCAGTCGCGCGCACGCCGGCGCGCGTTGCTGCTGGTGCTGCCGCTGCTGCTGTTCATTCTTGTCAGCTTCGTGCTGCCGATCGGCGAGTTGCTGAAGCAATCGGTCGAGAACGACTATTTCACGGCCAACATGCCCCGCACGGTGCAGTGGTTCCAGACCCACCCGGCCGGAACCCCGCCGGACGAGGCCGCCTTTGCCGCCGTCGCGCTGGATCTGAAGGACGGCTACACGGCACGAACCGCCCCGCTTGCCGGAACGCGTGTCAACTACGACATGCCGGGTACGCGATCGCTTTTCACGTCCACTGCGCGGAAGGCGGCGCAGATGCAGCCGCCCTACAAGGATGCGCTGCTGGCGGCAGACCCGAAATGGGGTGACCCGATGCTCTGGGCCACCATGCGGCGGGTGGCGCCGGCAATCTCGGACGATTTCTATCTGGCCGCGCTGGACCGCACGCGCGACGTGAACGGCAATATCGTGCAGGTGTCGCAGGACCAGCGCATCTACATCATGCTGTTCCTGCGCACCTTCGGACTGGCCGCCGCGATCACCTTCATCTGTTTCCTGATGGGCTATCCGGTCGCGCACCTGCTGGCCACGCTGCCGCTGCGGAAATCGAACCTTCTGATGATCCTTGTCCTTCTGCCGTTCTGGACCTCGCTTCTGGTCCGCACGACGGCATGGATCGTGCTGTTGCAGCGGGAAGGCGTGGTGAACGACGTCCTCGTCTGGCTGGGGATCATCGACAATCAGCATCGGCTGGCGATGATGTACAACCAGACCGGCACCATCATTGCGATGACGCATATCCTGCTGCCGTTCATGATCCTGCCGCTTTATTCCGTGATGCGGCCCATTCCGCCCAGCTATGCGCGTGCCGCGCGCAGCCTTGGGGCCACCAGCTGGACAACGTTCCGCCGGATCTATTTCCCGCAGACCCTGCCGGGGATCGGGGCGGGCTCGCTTCTCGTCTTCATCCTGGCGGTGGGCTACTACATCACCCCCGCGCTGGTCGGCGGGGCGTCGGGGCAGCTGATCTCGAACCTCATCGCCTTCCACCTGCAGAATTCGCTCAACTGGTCGCTGGGGGCCGCGCTGGCTGCGCTGCTGCTGGTGGCGGTTATCCTGCTCTACTGGCTGTATGACCGGCTGGTGGGCATCGACAAGCTCAAGCTCGGGTGACGCCATGGCCCTTCCCGTCTACGCATCGCCCCTTGAACGGCTCTGGCGCTGGGTGTTCCGTATCCTGTGCGGCGCGGTCCTGCTGTTCCTGATCGCGCCGATCATCGTGGTGATCCCGCTCAGCTTCAACGCCGAGCCGTATTTCACCTTCACCTCGAAGATGCTGCATTTCGATCCGGCCGGCTATTCGATGCAATGGTATGACAAGCTGCTGACCTTCGGCATGCAGGAACCGGGGCACGAACGGAACTGGGCCTGGTGGTCCGATGTCTGGCAGAACGCGAAATGGGTGAACGCGGCCAAGAACTCGATCATCATCGGCTTCTTCGCCACGCTGGTGTCGACCGGTCTCGGCACGCTTGCCGCCCTTGGCCTGTCGCGTCCCGAGATGCCCTACCGGCGGGCGATCATGGCGATACTGATCTCGCCGATGATCGTGCCGATCATCATCACCGCCACGGGGCTGTTCTTCTTCTACTCGGATCCGGGGCTGCCCTACCCCTACCTCAGCTTCAGCCCCTTCGGCCTCCATTTCGGCTACTTCTCGCTGCATGACGCCTTCGGCTTCCGGCTGGCAGGCACCTATCTGGGGGTGATCCTGGCCCATGCGACGCTTGGCATTCCCTTTGCCATCATCACGGTGACCGCAACGCTGATCGGGTTCGACCATTCGCTGACGCGGGCGGCCGCGAACCTTGGCGCCAGCCCCACGACGACCTTCTTCAAGGTCATCATGCCGCTGATCCTGCCGGGAGTGATCTCGGGGGGGCTCTTCGCCTTCGTCACCTCGTTCGACGAGGTGGTGGTGGTGCTGTTCATCGGGGCGCCCGACCAGCAGACGATCCCGCGGCAGATGTGGAACGGCATCCGCGAGCAGATCAGCCCGGCGATTCTGGCGGTGGCCACGATCCTTGTGGTGATCTCGATTGCAATGCTGGCCACGCTGGAACTTCTGCGTCGGCGCGGTGAACGGCTGCGCGGGATGAGCCCGCAGTAATCAGGGCAGGATCGACAACCAGAACCAGGCGGTCAGGACGGTCGCCGCGGTGGCAAGCAGCAGGGACGAGGCCGCGATCCGGCGGCCCACCCCGTACATGTCGGCGAACAGGTAGCTGTTCACCCCCGGCGCCATCGCGGCCATCACCACACCCGAACGCAGATAGGGCACCGAAACGCCAAGGCTGCGGCTGAGGGTGTAGGTGATCGCCGGGTGCAGCAGCAGCGAACAGGCGCAGACCATCGCGATGATGCGGAAATCGCCTTCGGGGCGATAGCGGTAAAGCACGCCGCCCAGCCCGAACAGCGCCACGGGCACGGCCGATTTGGCCAGCATGTCGAGCGCTTCGCCCGCCACGCGCGGAACCGGCAGATGGGTCAGGTTCACGATGAAGCCCAGCGTGATCCCCAGCACCAGCGAATTGCTGAACATCGACCGCAGCACCTGCCGCGCGGTCCGCCAGAACCCTCGGCCGCGGTGGCGCACCACCTCCATCACGGTGATGCCCACGCCGTAGCAGAACGGGGAATGGAAGGCGAGCACAGTGAAATTTCCGGTCAGCGCATGGTCGCCATAGGCGCGCTGGGTGATCGGCAGCCCCAGGAGCAGGCCGTTCGAGAAGAGCGCGGCGAAGCCGATCGCCACCGAATCCTCCCACGCGCGGCGGAACAGGAAATGCGCGGCCAGAAGAGCGATCACGAACGAGGTCAGCGCGCCGGTATAGAAGCTGAACAGCAGCCGGACATCGAAGGACTGGCCAAGATCCAGCGTCGAAATCGCCCGGAACAGCAGGCAGGGCAGGCCGAACCCCTGCGCAAACCGCATCAGCCCTGTCACCTGGTCATCGGTGATCCCCCCGCGCCAGCGGACGCCATAGCCGAACCCCAGCACAAGGAAGATCGGCAGGATGACCTCGACCAGCGCCTCCACGTCAGATCTCGAAGGCGATCGTCATCCCGTCATAGGCGGGGGTGATGTGGTCGGGGGTCTCGGCCGCCACCTCTGCATAATCGAGATCCAGATGCATGTTGGTCAGCACCGCGCGGCGCGGGCGGGCGCGGGCGATCCATTCCAGCGCCAGCGCGAGATGCGCATGGGTGGGATGCGGCGTGCGGCGCAGCGCGTCGAGCACCCAGCAGTCCAGCCCCTCCAGCACGGGCCATGCGTCGGGGTAGATCTCGACCACGTCGGGCAGATAGGCCAGCCCCGCGATGCGGAACCCCAGCGCGTCGATCGCCCCGTGGCTGACCTTGAACGGCGTCAGCGTCACCGGACCGCCCGCGCCCTGCACCGTCAGCGGCCCGTGAATGGTGTGCATGTCGAGGATCGGCGGATAGGGCGAGCCCTCGGGCTGGGCGAAGGCGTAGCCGAAGCGCGACAGAAGCGCATCCTGCGTGGGCCCGTCAGCCCAGACCGGCAGCCGTTTGCGCATGTTGAACACGATCTGGCGCAGATCGTCGATGCCATGCACATGGTCGGCATGGGAATGGGTATAGACCACGGCATCAAGCTCGCCCACGCCTGCATCCAGAAGCTGGTCACGCATGTCGGGGGTGGTGTCGATCAGCACACGGGTGATGCCGCCCGCGCCGTGCCGCTCGATCAGCAGGGAACAGCGACGGCGGCGGTTCTTTGGGTTCTTCGGGTCGCAGGCCCCCCAGTGCCCGCCCAGCCGCGGCACCCCGCCCGACGATCCGCATCCCAGGATGGTGAACACGAGCCGGTCCATCATGCCGCCCTTGCGAAGGCCGCCGCCTTGGCGAACAGCCGGTCGAAGTTGGCCGAGGTGGCGCGGGCGAAGGCCTCGTAGCTGATCCCGAACACCTCGGCGCCGACTTTCGCGGTATGGGCGGTATAGGCCGGTTCGTTGCGCCGCCCCCGGTGGGGCGGGGGGGCCAGATAGGGGCTGTCGGTTTCGACCAGAATCCTGTCCAGCGGCGCCGCGGCGAAGATCGCCCGCAGCTCGGACGACTTGGGGAAGGCCGCGATGCCCGACATCGACAGGTAGAAGCCGAGCCCCAGCGCCGTCTCGGCCAGCGCGGCCGAGGACGAGAAGCAGTGCATCACGCAGGAATAGGCGCCGCCGCGGTATTCCTCGGTCAGGATCTGGGCCATGTCGTCATCGGCGTCGCGCGCGTGGATGATCAGCGGCAACCCCGTCCGGCGCGCGGCCTCGATGTGCACGCGCAGGCTTTGCTGCTGCACCGCCTTGCTGTCGGGCGTGTAGTGATAGTCGAGCCCGGTTTCCCCGATCCCCACGAATTTCGGGTGCCGTGCCAGCGCCACCAGCGCATCCACCGTCGCCATTGGTTCATCCGCCGCGCTCATCGGATGGGTGCCCGCGGCGAAGAACACGCCGGGATAGGTTTCCGCGATGGCCTGCACGGCGGGCGCCTGTCGCAGGCGGGTGCAGATGGTCACCATCCGGGTCACGCCTGCCGCCACGGCCCGCGCCACGATGGCATCGCGTTCCCCCTCGAAATCCGGGAAGTCGAGGTGGCAGTGGCTGTCGACGATTTCGGGTGTCATCTGGCCTCAGCGGGCGGTCAGCGGGGCCGCCGTTTCTTCGATCTTGACGAGGGTATCGAGCAGAAGCGCGGCAGGGTCAAGGTTGACCGCCTTGCCCCCACGCATCCGGGCGCCCAGCGTCTGCTGCAATTCTGCCAGAACCCGTCCGGCCCGCGGATCGGGCGCCAGGCGGCCCAGTACCGCCGCCTCGCCCGGGACCGCCTCGGGCGGGGGGGCGCCCAGGCTGCCGGTGCGGGCGGCGCGGGCCAGGAAGGTTTCGATCAGCGTCGCGATCAGGTCGAAGCGCGCCTCGGCGCCGCGCTGGGCGCCCGCGTCGGCCAGGGCAAGCGCCTTGGGCCGGTCAATGCGCGGCATCCCGTCAAACAGGGCGACCAGCGCCCGGTAGGTTGCCACGCCATCCAGATTTGCCAGCCTTATCGCCTCACCCACCGATCCACCGGCAAGTTCGGCCAGCGCGGCGGCATCGGCGCCATCGGCCCCGGCGGCGCTCAGCGCCTCGGCCATCTCGGCGGCATCAAGCGGGCCCAGCCGCAATTCGCGGCAGCGCGAGCGGATGGTGGGCAGCAGCCGCCACGGATGATGCGCCACCAGGAGAAGGGTGGCGCCTTTCGGCGGCTCCTCCAGTTCCTTCAGCAGGGCATTGGCGGCATTCGGGTTCATCTCGTCCATCGGATCGACGATGACGACGCGCCGCCCGCCATCGGCTGCCGAGAGGTGAAAGAAATCCTTCAGCGCCCGCACGTCATCGACACCGATCACGCTGCGCAGCCGACCGGTCTTGTCATCGACGCTGCACCGGATCAGTTTCAGCCGCGGCTCCGACAGCGCCGAAAGGCGTCGCGCGACCGGGTGATCTGCAGCCACCTCCAGCGAACTGGGCGGTGGCGGTGCGCCGAACAGGCCGCCATCGTCTTCGGGTGTCGCCAGCAGAAAGCGCGCGATCCGCCAGGCCAGCGTGGCCTTGCCCACCCCACGCGGGCCGGTAATCAGCCAGCCATGGTGCAAGCGGCCAGACGTGAAGGCATCAAGAAACGCGGCCTCGGCCGCCGCATGACCGCGCAGCACGGCAGTTTCGCGCGGATGCGGCGCGCCGTCCACGCGGTCGGGTTCCAGATCCTCGCTCATGCCAGCCGCCGCGCCGCGACGGCGGCGATGTCGGCGGCCACGGCCTCGACGCTGCGGGCGCCATCGATCACCACGCAGCGGGCGGGAAATTCGGCCGCGAGCGCCAGAAAGCCGTCGCGCATCCGCACCTGAAGCGTCTCGCCGAAGCTTTCAAACCGTTCCTCGGCCCCGCGCCGGGCCAGCGCGCGCCGCAGCCCCTCGGCCGGGTCCATGTCGACGATGAAGGTCAGATCGGGTTCCACCCCGATCATCAGACTGTGCAGCCGGTCGACCACGCCGCGCAGGTCGCCGCGAGTGATACCCTGATAAAGCCGGGTGGAATCCGCGAAACGGTCGGTGATGACCACCTTGCCCGCGGACAATGCCGGGCGGATCGTCTTTTCCAGATGATCGCGCCGCGCGGCAGTGAACAGGAGGATTTCGGTTTCCGCCGACCAGCGGTCGGGGTCGCCTTCCAGCACCAGCCGCCGGATTTCCTCGGCGCCGGGCGATCCGCCCGGCTCGCGCGTCAGCACCACGTCGCGGCCGTCGGCCCGCAGATGATCGGCCAGGCGGCGCGCCTGGGTCGACTTGCCCGAGCCGTCAATGCCTTCGAAGCTGATGAACGCGCCCCGCGCGGCCCCGCTCACTCGGTCGCCGCCGCCCCGCCGAAGTCGCGCCAGAGCACCGCGACCGCGGTCTTCACCCGGCCGAGAAACCCGGCGGGCGCCACGTCGGTCGCCGCGACCAGCGGGATATGCCGGTCGGCCATGTCGGGCTGGCTGATGACCAGGTCGGCCAGTTGCTGCCCGGCCTTCACGGGTGCCTTCACCGGGCTGCTGTAGACCACCTTCGCATCCACCGTCGCGCCCGCCGTGACTGGCATCAGGATGGTGGCATCCGCAGCGGGAACCAGCGCCACGGTCCGCTTCTGGCCCAGCCACACCGGCGCCTCGGCCACGGGCGCGTCCTTCTTCGCCACGGTCTTTTCGGCGAACTGGTGGAAGGCCCAGTTCAGCAGCTTTTCCCCCTCGGTCCCGCGCGAGGCCATGGTGGGCAGCCCGTTCATCACCACCAGCACCCGGCGGTCGCCCTGCTTGGCGGTGCCCACCAGCCCGTAGCCCGACGCCTCGGTATGCCCGGTCTTCATCCCGTCGGCACCGGGATACTTGCCCAGAAGCGGATCGCGGTTTTCCTGGTTCGCCGGCGCGCGCCCGTCATAGGCGAAGTTCTCGATCGAGAAATAGTGCCAGTATTGCGGATAGGTCTTCATGATGTGCATGGCCAGGGTGGCCAGGTCATGCATGCTCATCAGTTGGCCGGGGTTCGGCC
The DNA here is from genome assembly GCA_027351005.1 of Paracoccaceae bacterium. Lineage (GTDB taxonomy): Bacteria > Pseudomonadota > Alphaproteobacteria > Rhodobacterales > Rhodobacteraceae > Solirhodobacter. Next base: position 823 of record DAIEJF010000214.1, on the reverse strand, counting down.
ACCCCGAGGCATTGGCGAAATGCGAATTCACCAGCCCCAGCTTCTTCGCCTGTGCGTTCATCTGCTCGGCGAAGGCGTCCTCGGACCCGGCCAATCCTTCGGCCACTGTCACGCAGGCATCGTTGCCTGACAGCACGATGATGCCCTGGATAAGCTGGTCGACCGTGGGCCGGTCACGTTCGTTCAGGAACATGGTCGATCCGCCCATGCTCTTGGCCTTGGTCGAGACGGGGAAGGTCGTATCCAGCGTCACCCGCCCATCCGCCAGCGCCTGGAACAGCAGGTCGATCGTCATCAGCTTCGACATGGACGCCGGTGGCATGGCCGTGTCGCCGTCCTTGTTCAGAAGCACGGTGCCGGTGTTCACGTCGACCACATAGGCGGCCTGCGCCAGCGTGTCGAAGGCCGCTGCGGGCAGCGCGGCCAGCAGCGTGGCAAGGACGGCGAACGGGGGAAGCAGGCGGAAGGTCATTGGCGGGGGAGGTCCGATCCTGAATTACTTCGTGACGAAATAGGCATCGGCGAAGCCGAGCGCCTTCACTTTCGCGAGAACGGCGTCACGGCCGGCCGCGTCGGTCGGCCCGATCAGAACGCGCCACAGCGCCTTGCCCTGGCTTTCCTCCTTGACCACCGAAGAGGCCAGGCCCTTGCCCTTCAGCACCTTTGCGGCGCGCTTCGCGTTTTCCTCGACCGAGAAGATGCCGATCTGCAACATCGCCTTTTCCGATCCGGCGGCGGGCTTGGCCGGGCCTGCCGCGGCGGTCGTGACGGGGGCAGGGGCCGCCGCGGGTGCGGGGGCCGCCGGGCCGGCCGCTGCCGGGCG
>DAIEJF010000063.1 GCA_027351005.1 Paracoccaceae bacterium | reverse complement strand
CCAGGCGCTCCCAGGCCTCTTCGGCGGTCTCGACGAAGTGGAACAGGCCCAGGTCGCCCGGGCTCACCATGCCGGTCGCGACGAGGTAGTCGAAGTCGATGAGCCGGTACCAGAAGTCGCGCCCGAAGAGCAGGATGGGGCGCTTGCGGCTCTTGCCCGTCTGCACCAGGGTCAGGGCCTCGAACATCTCGTCCAGCGTGCCGAACCCACCGGGAAACACCGCGATGGCGCGCGCGCGCATCAGGAAGTGCATCTTGCGGATCGCGAAATAGTGGAAGGTGAAGGTCAGGTCGGGCGTGACCCAGGGGTTGGCGTGCTGTTCGTGCGGCAGCACGATGTTCAGCCCGATCGAAAGCCCCCCGGCCTCGGCCGCGCCACGGTTGCCGGCCTCCATGATCCCCGGCCCACCCCCGGTCACCACCACCCAGTCGCGCCCGCCGCCCCGCAGCGACCGTTCGGTGATCGCCCGCGCGAAATCCCGTGCCTGGGCATAGGCCCCCGACAGCGCCGCAAGCCCCGGCGCGGCATCAGAGGCCGCGTCGGGCGCGGGAATTCGCGCGCTGCCAAAGATCACCACGGTCGACTGGATGCCGCGCGCCTGAAGTTCCAGCTCGGCCTTCTCCAGCTCCAGTTGCAGGCGCACCCCGCGCAACTCGTCACGGGTCAGGAAGGCAAGATCGGCATAGGCCAGACGGGCGCTGGCCGGGTGGCCCGACGCTGCATCGGGCAGGCCATGCACCTGGCGGCTGTCCTCGTCCGCAGCACGGAAACGGCTGATGCGGTCATCGGTCATGGCCTCTCCTCCGGCACTCGTTTCTCCTCTATCCCGCCCGCGCCGCAAAGGCCAGTTCGCCCCCGTCGCATCCGCGCCCCTGCCGGTCGCCAGAGCGCGTTGCCCGGCGGGCCGGTCTCGTGTAGGACCAACGGCGTGATCCGAGCCCGTGGAGGAACCCATGTCCCATACCGACCTCGAAGCCGCCATCGAAGCCGCGTGGGAAGCCCGCGACACGATCAGCCCCGCCACCCGCGGCGAGACCCGCAACGCCATCGAGGCAACGCTTGCCGCGCTGGACACCGGCGCGCTGCGCGTGGCCGAGCGGCAGGCCGACGGCACCTGGCATGTGAACCAGTGGGCCAAGAAGGCGGTGCTGCTCGGCTTCCGGCTGAAGGACATGGCGCAGCAGTCGGGCGGCCCGCAGGGCGGCACCTGGTGGGACAAGGTCGACAGCAAGTTCGCCGGCTGGGGCGATGCAGAATGGCGCGCCGCGGGCTTCCGCGCGGTGCCGAACTGCATCGTACGCCGGTCGGCCTATATCGCGCCGGGCGTGGTGCTGATGCCCAGCTTCGTGAACCTTGGCGCCTATGTCGACAGCGGCACCATGGTGGATACCTGGGCCACCGTCGGATCCTGCGCGCAGATCGGCAAGAACGTGCACCTGTCGGGCGGCGTCGGCATCGGCGGTGTGCTGGAGCCGATGCAGGCGGGCCCCACGATCATCGAGGACAACTGCTTCATCGGCGCCCGGTCCGAGGTGGTCGAGGGCTGCATCATCCGCGAAGGCTCGGTGCTGGGCATGGGGGTCTTCATCGGCAAGTCCACCAAGATCGTCGACCGGGAAACCGGCGAGGTGATGTATGGCGAGGTGCCCGCCGGATCGGTCGTGGTCGCGGGCTCGATGCCGTCTAAGGGCGGGGTGAACCTGTACTGCGCGGTGATCGTGAAGAAGGTGGATGCCCAGACCCGCTCGAAGACCTCGATCAACGAGCTGCTGCGGGACTGACGCCGCCATGGCCGAGGAAAAAGCCCCCCGCCCGCAACGCGTCTTCACCCTTCTGGTGGAGGTGGGCCGCTGCGCGGGCGACGGCCTGCCGGACAACGCCACCGGCGCCGGGCTTCTGTGCTATGCGACCGGCGTGGACGAGGCCGAAGCCGTGCGCGAAACGGTGGCGCTGCTGAAAGCCGCCGAGATGGCGCCGCTGGACGTGACGGGCTACGGCACGCTGGAGGAACGCCAGGCGGCGGGCGAGGACGTGGGCGCCGAGGAAGTGGCCCTGATGGACCGCGCGCTGGCCGAAAACTCGGTGGTCGTGGCCCAGGTGACGCCGTTCTTCGACTGAGGCGCGGGCGCGCCGCTCAGACCGGCTCGCGCAGCCAGTCCGCGGCCATCTCGACCCGGTCGCAGCCTGAAAACCGCGCCAGGCGGAGAAGCTCCGCCTCCAGCCGCGCAAGGCGTCCGGCGCCCGGCTTTACCCCGCGTTCGGGCCAGAAGGCCCGCACCGCCAGCACCCCGGCCTGCCGGTCGGCCTTGGCATCGACGCGGCCCACCAGCCGGTCGCCCTCGAGCACCGGAAAGACATAGTAGCCGAATTTGCGTTGCGGCTCGGGCACGAAGACCTCGATCCGGTAATGGAAGCCGAACAGCCGCTCGGCGCGCGCACGGTCGCGCAGGGCGGGGTCGAACGGGCTCAGGATGCGCAGCCGTCCGCCGGGCGGCGGCACCGCCTGCCCCGCCTCGGTTGCCCACATGTACGACCGGCGCAGGCTGCCGTCGGCGCATTCCACATCGGCTTCGACCAGTTCGCCCCGGGCAAGAGCGCGGGCGCACCAGTCTTTCGCCTCGGCGGGTGTCACCGTGGCGAAGAACGCCGCCAGTTCGCCCGAGGTGGCAAAGCCCAGCCGGTCGAGCGCGGCGCGGCAGGCCCAGTCCACCGTTTCCGCGGGGTCGGGAACGGCGCTGCGATGGCCGTCGGGGATCACCCGTTCGGCCAGGTCATAGACCTTCTGGAACCCGCGACGCCACGCCACCGCCAGCGCCCCCGTGCGCCAGAGGTATTCAAGCGCGGTCTTGTCGGGGTGCCATTCCCACCAGCCGCCCTTGGCCTTCGGCGCGTCCGCGCCCGTTTCCGCCGCGGTCACCGGGCCGTCGCGCGCGATGCGGTTCAGCACATCGTCCAGTCGCGACAGATATTCGGGGTCGCGCCAGGTCTTCCAGCGGTCGGCCAGCGTTGCACGCTCGCGCGCGAAGCGAAGCTGCCAGTGAGGGTAGAATTCCGCCGGGATCACCGCAGCGTCATGGGTCCAGTGCTCGAACAGGTGGCGGTGATCCTCCAGCGCGGGGCGCAGCATCTCCGGCCGGTAGCCGCTGGCGCGCGCCCGCAGGATCATGTGATGCGCGCGTTCGACGGTGTTGATGCTGTCGACCTGCACGAAACCCAGCGCCTGCGCCAGGGCGGCCACGTCGGGCGTGCCACCGACCACCTCAGACAGCCCGTGACGGGCCAGGAACAGATGGCGGGCGGCGGCATTGGTCAGGCGGGGGCGCTGGCTCATGCGCCCGTCATAGCAAGGGGCGGGCGCCTCTGTCAGCCCCGCCCCGGCATCTTCCGTGACCTCGGATCATACGAACCGGTTCCAGAGGTTTTCCAGCCGCTCCTGCCGCCCCGATTTCGGCGCGGGGTTGATCCCTTCGGCCTGCACGCGCGCGGCGGCCTCGGCCAGCCCGCCCTTCAGCATCGCCTGCGCGGCCGGGGTATCCCAGCCCGCATAGCGGGCCCTGCGCGCGGCCTCCAGTTCGCCGCTTTCCAGCAGCGCGGCGGCGGCCTTCAGGCCACGGGCGCAGGTATCCATGCCGCCCACATGGGCCAGCACCAGATCCGCGGGGTCCAGGCTCTGGCGCCGGATCTTGGCGTCGAAGTTGGTCCCCCCGGTGCTGAAGCCGCCCGCCCGCAGGATCTCGTAATAGGCCAGCGCCACTTCGGGCACGTTGTTGGGGAACTGGTCGGTATCCCAGCCCGACTGGTAATCGTTGCGGTTCATGTCGATGGACCCGAAGATCCCAAGGCTGGCCGCCGTGGCGATCTCGTGCTCGAACGAGTGGCCGGCCAGGATGGCGTGGCCCTGCTCGATGTTCACCTTCACCTCGCGTTCCAGCCCGAACCGCTTCAGGAACCCGTAAACGGTCGACACATCATAGTCATACTGGTGCTTGCTGGGCTCTTGCGGCTTCGGCTCGATCAGGATCGTGCCCTTGAAGCCGATCTTGTGCTTGTACTCGACCACCATGTGCAGGAACCGCGCCATGTGTTCGGCTTCGCGGCCAAGGTCGGTGTTCAAGAGCGTCTCATAGCCCTCGCGGCCGCCCCACAAGACATAGTTGGCCCCGCCAAGCTTGTGGGTGGCATCGATGCAGGTCTTCACCGTGGCCGCGGCAAAGGCGAAGACATCCGGATCGGGATTGGTGGCCGCCCCCGCCATGTAGCGGCGGTCCGAGAAGAGGTTCGCGGTGCCCCAGAGCAGCTTCGTTTTCGACCGTTCCATCCTGGCCGCGACGTAATCGACGATCTCTTCCAGATTGCGGGTGTTTTCCGCGAAATCGCGGCCCTCGGGGCGCACGTCGGCATCGTGGAAGCAGAAGAACGGCGCATTCAGGATGTCGAACAGTTCGAAGGCCACATCGGCCTTCAGCTTGGCCAACGCAATGCTGTCGCCGAACCACGGACGCTCGAAGGTCTGGCCGCCGAAAGGGTCGCCGCCCTGATAGGCAAAGCTGTGCCAATAGGCGACCGCGAAGCGGAGGTGGTCCTCCATCCGCTTGCCCATCACCACCTCGTCGGGGTTGTAATGGTGTAAGGCGAATTCATTGTCGCTGTCCGGGCCTTCGTAGCGGATGGCCGGGATGCCGTTAAAAAAGTCGGTCATGATATCTGGTCCTCAGAAGGTCAGGCCCTGCACCGCGCCCTGCGCGGCGCGGTAGCGGGCATGGCCCGCATCGAAGGCAGAGAGAAGTTTCGCATCGGGCTCCACCATCCGCGCGATGGCGGGTGCGGTGGCGATTTCGGCACCTGCGCCGGTGGCGGCCATCATGGCCAGCCGCGCCGCGCCAAAGGCACCGCCGAAGTCGCCCGCCACAGGCACCTGCACGGGCGTGCCCAGCGCCGTGGCAATCGCCCGCAGCCAGTAGTCGGATCGCGAGCCGCCGCCGACGGCCAGCAGGCTCTGGATCGTGGTGCCGGTGGCGGCCAGCGCGTCGCGGCAATCGCGGATGGCGAAGGTGACGCCCTCCAGCACGGCGCGGGTCGCGGCGGCGCGGTCGGTGGCATGTTCCAGCCCAAGGAAGGCGCCACGGATCGCCGCATCGTTCAGCGGCGTCCGCTCGCCGCCAAGATAGGGCAGGAACAGCGTCTTGCCCGGCGCCCGCAGCGCCCCAAGATCCCCCGTCAGCTTTGCCGCATCCGAGCCCACGAGCCCGGCAAACCAGTTCAACGCATCGGTCGCGGCTAGGATCACGCCCATCTGGTGCCAGGCGCCCGGCAGGGCGTGGCAGAAGGTGTGAACCGCGGTATCCGGCGCGGGCTGATAGCCATCGTTGGCGGCAAAGAGCACGCCCGAGGTGCCCAGGCTGACGAAGGCCTCGCCCGCCCGCACCACGCCGACACCCACGCCCGACGCCGCGTTGTCGCCGCCACCGCCCGCAATCACCACATCGCGCCGCAAGCCCCAGCGCGACGCAAGTTGCGGCCGGATCACGCCCGACACGTCGGAGCCTTCGACAAGCCGGGGCATGGCGTCGCGCGACAGATCCGTGGCCGCCAGAAGCGCATCCGACCAGTCACGCGCGCCGGTATCAAGCCAGCTCGTGCCCGCAGCATCCGACATTTCGGCCACATGCTCGCCCGTCAGCCAGAGCCGCAGGTAATCCTTGGGCAGCAGCACCCGCGCCACGCGGGCAAACAGCGCAGGCTCGTGGCGCTTCACCCACATCAGCTTGGGCGCGGTGAAGCCGGGGAAGACGATGTTGCCGGTGATGCGCCGGAAGATGGGGTCGCCATCCAGTTCGGCCGCCTCTTCATGCGCCCGCGTGTCGTTCCACAGGATGCAGGGGCGCAGCACCTCGCCCGAGGCATCCAGCAGGGTCGCCCCGTGCATCTGGCCCGACAGGCCGATGGCGCGGATCGCATCCAGCGACCGTTCCGCCGCCAGCGCATCCAGAACCGCCTCGGTCGCGGCAATCCAGTCGGCAGGCGACTGTTCCGACCAGCCATCGGCCGGACGGCTGACGGAAAGGGGGGCCGAGGCTTCGGCCACCACCTTCTGTGCGTCGTCGATCAGGATACCCTTCAGACCCGAGGTGCCGAGGTCGAGCCCCAGGTACATCACGCGACCTTTTCCGGCTTCTTGCCCAGGATGATCATGCCGAGGATGTCGTCGTCGGTCACCTCGTCCACCTTGACGGTGCCGACAAGCTGGCCGTTCTTCATGACGCTGGCCCGGTCGCAAAGCTCCATGACGGTGTGAATGTCATGGTCGATCAGGAAGATGCCGATCCCCTGCCGCTTCAGTTCCTGGATCAGGTCTGCCACCATCCGGGTTTCCTGCGGACCAAGCGCGGCGGTGGGTTCATCCATGATCAGGATGCGCGCATTGAACAGGATCGCCCGGGCGATGGCGACAGACTGACGCTGGCCGCCCGACAGCGACTTCGCCGGCTCCTTGAACCGGCGGAAGTTCGGGTTGAGCCGACCCATCACCTTGCGGGCCGCGGCCTCCATCGCCACGTCGTCCAGCGTGCCCCACTTGGTCATCAGCTCGCGGCCGAGGAACAGGTTCGAGGCGGCATCGACGTTATCGGCCAGCGCAAGCGCCTGATAGATCGTCTCGATCCCGTAGCCCTTCGCATCGCGCGGGTTGTTGATGTCGACCTCTTCGCCGTTGATCAGGATGGTCCCGCCATCGCGCTTGTAGGCGCCCGACAGAACCTTGATCAGGGTGGATTTCCCGGCGCCGTTGTGGCCCAGGAGGCCGACGACCTCGCCGGGGTAGAGATCCACGGTCACGTTGTCCACGGCCTTGATGCCGCCGAAGGACACCGAGATGTTGCGCATTTCGACAAGGGGTGCGGTCATGATGTCCTCCTCACTTCACGCGGCGGCGATAGACTTGGTCGACAAAGACGGCCAGCACCAGAACCGTGCCCACGACGATGTTCTGGAACGCCGCCGGCAGGTTCAGAAGCTGCATGCCGGACTGGATCGACTGCATCAGCAGGGCGCCCAGAAGCGCGCCATAGACGGTGCCGACGCCACCGGCCAGCGACGTGCCACCGATCACCGTCGCGGCGATCACATAGAGTTCGTTCGACTGGCCAAGCGCGTTGGTGGCCGCGTCAAGCCGGGCGGACGAGATGATGGCCGACAGCCCGACAAGGAACCCCATCAGCGCGAACACCTTCACCGTCACCATGCGGGTGTTGATCCCGGCCAGCTCTGCCGCCTCGGGGTTGCCGCCGATGGCGTAGATGTAGCGGCCGAACTTGGTGCGCGTCGCCACGAAGGTCATCGCCGCGCCCACCGCCAGCGTGATCAGCACCGGCAGCGAATAGCCCGTGTAGTAGATCAGCCCCTCGGTGCAGCGCACGACCTGGTCGCCCGCCATGCAGATGGCATCGCCATCGTTGTTCTGCACGCCCGGCGGGATGGTGACGCCATGCGCCTGCGCATATTGCTTGATGAGCATGAATGGCCAGGCATAGGAATTCACGACCGCCGTGGTGCCCAGCACCGCGACCGCGCCGATCGCCGCCAGCGCGACCTCGGCCCAGATCGGGCGCAGGGGAAAGTTGAACTTGCGGCGCTGCTTGCGCCCGTTGATAAGCGCCAGCACGATCAGCCCGCAGGCCAAAAGGGCCAGCAGCCAGCTCCAGAAGGGCCCGAGCCAGGACTGCGGCACACCGCCGCCGATGATGTCGAAGGTGCGGTCCATCGGCGCAATCGTGACGCCGCTGGCCAGCAGGAAGGCGATGCCGCTGTAGGCGATCAGCCCGCCCAGCGTCACGATGAACGACGGGATCTGCAGATATGCGGTCAGGACGCCGTTGAACGCCCCGACGAGCGTGCCGAAGATCAGGCAGGTCACGACACCCGCGATCCAGATCACCGGGTGGCCGACGCCAAGCCAGGGACCAAGCTGGAACACCTGCACCACGGCGCCCGCCACGGCCAGCATGCTGAGCATCGAGCCCACCGACAGGTCGATCTGCCGCATCACGATGACCAGCACCATGCCGGTCGCCATGACCGCGATCGACGAGGTCTGCACCAGCAGGGTCCAGAGGTTCCGCGGCGTCAGGAACGATCCGCCCAGAAGGCCGTCATTCGGGCGGACAAGCCCGCTGAGGATGTCGAAGGTGCACCAGATCAGCAGCAGCGCACCGACCATGCCGAGAATGCGGGTATCCAGTTCGGTGGCCCTGAGGAAGGAGCGGATCGGCCCTTCCTTCTGCACACCCGGCGCATTCAACGATTTTTCCGTTGCCATTCGACCTCTCCTGCGATCAGGCCCGGCGCGGCCCCCTGCGGCGGCACGCGTCGCTTGTCGTTTTTCGGTGAAAAAGCCGCGCCGTCGAGCGTGTGGCGGCGCGGCTTATGGTTGTGTCAGGCGGCTGTGGCCTTAGTCGCAGGCCTTCACGGCACCCGCCTTCACGCCGGCGCAGACTTCGGCCTTGGTCACCCAGCCGGCCTTGATCACGTCTTCAAGGTTCGCCTTGGTGATCGGATCGGGTTGCAGCAGGATCGCGTTCATCTTCACGCCCTTCTTGCCCGACGAGAAGGTGCTGACACCCTTGAGCGAGCTGACCGGCTTGCCGTCGGCCAGAGCGACCGCCGCCATGCCAGCTTCCTTGCCGAGGATGCGGCTGTCCTTCCAGACCGACACAAGCTGGGTGCCCAGCGCCACGCGGTTCAGCGCGGCCTTGTCACCGTCCTGGCCCGTGACCGGAACCGAGCCCGCAAGGCCCTGCGCCGTCAGCGCCGCCACGACGCCCGAAGCCATGCCGTCGTTTTCGGAAATGACCGCGTCAACCTTGTTGTTGTTGGCGGTCAGGCACTGCTCCATGTTCTTCTGGGCGTTGTCGGGCTTCCAGCCGTCGGTGAAGGTGTCGCAGACGACCTTGATCTTGCCCGAGTCGATTTCCGGCTTCAGCACTTCCTGGATGCCCGAGAAGAGGAAGGTCGCGTTCGGGTCGCCCTTGTCGCCCTTGATGAAGGCAAAGTTGCCTTCCTTCTTGCCGTGGGCCAGCATCGTCTTGGCCATCAGGCGGCCGACGCCGACGTTGTCGAAGGTGATGTAGAGCGAATCCGGATCTTCGAACTGCACGTCGTACGAGATCGCCTTGATCCCGGCGTCCTTGATCGCCTTGATCGAGGGCAGGATGCCGTCCGAGTCATAGGCAACCACGATGATGACGTCGGGCTTCTGCGCGATCAGCCCTTCGATGTCGGCGGCCTGCTTCTGGGCAGAGTTCTGCGCGTCGGTCGAGATGTACTTGTCGCCAGCGGCCTCGACGACGGCCTTGATCGCAGCTTCGTCGGTCTTCCAGCGCTCTTCCTGGAAGGTCTTCCAGGACACGGCAATCAGTTTGCCACTGGCAAGGGCGTAGTTGGACGTGGTGGCCAGCATGATGGCGGCCAGGAATAGCGCTTTGCGCATGAAGATCCTCCCTGAGATGCGGCCAAGGACTGGCCGGGCCGACGGATTCGCCGACACGCGGGAAAAATGACCGCAATAAATTTAGTTGTCAAAATATAAATTATGCGGATAGCTGCGGATCAGGCCGTCATGGCTTCGAAAATGCTGCGATGCGGCGGGAATGCCTGCAAAATGGCAGGAAGTTTGACTTTTTTTGTTTGGGAGTCGAATAAATGCCCCGCATGGGTGAGCTTCGTCTGGCCGAACATACGCAGATGCCGGGCTGTGGCCCGCTGATCCCCCCGCTGTCCGAGACGCTGCGCCCGCTGCGCCAGCAGGTTTTTGAACGCGTGCGCGCCGCGGGCCTGATCGCGCGGGTGCAGGTGGCCAAGGATCTGGGGGTCAGCCCGGCCTCGGTGACCACCATCACATCGGAACTGATCGAGGCGGGGCTGATCGAGGAAAGCGCCGCCCCGCGCGACCCCGAAACCGGGCGCGGCCGCCCCGCGGTGCAACTGGGGGTGCGCCCCGACGCCCATCGCGTGGCCGGCATGAAGCTGTCGGACCGCGAACATACCGCGGTGATCGTCGACTTCGCCGGACGCCTGATCGCCAGCGAGACGGTGCCGCGGCGGCCCGGCTCGATGGATCTGGCGACGCTTCTGGATGCCAGCGAACACATGCTCAACCGCGTCTGCGCCCGCGCGGGATTGTCGCGCACGGCGCTGAGCTCGGTGGGGCTGGGCGTGCCGGGGTTCGTGGACAAGGCGGGCGGCATGGTGCTGTGGTCGCCGGTGCTGTCAGATCGCCAGACCCCGCTGGGCGCCGCGGCGGCGCATCGCTTCGGCCTGCCGGTGCATATCGACAATGACGCCAACCTTGTGACGCTGGCCGAACTGTGGTTCGGCGCCGGGCGTACCCTGTCGGATTTCGCCGTGGTCACCATCGAGCACGGCGTGGGCATGGGCTTCGTGCTGAACCACCGCATCTACCGCGGCGCGCAGGGGCTGGGGATGGAACTGGGGCACACCAAGGTGCAACTGGATGGCGCGCTGTGCCGCTGTGGCCAGCGCGGCTGTCTGGAAGCCTATATCGCCGACTACGCGCTGGCGCGCGAGGCGACCACCGCGCTGAACTGGACCCACAAGGAAAGCCAGTCGGTGGGCGTGCTGCTGGAAAGCCTGTACGACCACGCCAAGGCGGGCAACGCCGCCGCGCGGTCGATCTTTCGCCGGGCGGGGCGGTATCTGGCGGTCGGGCTGGCAAATGTGGTGAACCTGTTCGACCCGGAACTGATCATCCTGTCGGGCGAGCGGATGCGCTATGATTACCTGTATGCGGCCGATACGCTGGCCGAGATGGAGGCCCTGATGCTGAACACCGGACGCCCCGCGCCGAAGATCGAGATCCACGCCTGGGGCGACCTGCTCTGGGCCCATGGCGCGGCGGCGCTGGCCCTGTCGGCGGTGACCGATGGCCTGCTGGTCCCCGCGCGGGAAATGGCCGCGCAATGAAGACCGCGGCGCTTCTTCTTCTGTCCGCCGCCCCGGCCGCCGCCCTGCCCGCGCCCGATCCGCATTTCATCGACCGCGCCAAGGACCTGCCCGCGGTGCAGGTCTATTCCGGCGGGTGGGAGCATTACGTGGGCGGCGGCGTCGCCGTGCTTGATTGCAACCATTCGGGATACCCTTCGATGTATGTCGCGGGCGGCGCGGGGCCGTCGCGGCTTTTCGTGAACACCACCGCCGGGCCGGGGCAGCCCATCACCTTCCGGCTGGGCGACATTCCCGCCCAAACCGATGTGACCGGCGCCTATCCGATCGACATCGACGGCGACGGCTGGGCCGACCTTTTCGTGATGCGGGCGGGCGGCTTTGCCGTGCTGAAGGGCGGGCCGGACTGCACCTTCACCGACGTGACCGCGCAATGGGGGCTGGACCCGGGCGACCGCTGGACAACCGCCTTTGCCGCGACATGGGAGGCAGGGCAAAGCTGGCCCACGATCGCCATCGGCAACTATGTGAACCGCAAGGACCCGAACGGGCCGTTTTCTGCCTGCGATACCGATTTCCTGATCCGCCCGGACGGCGACGGCCGCCGGTTCGGCACGCCGATCCCGCTGAAGCCCAGCTTCTGCACCCTGTCGATGCTGATTTCCGACTGGCGGCGCAACGGCGAACGCACGCTGCGGGTGGCCAACGACCGGCAGTATTATGTCAGTGGCGGCTATGAACAGATGTGGCACCTGAACCCGGTGAAGGAATTCACCGCAGAGGAAGGCTGGCCCAAGGTCTCGCTCTGGGGCATGGGCATCGCCAGCGCCGACCTTTTCGGAACCGGCTACCCCGATGTCATGACCACCTCGATGGGCGACCAGCTCTTGCAGCTGAACCAGAAGGGCACGCTCAAACCCGCGCCCTATTCGATCGGAACCTATGCGCAGCGCCCCTACAAGGGCGACGACGGCCGCCCCGCCACCGGCTGGCACGCCGAGTTCGCCGATGTCGACAATGACGGGCGGATGGATCTGTTCATCGCCAAGGGCAACGTCGAGCAGATGCCCTCGAACGCCTCGAAGGACCCCAACAACCTTCTGATGCAACAGCCAGACGGCCATTTCGTCGAAAAGGCCGATGCCGCGGGTGTGGGCACCACGGAACGGTCGCGCGGGGCGGCGCTGGTGGACCTGAACGGCGATGGCAAGCTTGATCTGGTGGTGGTCAACCGCCGCGCGCCGATGGAGGTCTGGCAGAACGACACGCCGGGCGCCAACCACTGGCTGGAGGTTCAGCCGCGCATGGACAGCGGCGGCAATGCCTATGCCGTGGGCGCCTGGGTCGAGGTGAAGGCGGGCGACCGCTGGCAGGAGCAGGAGATCACCGTGGGCGGCGGCCATGCCTCGGGGCACCTGACGCCGATCCACTTCGGTCTTGGCACGGCCGACGCGGCCGAGGTGCGGGTGGTCTGGCCGGATGGCACCAAATCCGACTGGGCCAGCGTGCCGGTGAACGGCAAGTGGAGCCTGCGCGCCGAGGGCGCGGGGCTGAAGGTGGGCCCCCTCTACTAGGCGCGGGGGCCCGACCGGCCTAGTTCGTGGGCTGGCGCACCGGGGTATCCACCGGCAACCCGCTGGGCACCGCGGTCGGCACGCCCAGCCGCCCCTTCAGCGCCGCGGGGTCGGTCAGTGTGCCCAGGAAGGCGTAGATCGCATCCACATCCGCGTCGCTCAGGGTCACCGGCTTGGTCTTCACCGCAGCCAGGATCGCCTGACGGTCGGCCGGGTCATTCCAGGCCGCCCAGTCATCCTTGGTACTGACATAGCCCTTGGGAAAGATCGCCTGCGGGCGATAGGTCGCGGCCCCGGCCACCGGGTCGGCGTGGTAGCGGATGAAGGACTTCATGTCGGAATGCGCCCCGTCATGGCCCCAGGGGCCGGTCAGCAGCACGTTGCGCAGGCTCGGGGTGCGGAACGCATACATGTCGGCCGGATCGTTCGACACCTTGAACCGGCCCAGATCGCGCTGGTTCGTTTCGAAGCGTTCGGTCTTGCCGGGGCCAAGCTGCGGCTCGCCCATCGCGTGGAACTTGTTGTCGGTCAGGAACGGGCCGGAATGGCAGGCGGAACAGCCCGCCCGGCCATAGAACAGGTCCAACCCGGCCTTGGCCTCGGCGGGCAGGTCGCTCTGATGGCGCAGATAGGCATCGAAGGGCGAGGTATCCGAGCGCCATTCGAAGGCCACGAAGGCCGCTATGGCGTTGGAGACGTCGGTGAAGGCGATCGGCGCGCCGTTGCGGATGCCCGGGTAGACCTGTTCGAACTTCGCCTTGTAGGCGGGGATCGCCGCGACGCGGGCGGCGATGGCCTCCCACGCGCCGCCATGGCCGGTGATCCGGCCTTCCCGCACCAGCTTGGAAATGTCGTTCTCGGCGGCGTTTCCGGCCATCTCGTCTTGCGCCAGCACCGGAAACATCGCCTGCGCCGACAGGACCGAGGCGAAGCCGCGCACCATGTCGTCTTCCATCGGCGTCCGCAGCCCCGAAGGCCGGGTCGGATCGGCCTCGATCCGGCCATCGTGGAACATGATGGTGAAGGCCTTGGCCCCCAGATTGAACAGGGCGGGCGCATTGCGCTCGATTCGCTGTTCGGGGATGTTGGTCGGCCCCGGATGGCGGTCGGGGCCCAGGCCGATGCCGCCTTCGCCGATGTCGAGCGATACCCCGTCCGAGGTGCCGAGCGTGGGGTTGTGGCAGGTGTCGCAGGCTATGTTGCGGTTGCCCGACAGGACGGGATCGTAGAACAGAAGCTGGCCCAGCTTCGCCTCGTCGAGGTTCACCGGCGCGTAATCCTGATCGGTGACGGCGGGCGGCAGATCGGCCGCCCGCGCCTGCGGGATGACGAGCGCGGCGGTCGCGGCGGCGGCAGCAAGCAGGGTGTATCGCATGGTCCGGTATCCTCTGGTTCGGTACCGAGTGAAGCACGCCCTGTGACGCCGGGAAAGGGGGAGGCTGCAGGGTATGGTGGCCCTGGTGCGGAACCGTGCGCCCGCGTCGGGCGGCAGGCCGCCAGCCGGGCGCGCAGCGGTTGCAGCCGCAAGGTCGCCATGCAAAGGTTGCCCTGTCAGGGGGGAAAGCGGTGGGCATTGCGGTTCACAGGCGAGGACGATGGCTTGCGCCGGTGGCGCTGGCGGTAATGGCGGCCCCCGCGCTGGCGGCGACCCAGGTAGACTTCACCGCGCCGGGGGCCGACAAGACCCTGCTGTCGGCGCTGAAGGCGGCCTCGGTCATCCTGTCGACCCAGGCGGCCGGAAATGCGCAACCGCAGGACCTCTTCGCCGCCGCAAGGGCAGATTACGGCGCGCTGATCGGTGCGCTTTATGCCGCGGGCCATTACGGGCCGGTCATCCACATCCTGATCGACGGGAAAGAGGCCGCAGGCATCGCGCCGCTGGATGCGCCTGCCCGGATCGACCGCATCCAGGTCGAGGTGACGCCCGGCCCCGCTTTCGTCTTTGGCCAGACCCGGATCGCGCCGCTGGCGCCGGGCACCCGACTGCCCGATGGGTTCAGCCCCGGCGCACCCGCGCGGGCGGGCGAGGTGGCGGGCGCGGTGGATGACGCGCGGCTTGCCTGGCGCAGCGACGGGCATGCCAAGGTTGCGGTGAAGGACCAGAAGGCCGTGGCCGATCACCGCAACGGCACGCTGGACGTGGACGTGACGCTGACCCCCGGCCCGGTGGTGACGCTGGGCAGGCTGGGTTTCACCGGCACATCGCACGTGCGGGCCGAACGGCTGCAGGCCATCGCGGGCTTTCCGACCGGCACCGTCTATGACCCGAAGACGCTGGAGCGGGTGGCCAACCGGCTGCGCCGCACCGGCGCCTTCGCCTCGGTCGCGCTCAGCGAGGCCGAGAGGCTGGGCCCCGGCGACACGATGGACGTGACGGCGGCAGTGGTCGACCAGAGGCCGCGGCGGCTGGGCTTCGGCGCCGCGATTTCCAGTTCGGAAGGGGCAAGCCTGTCGGCCTTCCTGTTGCATCGCAACCTGTTCGGCGGGGCCGAACAGTTCAAGCTGGAAGGCAAGGTCGACGGGATCGCCGCGCAGACCGGCGGCCGCAGCTACAGCCTTTCGGCGCGGATCGACCGGCCCGCGACCTTCAGCGCCGATACCTCCGTCTATGGATTCTCCACCATCTCCCGCGAGAACCTGACCGACTATGACGCGAACATCCTGTCGCTGGGGGTCGGGCAGAAGCG
Source organism: Paracoccaceae bacterium (assembly GCA_027351005.1). Classification (GTDB taxonomy): domain Bacteria; phylum Pseudomonadota; class Alphaproteobacteria; order Rhodobacterales; family Rhodobacteraceae; genus Solirhodobacter. The sequence continues at coordinate 2,082 of DAIEJF010000063.1, read as the reverse complement.
CATCGTGAACGACAGGCTGACCTTCCGTTACGGTCTTGGCTTCGACAGCGAACGCGTGACGGATACGACCGGCACGACATCCTATCGCGCGGCAAGCCTGCAACTGGGCGCCACCTGGGACAACCGGGATTCGCAACTGGATGCGCACAAGGGGGTCTATGCAGACCTGTCGCTGATGCCCTTCGTCGGGTTTGGCGGCACCGGGACCGGGGCGCAGATCAAGCTGGACGCGCGCGGCTATGCCCCGCTTGGCAGCCGGGTGGTGGCGGCCGCACGGCTGCAGGTGGGCGCCGTGACGGGCCCCGCGCTGGTGGCGACCCCGCGGGATTACCTGTTCTACTCGGGCGGGGGCGGCACGGTGCGCGGCCAGCCCTACCAGTCGCTTGGCGTCTACGCGATCAGCCCGACGCAGCGCAGCGGCGGGCAGGCGTTCCTGGGCCTGTCGGGCGAACTGCGGACGGCCGTCACCCGGACCATCGGCGTCGTGGCCTTCTATGACGCGGGCTATGTCGGCGCGACCAGCTTCCACGGCGGCGCCTGGCAGGCGGGCGCGGGCCTTGGCCTGCGCTACAACACAGGGATCGGGCCGATCCGGCTGGATGCCGCGATGCCGGTGCAGGGCGACACCGGCCGGGGGTTGCAGCTTTACATCGGCATCGGGCAGGCCTTCTGATGCGGTGGCTGGCGCTTCTTCTGTGGCTGATCCCCGCGCTCGCTCTGGCGCAGGACAAGGGGTTTCTGGCGACGACGCTGGAACAAAGCCTGTCGGGCCCGGGGCGGACGGTCACGGTCACGGGCTTTGCCGGCGCGCTGTCCTCGCGGGCGACGATGCAGGGACTGACCGTTGCCGACAGCGAGGGCGTCTGGCTGACGCTGAAGGGCGTGGTGCTGGACTGGAGCCGCGCCGCGCTGCTGTCCGGCAAGATCGAGGTGAACGAGCTTTCGGCCGACGACATCATCGTCGCCCGCGCCCCACGCCCCGGACCCGCCGCGCCCCCGTCGGCCGAGGCGGGCGGCTTCAGCCTGCCGGAATTGCCGGTTTCCGTCTCGATCGGGAAGATCGCGGCAAAGCGGGTCGAGCTTGGCGCGCCGCTTCTGGGCACCGCGGCCGTGGTCAGCGTGACCGGCAGCCTGCGGCTGGCGGGGGGCGAGGGCGCCGCCAAGCTGGACATCGACCGGATCGACGGCCCCCGTGGCCGGTTCGCGCTGGATGCGGGCTATGCCAATGCCACGCGGCAACTGTCGCTGAACCTGACGGCGGATGAGGCGGCGGGCGGGTTGCTTTCCACCCTGATCGGCATTCCGGGGGCACCTGCGGTCATGCTGACGGTGGCGGGGACCGGCCCGCTGGACCACTACGCGGCCGATATCCACCTGGTCACCGACGGGCAGGACCGGCTGACCGGCAAGGTCACGCTGGCCAGCGACCCGGCGCCAGATGGCGGCGGGGCGGCGGGGCGACACTTCACCGCCGAGCTGGCAGGCGACATCGCCCCCCTCTTCGCGCCGGATTACCGGGCCTTCTTCGGGCCCGACATGCGGCTGGCGGTCACCGGCAGCATCGCCCCCGACGGCACGCTGGATCTGCCGAAGCTGACGCTGGCGGCGCAGGCGATCACGCTGGGCGGCCAGGTGCGGATCGGGGCCGACGGCCTGCCCGACCGGATCGACCTGACTGGCCGGATCGCCGCCACCGACGGCGCGCCGGTGCTGGTGCCGCTGCCCGGACCCCCGACCCGGATCGATCACGCCGCGCTGTCGGTGCGGTTCGACAAGGCGCAGGGCGACGGCTGGCAGGGCCGGATCGACCTGACCGGGCTGGACCGGCCCGACCTGCGGGCGGCGGGGCTGACGCTGGCGGGCGGCGGCCACATCGCCAGGGCACCCGAAGGCGGCTCGGTCGATGGCACCGTCGATCTTGCGGCTACGGGCCTCGCCCCCGCCGATCCGGCGCTGGCGGCGGCCCTGGGCGACGCGCTGACCGGGCGGATCGCCTTCGGCTGGAAGACCCACGGCCCCATCGCCCTGCCCGAGGTCAGCCTGACCGGCAGCGGCTACCGGCTGAGCGCGCAGGGCACGGTC
>DAIEJF010000178.1 GCA_027351005.1 Paracoccaceae bacterium | reverse complement strand
CCGCGGGGAAATCGGGTTTGGTGCGCGGGGGCTGTCGGTGATTTCCCCGCGGGGAAATCGGGCGCTGGCAGATGCGATGCGTGGGGCGGTCGGCGTGCCATTTCCCCGCGGGGAAATCGGTTTTCAGCGTGGCGCGGAAGCACTTCCAACCTGTTGCGCAAAACACTGCCATTTTGCGCACAAGAATTGCCATCCCATCGGCCTGCATTTTCCTGTCGCAGGACCGCGGCAGAGCCGGAAGTGTACCGCACTGCACCGGGGGGCCCCCTTGGTACAGGGCGAGGCGTTGCAAAACCTTCACTGGCCGACCGGAGACGAATCACATATTCATGAAATATGGATATGGAAACCGCCGCCGATACATTTGCCGTTCTGGGCCATGCGGGCCGTCTTGCCGTGTTCCGGCTTCTGATGCGGCACGCGCCGCGGGGGGTGCGGGCGGGCGAGATCGCCGGGGCGCTGGGGCTGAAGCAGAATACCGCGTCGGTCTATCTGAAGGCGCTGGAGCGGGCGGGGCTGATCGCGCCGCGGCGTGAGGGGCGGGCGATCTTCTATGCCATCGACCTGCCGCAGACGGCGGGGCTGATCGACTATTTCCTGGCCGATTGTTGCCGCGGCCGGCCCGATCTTTGCGCCCCGGCGGCGGTGCCGGATCCGGCCCGGCGGGTGTTTCAGGTGCTGTTCCTGTGTTCCGGCAATTCGGCGCGGTCGCTGATGGCCGAGGCGATCCTGACCACGCTGGGCGAGGGGCGCTTTGCCGCCCGGTCGGCGGGCACGCAGCCCAGGGCCGCGGCGGACCCGCAGGCGCTGGACCTGCTGCGGCGGCACGGGCATGACCTGGCCGGGTTGCGCCCCAAGGGGGTGGAGACCTTCCGCGGCCCCGCGGCGCCGCGGTTCGATTTCGTCTTTACCGTCTGCGACCGGGCCGCGCATGAGGACTGTGCGGCCTGGCCGGGCCAGCCGATGACGGCACATTGGGGTTTGCCCGACCCGGCGGCGGTGTCGGGAGCGCCCGCACTGCGGGCGCTGACCTATGCCGCCACCTATGCAGAACTGCACCGGCGGATCGCGGCCTTCGTGGCGCTGCCGCTGGCGGGGCTGGAGCGGGTGGCCTTGCAGGCGCGGCTTGATGCGCTGGGGGCGGCATGAGCGTTGCCGGGCCGCGGGCGCGGGCCGCCTATGCCACCGTGACGGCGGCCTACTGGGCCTTCATGCTGACGGACGGTGCCTTGCGCATGCTGGTGCTGCTGCATTTCGACCAGCTTGGGTTCAGCCCGATCGCCATCGCCTGGCTGTTTCTGGGCTATGAGGCGGCGGGGGTCGCCACCAACCTGTCGGCCGGGTGGCTGGCCGCGCGATTCGGGCTGACCGCCACGCTTTACGCGGGGCTGGCCGTGCAGGTGGCGGCGCTGCTCGCGCTGGCGCGGCTGGACCCGGGCTGGGGCATCGTGCTGTCGGTGGGCTGGGTGATGGCGGCGCAGACGCTGTCGGGGGTGGCCAAGGACCTGACGAAGATGGCCGCCAAGAGCGCGGTCAAGGTGCTGGCGCCGGCGGGGCAGGGGGGGCTGTTCCGCTGGGTGGCGGTACTGACGGGATCGAAGAACGCGGTGAAGGGGGCGGGGTTCTTCCTGGGGGCCGCGCTGCTGGCGGGGTTCGGGTTTCGTGCTGCGATCTGGGCGATGGCGGGGGTGCTGGCGCTGATCCTGGTGGCGGCGGTGGCCTTCATGCCGCCGGGGCTGCCGCGCGGGCGGCGGGGGGCGCGGTTCGCCGAGATGCGGTCGCGCGATCCCCGCATCAACCGGCTGTCGGTGGCGCGGATGTTCCTGTTCGGGGCGCGCGACGTGTGGTTCGTGGTGGGCGTGCCGGTCTATTTCGGGGCGGCCCTGTCGGACGGGACGGCGGCGGGGCACCGGCTGGCGTTCTTTCTGGTGGGCGGGTTCATGGCGGCCTGGGTGATCGGCTATGGCGCTGTGCAGGCGGCGGCACCGCGGCTGCTGGCCGCCTCGGCCCGGTCGGAGGCCGAGGTCGTGACGCTGGCGGCGCGCTGGGGGCTGCCGCTGGCGGGCATTCCGCTGGTGCTGGCGGGGCTGGCCGTGGTGGCCGGGGCGCCCGCGGGCTGGCTGACGCTGGCGCTGGTGGGGGGGCTGCTGGCCTTCGGCGTCGTCTTTGCGGTGGTCTCGGCCGCGCATTCCTATCTGATCCTGGCCTTCAGCCGGACCGACCGGGTCGCGATGGACGTGGGGTTCTATTACATGTCGAATGCCGCCGGGCGGCTTCTGGGCACGCTTCTGTCGGGGGTCAGCTACCAGCTTGGCGGGCTGGCGCTGTGTCTGGCGACCGCCGCGGCAATGGCGGCGGCCGCCTGGGTTGCGGCGCGGCGGGTCGGCTGAGCGCCTCAGGCCGGGCGGATGGCCAGTTCGGTCATCATGCCGGTCTGAAGATGGAACATGTGGTGGCAGTGCAGCATCCAGCGCGCCGCCTCGCCCGCGTCGAAGGCAATGGTGACCGAGGTCATCGGCGGCACCTGCACCGTATCGCGCATCGCCCCCGCACGGCGGCGGCCGTTCAGGGCGACGACCTGGAACACATGCCCGTGCAGGTGCATGGGATGCGCCATCATCGACATGTTGTGGAAGGTCAGTTCCACCCGCATGCCGTGCGTCACCTCGACCGGCAGGTGGTCGGCCCAGGTGCGCCCGTCGATCGTCCAGCGGTAGGGCTGCATCGCGCCGGCCAGCATCAGGGTCTGCGCATGGTCCACCGGGCGGTCGGGCAGGGGGGACAGGGCGCGCAAGGCCGCCTCTTGGGTCAGATCGCCGGAAAAGGCGGGGGCGGGGGTGTCGGCCTGCGGGGCAAGTCGCGCGACCGTGGCGCCCGGGGTCGCAAGGATGATCCCCGTGCGCTCGGGCGCGCCTTCGCGCAGCGCGAGGACGGGGAAGGCGCCGGGGCCGGGCAGGTCGATCAGCACATCCGCCCGTTGCGCCATCGCCAGGCCGAAGCGGGTGATGCGGCGGGGCTGGACGGGTTCGCCATCCACCGCGACAAGAACGCCTTCAAGACCGCCAAGATCAAGCCAGAAGGTTGTCGCCGCCGCCGCGTTCACCACCCGGAGCCGGACGCGGCCGCCGCGATCGACCGCCACCACCTGCGGGTCGTCCAGCGTGCGGTCATTGGCGAGATAGGCATCGAAGTCGAAGTCGTTCAGGTCCATCGCGCCATGGGCCATGCCGGGCATTGCGGCCATGCCGCCCGCGCCGGACATGTCCATGCCGGCCATGCCGCCCGAACCCGTCATGTCCATGCCGGCCATGCCGCCCGATCCGCCCATCCCCGCCATGCCGTGCATCCCCGCGGCGTGGGGGTCGGCGGCGGCACTGCCGGTGACGGTGGCCATCACCTCGTCCGGGGCCCGGAAGGTGAAATCGTGCAGGAACATCACCACCTGCTGCCGGTCTTCGGCCATGTCCTCGGCGCTGTGCACGATCAGCGGCGCGGCCAGCAGGCGCAGTTCCTGCAGCGGGATATGCGCGTGCATCCAGTAGGTGCCGGGGCGCGGTGCAAAGTCGTAGGCGCGCGTCTCCCCCGGCGCCAGTTTCGGTGCGGGCATGTCGGGCACGCCGTCCTGGACGTTCGGCGGGATCTGGCCGTGCCAGTGGATCAGGGTCGGTTCGGGCAGGGCGTTCTTCAGCGTGACCTGAAAACGTTCGCCGGGGGCCAGGGTCAGGCCCTGGGTGCCTGCGTCGTTGGTCAGGCCCCAGACGGTGGCCGCCCGGCCGCCGATGTCGAGCACGCGGGTTTCGGCGCGCAGCACCGCCGCGGGGGCGGCGGCCCGGCTGCGGGCGGGGATCAGAAGCGGTGCGGCAAGCGCCGCGCTGGCGGCCAGAAAGCCGCGACGGGTCAGGTTCATGGATGCTCTCCTTGCGCCCGGAGGGGCGCGGGCAGGGGGGGTGGGCGGCACCGGAGGGCCCGCCCGGCTTGGGTCAGGAGAGGGTGGCTTTCGGCGGAGGCCCCTGCGGTTCGGGCGGATCGAGGCTGGGGTATCCGGGGGGCGACACCGGCAGGACGCGGCGCCCGACCGTGCGCGCGGCGGGCGCGGGCGTTGCGGGCAGGATCGCGACGCTGGCCAGACAGTGCTGCACGCAGAGATCGAGATCGGCCTGCCCCTGGGCGTGGCCGGTGCCGTGCACCATGTCGGTCATGCCCGCCATGTCCGCCATGTGATGCGGCATGGCGGAGGCGGCGTCGGCCATCGCCCCCGCGTCGCGCGCCGCGGCAGGCGCCTGCGGCAACGCCAGCGCAACGAGCGCCAGCGCCACGATCACGAACCGCAGAAGGGCTGACCGGACCTGCATGGGCCATACATAGGGCGCATCCGGGCGCGCCGCCAGTGACACGGGCGGCGCGGCGGTCAATGCGCGTGATCGGGTTCGGTCATCGTGAAGGGGTGGCGGAGGCGGTCGTCGCCCGCTGCAAGCAGCAGGACCGCGCCGAAGCTGTGGGGTTCCGCCGGGGCCGTGGCGCTTTGCAGCAGGTGCGGATCGCCCGCCACCGGGGCCAGCGGCAGCCGTTCCGGCCCTGCGGCCCCCCGGTCGATCTGCACCTCGGCCTGAAGCCCCGTCGCCGCGCGCGACAGCCGCAGTTGCAGCCGTTCGCCCGCCGCCGTCGCCGCGATCCGAAGCACACCGCGCGCCAGCGGCGTGTCGAGCCGCACGGCGGTCGGCGCGTGGCCGTCATCGTCGGCGGCAAGGCGCACCTGCGCCACCGCCAGCGCGGGGATGTGGTGGAACAGTTCGTGTTCCAGCTCTTGCGCGATGGCCAGCGCCTCGGCCACCGACAGGCCGTCATCGACGGTGATCGCCACCTCGACATGCAGCCTGTGGCCAAGCCAGCGGGCGCGCGGCGCGGTGACGGCGGCGATCCCCGCGACATGTTCGGCGGCGTGTTCGATTTCGCCGATCAGGCCGGGGTCCACCCCGTCGAGCATCCGCGTCAGGACCGAGCGGGCCGATTGCCAGACGATGCCGAGGATGGTGACGGTGATGACAAGGCCGATCAGCGGGTCGGCCAGCGGAAAGCCCGCCCAGACGCCGAAGGCGCCCGCGACCACGGCAAGGCTGGTCAGCCCGTCGGTGCGCGCGTGGTAGCCGTCGGCGATCAGCGCGGCCGAGTTGATCTCGCGCCCCACGCGGATGCGGAACAGGGCCACCGCCTCGTTGCCGGCAAAGCCGATCAGCCCGGCCAGCGTCAGCCAGCCCAGGTTGGTGACCGGCTGCGGGTGGATCAGGCGGCCGATCGCCTCGTATCCCGCCACGATGGCGCTGAAGAGGATGATGAGCACGATGACGATGCCGGCCAGATCCTCGACCCGGCCCAGACCGTAGGGGAAGCGGCGCGAGGCGGGGCGGCGGGCCAGCACGAAGGCGAGCCAGAGGGGCAGGGCGGTGGTGGCATCGGCGAAGTTGTGGATCGTGTCGGCCAGCAGCGCCACGCTGCCCGACAGCGCGACGACGGCGACCTGGATCAGCCCGGTGACCACGAGCATCACGAAGGACCACTTGATCGCCCAGATCCCCTTGGCCGTGGTGGCGATGGTGGCGTCGATCACGCCGTGGCTGTGGCCGTGCCCGCCGTCGTCGCCGTGGTGATGATGGTGGTCGTGGTGGGCGCCAAGGCCGAACCAGTCCAGAAGTTGTGCCCGCATGGCGCCCTCACAGGTATTTGGTGATGTCCTTCAGCTCCCGGATGGTGGCCGGGGCGTCCTCGGCGCTGTCGCCAAGGCAGTGTTCGATGTGGTCGTGGATCAGTTCGCGCTTGGCGCGGCCAATGGCGGCCTCGACCGCGTGTAGCTGCTGGGCCAGATCGAGGCAGGGGCGCCCTGCGGCGAACATCTCGATCACGCTGGCCAGATGGCCCTGCGCACGTTTCAGGCGCAGGATGATGTCGGGGTGCGATGCATGGGTCATGCCCCATCCCTATCCCCCCCGGGGGGATGCTGGCAAGGCCGTTCGGGGCTATCGCGCCGCGGGTGCGGCGATCTGGCGCCAATCGATGCGGCTCGCGGCATCCCGGCGGGTGGCGGGGTGCAGGATGCGGGCGGGCAGGGTCGTGTCGGCCATGAGGGCGGCGAATTCGTCCTCGCGCCGGGCGGCAAGCGGGTCGAGTGCGGCCAGCGCCGCGTCGGGGTGGCCGGGGTGGCACATGACGAGGTGGAAGGGGCCCGGCGCGCGCGCGAAGCGGGCGAGTTCGCGGGCGAAGGGGATCGCACGGTCGAAGCCCGAGACCCCGGCGAAGCTGTCATTGACCGGGGCAGCGGCCCGGCGGAAGGCGGTGCGGGCGCCCGCGGTGGCAAGCGTCAGCACCACCGCCTTGGGCCAGGCGCCGCCGCGGGCGATGATGCGCGTCGGCCGGTCGCCGGGCAGGCGCAGCAGCGGGGCCTGCCCGCGCGGCTAGCGGCGCGCGATTACCCGCAGCAGGGCCGCGCGCACGCCGGGCAGGGCGTGGACATGGTGGTGGCCGTCGACGTAATCGGGCGCGGCCTGGGCGATCGCCTCGAAGCAGGCGAACTGGCGGTCGATCTCGCGTTCGACCTCGGCCGCGTCGATCCGCCCGGTCCAGGCGCGCGCGATCCATGTGGCGATCGGCGGCAGGGCACCGCCGGGCGCGTGGGCGGGCATCGGCCCCAGCGGCGCGCCCAGCGTCAGGTTCAGGTGCAGGCCCACGGCGATCTGGCGGCGCAGTGCGGGCAGGCGGGGGGCGGTGTCGGCCCAGCCGGGCAGGGTGGTGATGGCCGCCGTGCCCGACAGGCGGCCCGCGGCGGCAAGCGTCTCTATTCCGGCGGAAACGCCGGGTGACAGGGCGTAATCATCGGCCAGCAGCAGGAACGCGTTCACGCCGCGTCCTGCCGGGTTTCCACCGGGGTGCGGGCGATGCCGATCGCCTCGCGGATCAGGTAGAGCGGGCGCGCCTTGGTTTCCTCGTAGATGCGCGAGAGGTATTCGCCGATCACCCCCAGCGACAGAAGCTGGATGCCCGACAGGAAGGTGATCGACACGATCAGCGAGGGAAAGCCCGGCACATCGGCGCCGCGGATCAGGGTGCGCAGGGCGAAGTAGATCGCGTAAAGGATCGCCCCGCCCGAGATCAGCGCGCCCACCCCCGACCAGATCCTGAGCGGCAGCGAGGAGAAGGCGATGATGCCATCGGCGGCGAAGGCCAGCAGCTTGCGCGGGGTGAAGGTGGATTGCCCCGCGGTGCGGGCGGCCACGTCGAAGGGCACCACCTCGGTGCGGAAGCCGATCCAGTGGAACAGCCCCTTGGTGAAGCGGGTGCGTTCGCCCATGCGGTTAAGCGCCTCGACCGCCTTGCGGTCCAGCAGCACGAAATCCACCGCCCCGGCCTCGAGCGGCATCTGCGAGAGCCGGCGGAAGACGGCGTAGAACGCCTCGGACGCGGCGCGGCGGCGGGGGCTTTCGCCGGGTGCGGGGCGGCGGTGGCCCTGCACCACCTCGGCCCCGGCGCGCCAGGCGGCGACGAAGGCGGGCAGCACCTCGGGCGGGTGTTGCAGGTCGGCGTCCATCAGCACCACGGCATCGGCATCGGCGTCCGCGGCCTGGCGCAGGCCCGCCGCCATCGCGGCTTCCTTGCCGAAGTTGCGCGAGAGCGTGAGCCCCCGCACCCGGCCATCGCGCGCGTTCTGGAAGCGCACCGCCTCGGACGTGCCATCGCGCGAGCCGTCGTCGACGAAAAGGATGGACCAGTCGAGCCCCAGCGGATCGAGCACGGCGCCGAGCCGGTCGACCATCGCGGCCACGTTGGCGCATTCGTTATGCGCGGGGATCACCACGCAGAGCTGTTGGGGGCGGTTCATGGCAGGCTGCCTTCGGGCGGGACGATGACGTAATGGACGACAAGCGGGGGGGCGCCTTGCGCCCAGGTGAAGCTTTCCTGGCCCACCGGGCGGCCCGCGATCCAGGTCTGGGCCGCGGCGGGCAGGGTGTCGGGCCGGGTCCAGACCACCAGCATCCCCTGCCGGGCGATGCGCGCGGGGGTGATCCAGGGGGCATAGGCGAAGTTCATCTGGGTGAACATCGAGGGCGCGTCGGGCAGGAAGAGGGCCACGTTCATCATCATGTCCTCGTCGCCCGCGACGATGCCGATGAGGCCGGGCACCTGCGCGCGCCAGTCCGCCTCGAGCGTACGGGCGATGCGGGCCGAGGGCAGGCAGGCATGGGTCAGGTCATGCGACAGGTTGCATTGCGCCGGGGCATAGGCGCCATAGGCCGCCGCGGTTCCGATCGTCATGGCAAAGGCCCAGACGCGCAGGCGGCGCATCCCGGCGGGGCCCAGCCTGCCGCCCAGGAAGCCCATCGCGACAAGCCCCACGAGGCTGTACATCGGCTTGCTCCAGGCCTCGGCGATGCCGAGGAAGGGCGACAGGGCCAGAAGGAGGGTGATCGGGCCAAGGCCCATCCACAGCAGGAAGCCGCGTGCCTGCGGGTCGGCCAGCCGGGATTGCCCGGCGGCGGGGGTGGCGCGGCGGCCGATCAGGCCGACGGACCAGAGCGCCACGGGCACCAGGATCATCAGCGCCACTTGCACCCCGATGAAGTAGAATCGCCCGCGCTGCACCAGCGTCTGCCCGGTGCGGCCGAAGGCGTAGCTGAGCTGCATGTAATCGTCGCGCGCCATCTGCACGAAGATCGGCACGGTGAAGGACAGCACCAGCCCCATGGCCACCCAGGGGCCGGGCCCCGCCAGCCTGCGGCGCGCCCGGGGGTCGGCCAGCAGCCAGACAAGGCCGAAGATCAGCATCAGCGCGACCTGGAACTTGGCGTAAAGCCCGATTCCCCCCACCAGGCCAAGCGCCACCCACCAGCCGATGCGGTCGCGCCGCGCGGCCACCCAGAGAAGCCAGGCAATGGCCGCCCAGAAGGGCATCTGCGCCACGTCATGATTGAACTGCCGGGTGCCCCAGCTGAAGATGCCGGTCACCGGCAGCAGGAACACCCCCGCCAGCGCGGCGCGCGGCCCCATCATCTCGCGCCCCAGCGCGTAGACGGCCAGGAAGGTCAGCGCGACCATCAGCTGCGAGGCGAAGAAATGCCCCCAGACATAATTGCCCGTCAGCCGGTGCAGGATGTCGAGGATCCAGCCGGGCATCTGCGGGTGTTTGTAGGTCAGAAGCCGCCATTCGCGGCCCCAGAGATAGCTTTCGACCGTATCGGTCGGTGGGGTCAGGTTCACCAGCGCGGGGACAACCGTCCAAGCCAGAACCTGCACCGCGACCAGCCGCCAGAGCCAGACCGCATGGATGGCGCTATCACGGCGCGCCCCGCCCCCCGATGCCAGCGTGGTCGCCCCCGCTGCATCGGGCCCTGTCAACACATTCACTCTTGGTCCCCGTCATCCGACGCTGCCGCATACACCGGCGCGGCTGACATTTGCCCTACGCGCGCACGACGTGCTGTCACAGTTTCGTGGGCTGTTGCACGCGGGTCATACGGGGGTCATACGCGGGTCATATGGAGGTCATGCCGTTGCGCACCGGGGCGGGGACGGGGCCAATGCCCCCGGCCTGCCCGGATTGTTGCGATTCCTGCCACGGTTGCCCCAGCATGACCATAACTTGCGCCTGAATTGGGCCGGGTGCCAGCCGCACAACCTGCGGCATGACCCAGAGCGATCCGCCACCCCCTCCGCGTCGGCCCCCGACCGGCGACGATCCCGCGACGGCCGCGGGCCGCAAGGCCGACCGGCTGCCCGCGCTGGCGCCCGAGCCGCCGAAGCCGGGCCGTCTGGCGCGGCTGGGGCGGTGGGTGGTGGTGGTGCTGGCGGCGCTGGTGATCGACAACCGCTGAGGCGGGCGGGCTCAGGCCTGCAGAAAGGGTTCCAGGCTGCTGCAGGTTCCGGCGATGTCGGCCTCGCAGGCGGTGCGCAGCGCGGCCCAGTCGCCCGCGCGCAGGGCGGCCAGCATGTCATGGTGGTGGCGCACGAACCGTTCCGCGGGGCCCGATCGGAGCAGCTCGGCCATCCGGTCCGACAGGAAGCGCACATAGGGGCCCGAGCGCAGCCACAGGTTCTCGATCTGGCTGAGCAGCACCGGGCTGCCCGCGGCCTGATAGATGCGGAAGTGAAACGCGCGGTTGGTGTGCGTCATCTCGGCGATCTGGCCGGTCAGGCCGCTGTGTTCATGCCGGTCGAGCAGGTGGGCCAGCGCGGTGAGGTCGGCGGGCGTCAGGCGCGGGCCGGCCAGTTCGGCGGTGGCGCCTTCGATGATGATGCGGGCGCGGGTGATGTCGTGCAGTTCGGCGCGGGTGATGTCGGGGACATAGGCGGTGCCGGTGGTGGCGATCAGCAGCGCGCGTTCGGCCGCCAGCCGGCGCAGCGCCTCGCGCACGGGCATGTGCGAGGTCTGGAACCGGGCGGCGAGGGCCGCGATGGTGAAGGGCTCGCCCGCCTCGAAGGCGCCCGAGATCAGCGCGTCGCGCAACTGGTCGTAGACCTGATCGTGCACGGTCTTGCGCGAGGATACGGGCTTGAGCGGCGCCGACGGGGCGTTTCTGGCGGTCACGCGGGTCCTTTCTGTGCCGGGCGGGGCACGGCGGGGTCGCTTTCCCCGGTGGGGCGATAGTAGCAGAAGCCGTCCGGGGCGAAAGGCCGCTGGCGGGTGGCTTGACCCCGGGGGGAATACGTTTGATCATACGATCATCAAGCGATGTCGCCCGCCGCGGTCCTGCCAGTGCGACACGAAGAGGCAAGCGCGGCATGGAGACCCTGTGGACCAAGACGGCGCGCGGCGGGTTTGTCGCTGACCGCGCCTTGCCGGGCCCGGTCGAGGTGGCGGTGATCGGTGGCGGCTTTACCGGCCTGACGGCGGCGCGCGAGCTTCTGATCGCGGGGCGGTCGGTCGCGGTGTTCGAGGCGGATCGGGTCGGCGCCGGGGCCAGCGGCAGCAATGCGGGCTTTGTGGTGCCGAATTTCGCCAAGGCCGATCCGGCCGCGGTGCGGCGTCTGCTGGGCGCGGCGCGGGCCGATGCGCTGTTGCGGCTGGTGGGGGATGGCGCGAATGCGGTGTTCCAGACCATCGCCGAAGAGGGGATTTCCTGCGACGCCTGCCAGAGCGGCTGGCTGAACCCGGCCTATGGGGCGGCGGCGGCGGCGATGCTGCGCCAGCGCGCGGCGGATTGGGCGGCGCTGGGGCGGCCGGTGCGGTTCCTGCCCGCGGACGAGGTGCGGGCCGAAACCGGGATGGCGATCTATGCGGGCGGGCTGCTGGATGCCGAGGGTGGCACGATCCATCCGCTGGAGTATCTGCGCGGGCTGGCGCGGGCGGTGCAGCACCGCGGCGGCACGGTGCTGGAACAGGCGCCGGTCGCGCGGGTGGAGGCGGTGCCGGGCGGGGGCTGGCGGCTGCACCTGCGCGGGCTGGGCGAGGTTCTGGCGGGCCGGGTGCTGATGTGCACCAACGCCTTCACCACGGGTGTGGCGGCGCGGATGGGGCGCACAGCGGTGCCGCTGCGGGTCTACCAGATCGCCACGGCGCCGGTTCCGCCCGAGGTGGCGCGCCGGGTCGCGCCCGGGGGGCGGCCGGTGGGGGACACGCGGCAGAACCTGTTCACCTACCGGCTGGACCGGGACGGGCGGCTGATCAGCGGCGGCATGGCGGTGGTGCCCTTCGGCGCCGAGGGGCGGCTGGGGCGCGCGGTGGCGGCACGGCTGGCGGCGGAACTGGGGATCGTGCCGCCGGAGCCGACCGAGGCCGTCTGGTCGGGCACGGCGGCAATGACGCCGGATTTCCTGCCGCGGCTCTATCAGTTCGGCGAGGGCTGGTTCGGCGGCATCGGCTGCAACGGGCGCGGCATCGCGATGACCGCGCAGCTTGGCCGGATGCTGGCCCGTGCCGCAACCGGGGCCGATCCGGCGGGCCTGCCGATCCCGCTGCGGCCGCTGCGGCCGCTGCCGTTCCACCGCCTGACCCCGCTGGCGGCCTCGGCCGCGCTGGTGCAGGCCCGCCTGCGTGATCGCCGCGCCGAGCGCGATGGATGACCCCCCTGTCAGGACAGACCTCATGAGACAGCTTGCCCGCCGCATCACCCAGACCTCGGCCAAGTCCTTCGGCATGTATGCCCGTGCCGCGGCCAGTGGGCGCGACGACCTGATCCACATGGAACTGGGCCGCCCCCATGCCGACACCCCGGCCCATATCAAGGCCGCCACCATCGCCGCGCTGGAGGCGGGGAAGGTGCATTATTCCGATCTGGCCGGGCTGCCCGAGTTGCGCCGCGCGATCTGCGCCAAGCTGGCGCGGCAGAACGCGATGTCGGTCGCGCCGGGGCAGGTGATCGTGACCAACGGGCTGACGCATGGCTCGTTCGCGGCGATCATGGCCTTTGTGGATCCGGGCGACGAGGTGATCCTGCTGGAACCCTTCTACCCCCAGCATATCGGCAAGATCGAGCTGGCGGGCGGCGTGCCGGTGCCGGTCGCGCTGGACGCCGCGCGCGGCTATGCCATCGACGCGGCGGCGGTCGAGGCGGCGATCACCCCGCGCAGCAAGATGATCGTGCTGGTCAACCCCTGCAACCCGACGGGCCGGGTCTACACGCGCGACGAGTTGGCCGCGCTGGCGGCGGTGGCGGTGCGGCACGACCTGATCGTGATCTCGGACGAGGTCTATGAGGAAATCCTGTTCGACGGCGCCAGCCACATCTCGATCGCGTCGCTGCCGGGGATGGCCGAGCGGACGGTGACGATGTTCGCCTTTACCAAGAGCTATGCGATGGATGGCTGGCGGCTGGGCTATCTTGCCGCGCCCGCCGCGGCGGTTCCGGCGCTGCTGAAGATCACCGCCAATGACGTGACCCATGTGAACACCTTCGTGCAGGAGGGCGGGCTGGCCGCGCTGACCGGCGACATGGCGCCGTTGCAGGCGATCCTGGCCGAGGACAAGGCCAAGCGCGACCGGCTGGTGACGCGGCTGAACCAGCTTCCCGGCATCCGCTGCAACTGGCCGGAAGGCACGATCTATGCCTTTCCCGATGTCTCTGCCTACGGGATGCCCGCGCAGGTCTTTGCCGAGCGGCTGATGGACGAGGCGGGCGTGGTGGTCGAGGCGGGCAGCTTCTACGGCCCCGCGGGTGAGGGGCATGTGCGGATCTGTTTCGGATCTCTCGGGATCGCCGAGGTGGATCGCGCCATCGACCGGATCGCGGGCTTCCTGCGGCGGATCGGATAAGGTGCCCGGCCCTTTCGCCCGCAGGTCGTTCGTGATGGCGAGGTGTCCCGCGATGGTTGACAGGCCGGGTGTAACGCGCATCATCAAGGCACTGTGTGGGGCGGGTGTACGGAGGGGTGTCATCGCGTGACAGTGTCCTTGCCGTTCCGTGCGCGGGGAACAGCCAGCGGCCGGAGCGGTCGGCCCCGATGACACGCCCGATGAGCCTTGCGCGGTTCTACAGCCTGCCCAGCCTTGTGGGGACAGAGCCTGCGGGCGTGGTCTGGGCGCCGGATGGCGCGCAGGCTGCCTTTCTGTGGAACAATGCGGGGATGCCGTTTCGCGACCTGTGGCGGCTGGTGCGTGCGGGCGGCGCGCCCGAACGGCTGAGCGCGCTTGCGGGCGACCGGGCCGCAGAGGCGCCCGATGGCATCGCCGAGGCGGTCTTTCTCAATCCGCAGGATCTGGCCTTCGTGCTCGCGGGGCGGCTCTACCGGCTGACGCCGGGCGCCGCGGCGGAAGAGATCGCGCTGCCCGGCCCGGTGCGCCTGCTTTGCCCCCGCCCCGCGGGCGGCGGCCTTGCGCTGGTGGCGGGCGGCGCGGTCTGGGTATGGCTATCGGGGCAGGGGCCGCGGCCCCTCTGGGCGCCCGACCCGGC
>DAIEJF010000161.1 GCA_027351005.1 Paracoccaceae bacterium | reverse complement strand
CTCAGTTCCGCCCCGTCAGCGAGCCGATCAGCCCCTGGATGATCCGGTCGGCCAGCGTGTGTGCGGCACCGTCTTCCATCGGGGCGCCATTGCCCTGCGCGACCGGGGTCATCCCGGGGTCGGGCACGATCATCGGCAGCGGCCGGGGCGGCAGGCCCTGGTCGATGCGCACCATCGTCTCGTGCCAGATGTCGGCGGGCAGGCCCCCGCCGGTCACCCCGGTCAGCGGCGTGTTGTCGTCGTTCCCAAGCCAGACGCCCACCACATAGTCGGCGGTGAAGCCCACGAACCAGGCGTCGCGCGCCTCCTGGGTGGTGCCGGTCTTGCCCGCGGCCTGCCGGTCCGGCAGCTTGGCGCGCACCCCGGTGCCGCTCTCGATCACCTGGTTCATCATGTACATCAGCTCGCCCGCCGAATACTGCGAGATGACCCTCTGGCCCAGCCCGCCGTCCTGGGTGGCCAGCGGCTGCTTGTCGCCGTTCAGCGTCAGCTTGACCAGCCCGTAGGGTTTGACCGAGGTGCCGCCGTTCAGGATGCCCGCATAGGCGCCGGTCATGTCCAGCAGGGTGACTTCAGACACCCCCAGCGCCACGGCCGGGCCGGTGGCCAGATCGCTGTTGATCCCGAAGTCGGTCGCGATCCGGCGCACCTTGTCGCGTCCCACCGCCTCCGATATCCGCACGGCCGCAGTGTTCAGCGACAGTTTCAGCGCCGTGGTCAGCGTTACCGTGCCCTTGTAGTCCTTTTCGAAATCCTTGGGCGACCAGGGGCCAGAGCCGGGGACGTTGATGGTCAGCGGTGCGTCCTCGACCGTGTCGGTGGGCTTCATCCCGGCCTCCAGCGCCGCCGCGTAAACGAAGGGCTTGAAGGAAGAGCCGGTCTGCCGCAGCGCCTGCGTCGCGCGGTTGAAGGCGCCCGACACCTGGCTGGTGCGCCCGCCCACCATGCCGCGCACCGCGCCGTCGGGCGACATCACCACGATGGCCGCCTGCACCTTCGATCCGGGCTTCAGCTTGGCCTCGAACACGTCACGCATCGCCCCCTCGGCCGCCATCTGGATCCGCTGGTCCAGGGTGGTCGAGATCGTGACATCCTCGGTCGTGTCGGTGGTCAGGAAACTGGGCGCGCTGTCCATCACCCAGTCGGCGAAATAGCCGCCCGCCTTCTGCGCCGCCGTCTTCGACAGCTCTGCCGGGTGGTCATGTGCGTCCTGTGCCTGCGCCAGGGTCAGGTAGCCCTGTTCCTGCATCAGGTCGATGATGACATTCGCCCGTTCCTGTGCCCGCGCCAGGTTGTTGGTGGGCGCGTAATAGCTTGGCGCCTTCAGCAGCCCCGCCAGCATCGCCCCTTCGGCCGGGGTCACGTCGCTGGCGTGCTTGTCGAAGTACCGTTCCGCCGCCGCCTCGAAGCCGCGCGTGCCCGCGCCCAGATAGGCGCGGTTCAGGTAGACGGTCAGGATCTCGTTCTTGGTGTACTTGGCTTCCATCGCCAGCGCATAGGGCACCTCGCGGATCTTCCGCCACAGGGTCTCCTGGCGGCAATCGGCCTCGTAGGCGGCCTCGGTCTTCCAGACCTTGCTGTCGTAGGGCACGCCCAGGCACAGAAGCTTTGCCACCTGCTGGGTGATGGTCGAGCCGCCATTGCCCTGGAAGGGCGGCCGCCCGGCCCGCATGTTGATCAGCATCGCGCCGATGATCCCGCGCGGGCTGACCCCGAAATGGTGATAGAACCGGCGGTCCTCGGTGGCGATGATCGCGTTCTTGAGGTTGGGCGAGACCGTGCTGGCCGTCACCGCGCCGCCGAAGGTTTCCCCCCGCCAGGCAAAGGGCGTGCCGTTGTCGTCCAGCAGCGTGACCGATCCGCGGGTGCGCGCGTCCAGCAGGTCCTTCACCGGCGGCAGGGTCGAATAGTAGTAGACCGCGGCAATCGCCACCACGATCGCCACCATCGCCGTCAGCCGCCAGCCGATCGCCCAGACCAGCCGCAGAAGCCGCCGCAGAAGGCCACCGAAGAACCGGCCCAGAAGGCCGCCACCGCCCCGCGCGGGCCGTGCCCTGCGCCGACCGCCGCCGCCGTTGGCGGCGCGCTTTGGCGGTTTCGCGCCACCCCGCCCGTTACCCTGCCCCGCAGGCGCGCCATAGCGCCTGTCCGCCCGCAAGGGTGGCTGTTTCCTGCCGCTGCCGCTCATCCTGCTCCGCCTGATACCCCGGCTTGGCCGCCTGCGCCGCCTGCCTGTTTTGCGGCGACAATACCCCGCCCCCGACCAAATGTGGAGCAGGAACGGGGAACGATTCGCTTACCATGCCGCATAAAATTTCAGCATGCCCCCCGGTTTGTGCAGAAAATGTGCATTGGTTTCCGCCGCGACCGCCCCGAAAACGGCCGGTTTCTTGTGTGCCGCCCTGCAAACACCCCTTTCTGCGCGTGGGCGCCGCTTCGGGCCACCTGCCAACCGGAAGGGTAACGACGTGAAACTCATCATCGCAGCAATCAAGCCGTTCAAGCTCGAGGAGGTCCGCGAAGCTCTGACCTCCATCGGCGTGCGCGGCATGATGGTGACCGAGATCAAGGGCTTCGGCTCGCAGTCCGGGCACACCGAAATCTACCGCGGCGCGGAATACGCCGTGAACTTCGTCCCGAAGGTCAAGCTCGAGATCGTGGTCAGCGACGGGCTGGTCGATCAGGTCGTGGACACGATCCTGAAGACCGCGAAGACCGACAAGATCGGCGACGGCAAGATTTTCGTGCTCGACGTGGACCAGGCGGTGCGCGTGCGGACGGGCGAAACCAACGACGACGCACTCTGACGCGGGCGCAGGGAAAGAGAGAGGGATATGGCGAACTTCAGGAAAATCTCGGGCCTTGCGGCGCTCGCCTCGGCGGCGGCCCTGCCGGCCCTGGCCGATACCGCGCCGGCGGTGGCCAACTCGGGCGATACCGCGTGGATGATGACCTCGTCGGCGCTGGTTCTGTTCATGACGGTGCCGGGTCTTGCGCTGTTCTACGGCGGGCTTGTGCGCACCAAGAACATGCTCAGCGTGCTGATGCAGTGCACGCTGATTACCGCGCTGGTGATGGTGATCTGGGTGTTCTGGGGCTACTCGATGGCCTTCGGCGGCGGCCCGTCGCCCTATTGGGGCGGGTTCGGCAAGCTGGCGCTGGCCGGCGTGACCAAGGATTCGGTCTCGGGCACCATCCCTGAATATGTCTTCTCGGTCTTCCAGATGACCTTCGCCGCGATCACCCCGGCGCTCATCATCGGTTCGTTCGCCGAACGCATCAAGTTCTCGGCGCTGCTCCTGTTCATCGCGCTGTGGTCGACGCTGGTCTACTTCCCGATCGCCCACATGGTCTGGGATACCACCGGGCTCTTCTTCAAGATGGGCGCGATGGACTTTGCGGGCGGCACCGTGGTGCACATCAACGCCGGTATCGCCGCCTTCGTGGGCTGCCTGATGATCGGCAAGCGCATCGGCTTCGGCAAGGACAACATGGCCCCCCACTCGATGACCCTGACGATGGTCGGCGCGTCGATCCTGTGGGTTGGCTGGTTCGGCTTCAACGCGGGGTCGGCGCTGGCCGCCAACGGCACCGCGGGCCTTGCGATGATCAACACCTTCGTCGCCACCGCCGCCGCGATCCTGAGCTGGTCGGCCGTGGAAGGCATGGCCCGCGGCAAGGCCTCGATGCTGGGCGCCGCCTCGGGCATGGTCGCCGGTCTCGTCGCCATCACCCCGGCCTGCGGCTTCGTGGGCCCGGTGGGGGCGGTCGTTCTGGGTCTCATCGTCTCGCCGATCTGCTACTTCTTCGTGACCACGGTGAAGTCGGCGTTCGGCTATGACGACAGCCTCGACGTGTTCGGTGTGCACTGCATCGGCGGGATCACCGGCGCGCTGCTGACCGGCATCTTCGCCTCGACCGCCTTCGGTGGCGTGGGCTATCCCGATGGCCAGACCATGATGGGCCAGGAGATCGTGCAGATCGAGGCCGTCCTGACCACGATCATCTGGAGCGGTGTGGTCTCGGCCATCCTTTACAAGCTCGTCGACATGGTGCTGGGCCTGCGGGTCGAGGCCGATGCCGAGCGCGAAGGGCTGGACCTGTCGTCGCACGGCGAAGCGGCTTACCACGGCTGACCTCCTCCCCGGCTGTGAACCTGGACCGGCGGGCGCCTTGCCCGCCGGTTCTTTCATTTCCCGCGGGGGAAAGCCGCGCGACAAAGAACAGGGCCCGGGATGCGCGCATCCCGGGCCCTTGCCATCCGTCCGGATCGGCAGATGTCGTTCAGATCCCGCAGGCTACGATCGCCTGCGCCAGGATCGGCACCGTCTTGGCGTTCAGACCGGCGATGTTCAGGCGGCTGTCGCCGACCATGTAGATCCCGTGTTCGACCCGCAGCCGCTCCACCTGCGCAGGCGTGGCGCCCAGGCGCGAGAACATGCCGCGGTGCTGGGCGATGAAGCCGAAGCGGTCCGACCCGGTCAGCCGCCGCAGGTCTTGCGCCAGGCTCGCGCGCAGGTCCAGCATCGACAGCCGCACCTCTTCCAGTTCGGCCATCCAGTCGGCCTTCAGCGCCGGATCGGTCAGGATCATCGTCACCAGCCGCGCGCCGTGGTCGGGCGGGAACGAATAGTTCTGCCGGTTCAGATAGGCCAGCGTGCCCTGCGTCACCGACTGGGTCGCCGCATTCGGTGCCAGCGCCATCAAGATGCCCACCCGTTCGCGGTAGACCCCGAAGTTCTTGGAACAGGACGCCGCGATCAGCATCTCGGGCAGGGTGCGCGCCAAGAGGCGGGTGCCGGCCGCGTCTTCCTCCAGCCCGTCGCCAAAGCCCTGATAGGCAATGTCGACCAGCGCCACCGCGCCCTTGCGCAGCAGCAGTTGCGCCACCTCGGCCCATTGGGTCAGGTTCAGGTTGGCACCCGTGGGGTTGTGGCAGCAACCATGCAGCAGCACCACGTCGCCCGGCGCCACGCGGTTCAGATCGGCCATCATGGCGCCGAAGTCCACCGCCCGGCTTTCGCCGTCGAAATAGCGATAGGTGGCGGATTTCATCCCCAGATAGGCGATGATCGAAGGGTGGTTGGGCCAGGTCGGATCGGGAAGCCAGACCGCGGCGCCCGGCGCGGCCAGCCGGATCAGCTCCAGCGCCTGCCGGATCGCGCCGGTCCCGCCCGGCGTCGCCACCGCGGCAAAGCGGCTGGCGTCCTGCGCGTCACCCAGCACCAGCCCGGCCATCGCGGACAGGAAGGCAGGCTCGCCCGCAAGGCCGGTGTAGGTCTTGGTCCGCTCGGTTTCCCACAGTTGCTTTTCCGCGGTCTTCACCGCCCGCATGACCGGGGTCAGGCCGGTTGCGTCCTTGTAGACCCCCACGCCCAGATCGATCTTGTCGGCCCGCGGGTCTTCGCGGAACATCGCCATCAGTTGCAGGATCTTGTCGGCCGGTTGCGGCTTCAGCGCCTCGAGCATTCCCTTACCCTTTCGCGACCCTGAGATCGCCATACATGCCCCATTCGGCCCAGGATCCGTCATAGACGGCATGGGCGCGGTGCCCGATGCGCTCCAGCGCAAGGTCAAGCACGCAGGCGGTGATGCCCGATCCGCAGGACGAGATCACGGGCTTCTTCAGATCGACCCCTGCCGCCTCGAACGCCGCGCGCAGCGCCTCGGGCGGAAGCAGGGTGCCCTCGGGGGTCAGCAGGCTTTGATAGGGCACGTTCTTCGCGCCGGGGATATGGCCGGCGCGCAGGCCGGGCCGGGGCTCGGGTGCCTCGCCGCGAAAGCGCGCGGCAGAGCGGGCGTCCACGATCTCCCAGTCGCCCAGCTTCGAGGCCGCGGCGACCTGCGTCACGTCCTTCACCAGCCCCGCCTGCCGCTGCACGGTCATGTGACGGTCGCGGATGATCGGACCCATGTCCTCGATCTCGCGCCCCTCGGCGCGCCATTTCGGCAGGCCACCGTCCAGCACGGCCACATCGGTCTTGCCCATAAGACGGAAGGTCCACCACACCCGCGGCGCCGACAGGATCCCGGCGCCGTCATAGACCACCACCTGATGCCCGTCGCCCACCCCCATCGCGCGCAGCCGCGAGATGAACTTTTCCGACGGCGGCGCCATGTGCGGCAGGGCCGAACGGTGTTCGGCGATCTCGTCGATGTCGAAGAACCGCGCGCCGGGGATGTGGCCCGCGGCGTATTCGGCCTTCGGATCCCGCCCTGCGTCTGACAGATACCATGACGCGTCAAGGATGCGCAGATCGGGGTCGCGCAGATGCGCGGCCAGCCAGTCGGTAGAGACGAGCGTCTTCGGGTCGTCCTGCATGGTCGGGCTCCGGCATAGGGCCCCTGTGGATTACCGGGGCCGCGCCAGCGGGGCAAGTCAGAGATTCTGCTTCAGCAGGCGCCGCTTCTGCAGATCCCAGTCGCGCTTGGCCGAGGTTTCGCGCTTGTAGGCCAGCTTCTTGCCCTTGGCCACGCCCAGCTTCAGCTTCACGATCCCGCGGTCGTTGAAGTAAAGCCGCAGCGGCACCAGCGTCATGCCTTCCCGCGCCGTGGCCGACCAGAGCCGCGCCAGTTCCTTGCGGCTGACCAGAAGCTTGCGCCGGCGCCGTTCCTCGTGGCCCCAGGTCTTTGCCTCGCGGTAGGGCGCGATGTAGCCGTTGATCAGCCACAGCTCGCCCCCCTCGACCGAGGCATAGCTTTCACCGATGTTGCTGCCGCCCTGCCTGAGCGACTTCACCTCGGACCCGGTCAGGATGATCCCGGCCTCGAGATCGGACTCGATGGCATAGTCGAACCGCGCACGGCGGTTTTCGGCGATGAGCTTGGAATTGGGATCGGCGTGCTTGACCATGATCGCCCCGAGATAGGCAAGCCGGGGCGGTGTGTCCAGTGATGTGGCATTTCCCCACGGGGAAATCATCGGCGGCCCGGTCGGCTTTTCCCGGCCCGCGGGGACGGATAGTCTGGCGACCGGCGAGGAGGCGGCAGCATGTTCATCGAAATCCTTGTGGGCTCGGGCGTGATGCTGGTCAGCGTGGCGGTGGCCGGGGTCAGCTTCTGGGTGATGGAACTGATGATGGTGCGCACCATGCCCTGGTTCCTGCGCGAGCCGCACCGGCCCAAGCTGATGCTGGCGCTGCTGCTGGCCGCGATCTGGAGCCTGTGGCTGGTCACAGCGGGGGTGTGGATCTGGGCCATTGCCTTTCGCGCGATGGATCTCTTTCCCACGCTCGAATCCTCGGTCTATTTCGCGCTTGTGGTGTTCACCACGCTGGGCTTCGGCGACATGCTCTTGCCCGAAGGCTGGCGGCTGCTGTCGGGGATGGCCGCTGCGAACGGGCTCTTGAACATCGGGCTTCTGATCGCGGTCCTGACCGACGCGCTGCGCCATGTGCGCGCGGCCCAGCTTGCGGCGCGAATGCATCAGCACCCGCAGGCGGGGCGGGTCGATGCCTTGACGGGGCGCAACACTGCGGCCAAGTCTGGCGCCCGGCATGCCACCAGGGAGGATAGGCCATGAAACTTCTGCGCTACGGGGCCCCGGGGGCCGAAAAGCCGGGGATGCTGGATGCAACCGGCACGATCCGTGATCTGTCGGGCGTCGTGGCCGACATCGCGGGCGATGTGCTGACCCCCGCGGGGCTTGCCCGGCTGGCCGCGATCGACCCGGCGACGCTGCCCGCGGTGTCCGCCGATGTGCGCCACGGCCCCTGCGTGGGCCAGGTGGGCAAGTTCATGTGCATCGGGCTGAACTATTCCGACCACGCCGCCGAAACCGGCATGCCGCTGCCGAAGGAACCGATCCTGTTCATGAAGGCCAACAGCGCGATCTGCGGCCCGAATGACCAGATCCTGATCCCCCGCGGGTCGGAAAAGACCGACTGGGAGGTGGAACTGGGCGTGGTGATCGGCGCGAAGGCCAAATACGTCACCGAGGCCGAGGCGCTGAACCATGTGGCCGGCTATTGCGTCATCAACGATTATTCGGAACGCGCCTTCCAGGCCGAACGCGGCGGCCAATGGACCAAGGGCAAGAGCTGCGACACCTTCGGCCCGATCGGCCCTTGGCTCGTGACCGCCGACGAGGTGGCAGACCCGCAGCAGCTTGGCATGTGGCTGACGGTGAACGGCGTGACCCGGCAGGACGGATCGACCCGCACCATGGTTTTCGGGGTGGCGCAGCTTGTCAGCTACCTCAGCCAGTTCATGACGCTGGAACCGGGCGACGTGATTTCCACCGGCACGCCCCCCGGCGTGGGGCTGGGGATGAAGCCGCCGGTCTACCTCAAGCCGGGCGACGTTGTCGAACTTGGCATCGACGGTCTGGGCCGTCAGCGGCAGGTGCTGCGCGCCGACGCCTGAAGCCCATGGGAAGAAGGGGGCGCGCGCGCCCCCTTCAGCCACCCATGTTCATGCCCGCCATGCCGGTCGTGATCGTGAAGCGGATCGCCAGCGCCCCGGCGTTCTGGAAGGTCAGCGTGGCGGGCGGGCTGTCGCCCGCGCTCAGCGGCCGCGTCAGGCCCGTCATCATCAGGTGATAGCTGCCATGGGCCAGCGCGACCTGGCCGTGGGCCGGGATCTCCAGCCGCGGCACGGCCGTCATGCGGGCCACGCCATTCGCATCGACCGTGGTCTGGTGCAGCGTCAGCGTGGCGAAATCGCCGCTGGCCCCCGTCAGGTAATCAGGCGTGTCGCCATCGTTGCGGATCACCATGAAGCCCGCATCCGACATCTGGCTGGGCGTCGTCGGGGCGGCGGTGGGCTCGATCACCGAGATCGCGCCCAGGGTGAAGGTTTCGGCGCGGGCCATCGGGGCAACAGCAAGGGCTGCGGCGACGAGCAGGGCAAGGCGGGTCATCGGGCACTCCGGCGCGGCAACGTGGCCACCGCCCGGCGGATCGGCGGCGCCGCGCCACCCTAGCCGCCGCGCGGTGGGCTGAACAGGGGGCTGCGTCAGGCCGTCAGGGTGCGGCGCACCGCGTCCTTCCAGGCGGCATAGCGCGCCTCGCGCCGGGGGGCGGGCATCTGCGGGGTGAAACGACGCTCCAACGCCCAGGAGGCGGCAAAGCCCGCGGCATCGGGGCAGACCCCCGCCTGCATCCCGGCAAGCCAGGCCGCGCCCAGCGCGGTGGTTTCGCGCACCGCAGGGCGGTCGACCTCGGCCCCCAGGATGTCGGCCAGAAACTGCATCGCCCAGTCGCTGGCGGTCATGCCGCCATCCACGCGCAGGGTGGCGGTGGCCCCGCCCATGTCGGCGGCGATCGCCTCCATCAGGTCGCGGGTCTGGAAGCCCACGCTTTCCAGCGCGGCGCGGGCAAATTCGGCGGGACCGGTGGCCCGCGTCAGCCCGAAGATCGCGCCGCGCGCGCGGGCATCCCAGTAGGGCGCGCCCAGCCCGGTGAAGGCGGGCACCAGGATCACCTCCTGATGCGGGTCGGCGGCTTCGGCCAGCGGGCCGGTTTCGGCGGCGCTGCCGATCAGGTGCAGCCCGTCGCGCAACCATTGCACCACCGCACCCGCGACGAAGATCGAGCCCTCTAGCGCATAGGTGGGTGTGCCATTCAACTGATAGGCGATGGTCGTCAGCAGGCGGTGCGTGCTCAGCACCATCCGCTCGCCCGTGTTGGCCAGCGCGAAACAGCCGGTGCCGTAGGTCGATTTCACCATGCCAGGGGTAAAGCAGGCCTGCCCCACGGTGGCGGCCTGCTGGTCGCCCGCCACGCCGCGGATCGGGATTTCCCCGCCGAACAGCCGCGTTGCGCCGAAATCGGCGGCGCAGTCCCTGACCTCGGGCAGAAGGGCCGCCGGGATGCGGAAGAGATCCAGGATCTCGGCCGACCAGGCGCCCTTGCGGATGTCGTAGAGCATGGTTCGGGCGGCGTTGGTGGCATCGGTCGCGTGCACCCGGCCTTCGGTCAGCTTCCAGATCAGGAAGCTGTCGACGGTGCCGAAGGCAAGCTCGCCACGCTCGGCGCGGGCGCGCGCGCCCTCGACCGTGTCAAGCAGCCAGGCCAGCTTGGTGGCCGAGAAATACGGATCCAGCAGCAGGCCCGTGGTGTTGCGGATAAGCCCTTCATGGCCCTCGGCGCGCAGCCGGTCGCAGGTGTCGGCGGTGCGCCGGTCCTGCCAGACGATCGCGTTGTGCAGCGGCTCGCCCGTGGCGCGATCCCACAGCAGGGTGGTTTCGCGCTGGTTGGTGATGCCGATGGCGGCGATGTCCTTCGCCGTCAGGCCCGCCTCTGCCATGGCGCCGCGGATCGTCGCCTGAACGCTGGCCCAGATCGCCGCCGGATCATGTTCGACCCAGCCCGAACGCGGGAAGATCTGCGGAAACTCCTGCTGCGCGACCGCCTTCACGCGAAGCCCCGCGTCAAAGACGATGGCGCGGCTGGAGGTCGTGCCCTGGTCGATGGCAAGGATATGGGTCATGCACGGGCCTCTTGCTGCATCCACTGGTCAAGCGCGGCGATCTCGGCGGCCGACAGGCGCAGCCCCAGCTTCGAGCGGCGCCAGACCACGTCTTCGGCCGTGCGGGCATATTCCTTGGCCATCAGCCAGCGGATTTCAACTTCGGTCAAGGTGGCGCCGAAGTCGTGCCCCAGATCCGACAGCGCGGTGGCCGACCCCAGGATCGCGCGCGACTCGGTGCCGTAGGCGCGGGCCAGGCGGCGGGCGTGGAACGGGGTCAGGAACGGGTAATCGCGCGCCAGCCCTGCGACCAGCGCATCGAAACCGCGCACGGGAAAATCGCCGCCGGGCAGGGCCACACCGGCGGTCCAGGCGGCCTTTGCCTTGGGGAAGAACGGCACCAGCTTTTCCAGCGCATGTTCGGCCAGCTTGCGGTGGGTGGTGATCTTGCCACCGAACACCGACAACAGCGGCGCCCCGCCCTGATCGAGCGACAGCACATAGTCGCGCGTTGCAGCGGTGGCCGATTTCGCCCCGTCATCGTAAAGCGGGCGGACGCCGGAATAGGTCCACACGATGTCGGCGCGGGTCACGGGCCTTGCGAAATACTCGCTGGCGAAGGCGCAGAGGTAATCCTGTTCCTCCTCGGTGCAGCGCGCGTCGGAGGGGGCGGCGGTGTGGTCCTTGTCGGTGGTGCCGATCAGGGTGAAGTCGCCCTCATAGGGGATCGCGAAGATGATCCGGCCGTCGGCGCCCTGGAAGAAGTAGCAGCGGTCGTGGTCGAAGAGCTTCTTCGTGACGATGTGGCTGCCGCGGACAAGGCGCACACCCTCGGTCGAGTTGATGCCAAGGGTGCCGGTGATGATCTGGCTGACCCAGGGCCCGCCCGCGTTCACCAGCGCCCGGGCGGTGTGGGTCTCGCGCTGGCCGTCGCGGTCCACCGTTACCTCCCACAGGTCGGCGGTGCGGCGGGCAGAGGTGACGCGCGCGCGGGTCAGGATGGTGGCACCACGCGCCTGCGCGTCACGGGCGTTCAGCACGACAAGGCGCGAATCCTCGACCCAGCAATCGGAATATTCGAAGGCGCGGGTCAGCGACGGCTTCAGCGGTTTGCCCGCCGCATCGCGCCGCAGATCAAGCGTGCGGGTGCCGGGCAGGATCTTGCGACCGCCAAGGTGGTCGTAGATGAACAGCCCAAGCCGGATCAGCCAGGCGGGCCGCATCCCCTTGTGGACGGGCAGCACGAAGCGCATCGGCCAGCTGATGTGCGGCATGGCGCGCAGAAGCGTTTCGCGTTCGATCAGCGCCTCGCGCACGAGGCGGAACTCGTAATATTCCAGATACCGCAGGCCGCCGTGATAAAGCTTGGTCGAGGCCGAGGAGGTGGCCGAGGCCAGATCGCCCATCTCGGCCAGTGTCACCGACAGCCCGCGCCCGGCGGCATCCCGTGCGATGCCGCAGCCGTTCACGCCGCCGCCGATGATGAACAGGTCGACCGGTTCCATGACACCCTCCGTTTGCGCGGACCATCGGGGCAATTGTTCGTTTCGTCAATTGTCATGTTCGTTTTTAGAACATTTTTGGCGGATGCGCCCATGACACCGCATTCCTTCCGCGGCGCGGGCTTGCTAGACAGAAGGGGGCAGGAGGCGGGGCATGGCGCAGAATTTCCGGCAGGGCGAAATCCTCAAGATCGCACGCGATGACGGCAGGGTGGTGGTCGAGGATCTGGCCAGCCGCTTCGGCGTGACCTTGCAGACCGTCCGGCGCGATCTGACCGAACTGTGCTAGGCCGGGCAACTGACCCGCGTCTATGGCGGGGCGGTGCTGGCCTCGGGGGTCGAGAATATCGGCTACGAGGACCGCCGCAGCCTGCGCGCCGAGGAAAAGGAGCGCATCGGCCGCCTCTGCGCACAGGCGATCCCCGAGGGGGCGTCGCTGTTTCTCAACATCGGCACCACGACCGAGGCGGTGGCCCGCGCGCTGATCGGACATCGCAGCCTGATGGTGGTGACCAACAACCTGAATGTGGCCAACATCCTGGCGCGCAATCCGGGCTGCGAGGTGATCGTGGCGGGCGGCGTGCTGCGGCGGGCCGATGCGGGGCTGGTGGGCGACATGACGATGGAGGTCGTGCGCCAGTTCAAGGTGGATGTGGCGGTGATCGGCGCCTCGGCGCTGGACGAGGCGGGCGACCTGCTGGATTTCGACGTTCGCGAGGTGAAGGTGGCGCAGGCGATCCTGGCGCAGGCCCGGCGGCGGTTCCTGGTGGCGGACCGGTCCAAATTCACCCGGACGGCGCCGGTGCGCATCGCCTCGCTGTCCGAAGTGGATGTGTTCTTCACCGACGCGCCGCCTCCCGCCGCGGTGCAAGCGGCCTGCGCGGGCTGGGGCACCGAGATCGCGGTTGCGACCTGAGGCCCGTTTGCGCCTGCGGATGCGGCGCCTATCCTGCGCGACGATTCGCCTTCGCGGGGGAATCCGTCGCCTTTGACGCAGCCCGCGGGGCCCCCGCCTGCCAGACGGCAGGGAAAGGAGACCCGAACCCATGAGCCCGGCCGCGCGCCCCTGCCAGATGACCGGCCCCCTGCCGGGCCGGAGGCGGGTGTGACCGTGGTGCGGCTGCCCCGCCGCCCCCCGCCGCCGCCGCCTGCGCCGCCGCTGGCCGCCGACCGGGTGCTGCCCTTCGTGAACCCGCGGGTGCCGAAGGTGGTGACCGTCGCCGATGCGGGCCCCACGCCGCGGGTCTGCGCGCCGCGCAAGGCCGAGCCCC
>DAIEJF010000125.1 GCA_027351005.1 Paracoccaceae bacterium | reverse complement strand
CGGGGGCTGCGGCAAGCTGGCGATACTCGGCCCAACTGGCGACATTTGGCGCCACGAAACAGGCCGCGCCAGGGGTCTGGACGCGCAGCGTCGCCTGCGGAACATAGACCACCGTCAGGTTCGCAGGAGCCCCCGGCGCGGCCAGCGCCACGTCAAGCCGCGCCTCGTGCCGAAGGCGGGCCAGCAGCAGGGCCAGATCGTGATCGGCCACGGGCGGCCGCGCCCCGGTGACCGCGATGCGGATCGGGGCGTCGAACCGGGTCAGCACGGGCAGCGGCTGCCCGCCTTCCAGCCGGAACGCAAGGTCCAGGAAATCGCGTGCCATGTCGGCATTGGCGCGGCGTGGCGGCTGGGGCTCCACCGGGGCGAAGCGGTGCATCGGCGGCAGCGGGGCAGGGGCAGGATCGGGGGGCAGTCCGGGGCCGGGGGGCGGGGGCGCCGCGCAGGCAGCCAGCAGCAGGGCGGCCGACAGCAGCGACGGCAGCCGCGCCCCGCGTCCCGCCATCAGAAGCGGTTGTACTTGACGAACGGTGTCAGCACCCCGATCCGGTCGTAAAGCTGGCGCGCGGTGGTGTTGAATGTCTGGGTCAGCCAGTAGACCATCGGCGCCCCGGCGGCATCGGCGGCGGCATAGACCGCCTCGATCAGCGCGCGCCCCACGCCGTGGCCGCGCACCTCGGGGTCGGCGTACAGGTCTTGCAGGTAGCAGACGTTTTCCACCCGCCAGCCGTGCCGGTGAAAGAGGTAGTGCACCAGCCCCACGGGCTTGCCATCCAGTTCCGCGATCAGCCCGTGAAACTCGTGGTCATCGCCCGACAGCATCCGGGCAAAGCTTGTGCGGTAGACCTCTTCGCTGACGCTGCTTTCGTAGAAGGTCAGGTATCCCGTCCAGAGCCGTCGCCATTCCGGCTCGTCGGCGGCGGTCAGGGGGCGAACGATGAGGGCGGGAAGGTCGTCGGTCAAGGCAGGCTCCGCAGAGGTTGGCCGGGCCAGAACGGCCGGGGCAGGGGGACTTTACGTCCGGACGCGGCGCAGCGGAAGGGCGGGGTACGGCATCGCCCTACCGCTGGCCGCGGGCCATGAAGGCAAGCCGTTCGAACAGGTGCACATCCTGTTCGTTCTTCAGCAGCGCGCCATGCAGGCGGGGCAGCAGCGTCTTGGGGTCGCGCGTCAGATCCTCGGGGCTCAGGTCTTCCGCCAGAAGCAGCTTCAGCCAGTCCAGCACTTCCGAGGTCGATGGCTTCTTCTTCAGCCCCGGGGTCTCGCGGATCTCGAAGAACCGGGTCAGCGCGGCGGTCAGCAGCGCCTCCTTGATGCCGGGATGATGAACGGCCACGATGCGGCGCAGCGTCTCGGCATCGGGAAAGCGGATGTAATGGAAGAAGCACCGGCGCAGGAAGGCGTCGGGCAGTTCCTTCTCGTTGTTCGAGGTGATGATGACGATGGGCCTGTGCTGCGCCCGCACGGTTTCGCCGGTCTCGTAGACGAAGAACTCCATCCGGTCGAGTTCCTGCAGCAGGTCGTTGGGAAACTCGATGTCGGCCTTGTCGATCTCGTCGATCAGCAGCACCACCCGGCCCGGCGCGGCGAAGGCCTGCCAGAGCTTGCCCTGCCGGATGTAGTTCTTCACGTCGTGCACCCGCGCGTCGCCAAGCTGGCTGTCGCGCAGGCGGCTGACGGCGTCGTATTCGTAAAGACCCTGCTGGGCGCGGGTGGTGGATTTCACATGCCATTCGATCAGCGGCAGCCCGAGGCTTGCGGCCACCTGCCGGGCCAGTTCCGTCTTGCCGGTGCCCGGCTCGCCCTTCACCAGCAGCGGGCGTTCCAGCGTGACGGCGGCGTTGACGGCAAGGGTCAGGTCGTCGGTCGCCACATAGGCGTCGGTCGAGGTGAATTTCATAGCGGCTGTCGGGGGTTCTTTGCGTTGTCTGAGGCGACATTAGCACAGGGTGAAATCGCCGCAACCGGCCCCTTTCCCTCGTGACAAGCCCCCGGCCTTGGGATATGGCAGCGCCCAAGAGGTGCCGGATGTCAGTCGCGCGTGTCCCCGATGGCTCTGGCCTGCAGGAGGGAGCAGATATGAAAGCCGAGGTCTTTCTGCCCGAGGACTATCGCCCGGCTGAAGACGAACCGTTCATGAACGATCGTCAGCTGGAATACTTCCGCCGCAAGCTCATCGCGTGGAAGAACGATCTGATGAATGGCAGCCGCGAGACGATCGAGGGCTTGCAGGACAGCGCGCGCAACGTGCCCGATCTGGCCGACCGGGCCAGCGAGGAAACCGACCGCGCCCTGGAACTGCGCACGCGCGACCGCCAGCGCAAGCTGGTGTCGAAGATCGACGCCGCGCTGCGCCGCATCGAGAACGGTGAATACGGCTATTGCGAGATGACGGGCGAACCGATCAGCCTGAAGCGGCTGGACGCGCGCCCGATTGCGACGATGACGCTGGAAGCGCAGGAAAAGCACGAACGGCGCGAGCGCGTGCATCGCGACGATTGACCGGTGCCGCGGCCTTTCGGGGCCGTGGTGTGCAGTGGCACGGCGCCGGAACCCGCAGGGGGTCCGGCGTTTGCATATGGGGCGGGGAATGTTGATCGGGCAGCGGATCACCGTCCTGGGGGCGGGGATCGCGGGACTGACGGTGGCGATCGCACTGGCACGGCGGGGCGCGCAGGTGACGGTGCTGGAACAGGCCGAGGCGATCCGCGAAGTCGGGGCGGGGCTGCAGATCAGCCCGAACGGCGCCACCGTGCTGAAGGCGCTGGGCCTTGGCGACGAACTGACCCGGATCGGCACGCGTGCCGCGGGGGTCGTGCTTTATGACGGGCTGGGCGGCGGGCCCGTGCTGCGGATGGACCTGATCCGCCAGCGCCCCGACCAGCCCTATGTCTTTGTCCATCGTGCGGACCTGATCGAGATGCTGGCCAACGCGGCGCGGGCGTCTGGCGTGCAGGTGCGGCTGCTGCAACAGGTGACCGAGGTGACGCTGGGCGATCACCCGCCGCGGCTGAAAACGGCGCAGGGCGCGCTGAGCGAGGCGCCGCTGCTGGTCGGGGCGGATGGCCTGCATTCGCCGGTGCGTGCGGCGCTGAACGGGCGGGTGGCGCCCTTCTTCACCCGGCAGGTTGCCTGGCGCGCCCTGATCCCCTGCGCCCCCAACGAGCCGCGGGTCGCCGAGGTCTTCATGGGCCCGGGGCGTCACCTTGTCAGCTATCCGCTGCGCCACGGCGCGCTGCGCAACATCGTGGCGGTCGAAGAGCGCCACCGCTGGGCCGACGAAAGCTGGTCTGCCACCGACGACCCGCTGGCGCTGGGGCTGGCCTTCCAGGCGTTCTGCCCCAGGGTGCGGGGCTGGCTGGACCAGGTGCAGGCGGTCAACATCTGGGGGCTGTTCCGGCATCCGGTGGCGGCGCGCTGGCATGGCCATGGCGCGGTCATTCTGGGCGATGCGGCGCATCCCACGCTGCCCTTCCTGGCGCAGGGCGCGAACATGGCGCTGGAAGATGCCTGGGTGCTGGCCGCCCAGCTTGCCGCGCATGACAGCGCCGAGGCCGCCTTTGCCAGCTATCAGCGTGCGCGCGAGGCACGGGTGGCGCGGATCGTCGAGGCCGCTACGGCGAATGCGCGCAACTACCACCTGCGCGGCGCGATCCGGCCGATGGCCCATCTGGCACTGCGGGTCGCCGGGACGCTTGCCCCGGATTTCGCGTTGCGGCGGTTCGACTGGATCTACGACCACGATGTGACCCTGCCGGCCTGAGGCTCAGGGCAGCAGCGGCAGTTCGGTCGTCTCCTTGATCTCTTCCATCACGAAGCTGGCCGAGACATCGGCCAGATCCACCCGTGCCACAAGATCCTGATAAAGCCGGTCATAGCCCTTCACGTCGGCCACGCGGGCGCGGATCAGGTAATCCAGGTCGCCCGTCATCCGGTAGGCGCCCAGAATTTGCGGCATGTCGCGGGTCGCGCGGGCGAACTGGTCAAGCCAGTCTGGCGCGTGATGCGCGGTGCGGATCAGCATGAAGACCGTCAGCCCCAGCCCGACCGTCTCGGGGTCAAGAAGGGCCACGCGGGCCCGGATCACGCCCGCGGCCTCAAGCATCTTCACCCGGCGCCAGACCGCGTTGCGCGACAGCCCCACCTGCGCCCCCAGATCCTCCAGCGGCAGGTCGGCCTGCCGTTGCAGGATGGCGAGGATCTTGCGGTCTATTGTGTCAAACGTCTTCATATTTTCGATATTAGCGAGATAAAATCAACCAATCCAGTGAAAGCGCCGCTAAAATTGAGCGCCATTCCCATGCTGGATGCGATAGGATGGCCGAACACGCGAACCAAGAGGCTCCCATGTTCCGGCGGCTATTCCTGAACCATCCGCAATCTGTCAACGAAACCTATCTGGAGCATGCGGCCTTCGCCTCGCGCTTCTCGCTGGCGCTGTTCGGCGCGGCCTTCGCAGCCCTCGTGCATGCGGTGCTGCCCTTCGCCTTCGAGCGGACCGCCAGCCGCACCGTGGCGCGCCTTTACGCGCGCACCCACAACCGGGGCCAGTGAATGTGCCGCTGGGCCGCCTATTCCGGCGCGCCGATCTTTCTGGAAGAGATCGTCAGCCGCCCCGGCCATTCGCTGATCCACCAGAGCCATGACGCGATCGAAAGCAAGACCGCGATCAACGCCGACGGCTTCGGCCTTGCCTGGTATGGCGAGCGGCCCGAGCCCGGGCTTTACCGCGATGTCTACCCCGCCTGGTCCGACCCGAACCTGCGCAGCCTGACGGCGCAGGTGCGATCGGGGCTGTTCCTCGCGCATGTGCGCGCCTCGACCGGCACGGCCACCAGCCGGAACAACTGCCATCCCTTTGCCGTGGGTCGCTGGAGCTTCATGCACAACGGCCAGATCGGCGGCTATGACAGTTTCCGCCGCGATGCGGACATGCTGATTTCCGATGCGCTTTATCCCCATCGCAAGGGCGCGACCGACAGCGAGGCGCTGTTTCTGGTGGCGCTGGGCGAGGGGATCGACAGCGATCCGCAGGGTGCGCTGGAAAGGGCCGTGGCCCGGTTCGAGACGCTGAGCCGCCAGAAGGGCAGCGCCCCCCATGTGCGGCTGACCGCGGCCCTGTCGGACGGGCAGCGGCTTTACGCCGTGCGCTATGCCACCGATGACCAGGCGCCCACGCTTTACCACCGCTGGAGCGCGGCGCGGGAGGGCATGGCCGTGGTGTCCGAACCGCTGGAAACCGGCGAATGCGGCTGGGAGCCGGTTCCGCCCGGATCGTTCTGCGTGTTCGAGGGGCCGGAGGTGCGCGTGACGCCGTTCCAGCCGAACCGGGTCGCCGTGGCGGCCTGACCCCCTGCGGGGCCACGGCTTAACCTGCGGCCCCGGACCTCTCTTCCGCCATCAGCCGGTCCCACAGCCGCCCGGCCAGCCTGGCATCCACCGGCAGGCCGAAGTCCCCGGCCAGTGCCGCGTGCAGGGCCGCGGCGTCGGGCAGGATCGCGCTGTTTTCGTCGGCATCGCCATAGCGCGTCAGGCGGCGATCCGACAGCGCCAGCCGCCCCCCCGGCACGATCCGTGCCACCGAAAGACGGCGGGGAAAGTGGGAAAAGGGCGCCGTCGCGCAGACATGGTTGGCGGCAAGGATGTCGGCCGGGCGCACCGGGGCGCGGTCGAAGCCGTAAAGCGGGAACCAGCCGCCGCCGCGCCAGCGGTCCAGCACCGTCTCGCCGGTCTGGGCCTCGGCGCGAAGGCGGAACCGCGCGCCCAGGGCATCGGTCTGTTCGCCCGCGCGCAGGTCCAGCGGGCTGGCAGGCCCGGGGCCGCCGAAGCCTGCATCCACCTGCCAGCGGCGGCGGCCAAGCGGCACAACGAAGGCCAGGTGGCTGCGCGGCCCGCCTTCCGCGGCAACCATCCGCACCCGCGCCATCACCGGGCGCGCGGCAAAGCCCGCTGCCGCCAGCGCCGCGCCCAGAAGGCCGTTCAGTTCGAAACAGTAGCCGCCCCAGCCGCCCTGGATGCTGCGCGCCCAGAGAGCCGCGGGGGCAAGGTCGGGCACCCCGCCCAGAAAGGGCACGATGTTCTCGAACGGCATCGCCCGCATCTGCGCGCCCTGCACCCGGGCCAGCCCCGCCGCGCTGCGGGGCAGGGCGGCAAGCCCGATGCGACGAAGATAGGCGGACAGGTCGATCTGCATGCAGGCAGCATCGCGCGGGGGCGGTGGGCGCGCAAGACCGCCGTGCCGGGATCGAAAATCGCCCCCGGGCTTGATCCGCATCAACGCGCGCCCGTGCCGCGGGAGGCAGCATCAAAAGGTTGGATGAAATGGGGGGCCATCATGACATCGACACGCCTTGCCGGCCTTGCCGGTCTACTGCTTCTTGCCGCTGCACCACAGGTGGGCGCGGTGACCTATCAGCCGCTGGACGCGATGGGCGGCTTCGTCGGTGTGCGCGGCGGTGAGTTCGACCTGAGCGTCGGCCAATATGCCGCCGTGCCGCAGACCCATAACGGCAGCTTCACCACCTATGTGCACGGAGAGCTGGAAATCGGGCTGCGCGCCTCGCTGCGCTATGACGGCAGCGCCACGCCGGGGGTGGCCCAGCCGGTCACGGCCTATGACGGCGGCCATACCTACACCTTCAACGGCACCGCCGGACATGCGCCGGTGGGGCAGGCGGTGTGGAACTTCGACTGGTGGATCAACACCGCCTACGCCGATCCCACGCTGCAACAGCCGCCGCCCTATTATTCGCCGGACGCGCTGTCGGATTTCATCTTCCTTCTGACGGTGACCGACCCGGCCGGGCATGTCGCCAGCCGCGCGCCCTTCGCCTATGTCTTCGGCACCCTGTTCCCGGTGGGCGCGACCCAGCAGATTTCGGCCAGTTCGGCCTACGGCAGCGAAAACCCCGGCAGCGGGGCCTATGCGCCGCCCATCTGGGGCGACATCACTGGCACCTACAAGGTCGCGCTCAGCGTCTTCACGCGCGATTGCGTGACGAATGTGTTCGGCATGACGACCTGTAGCCAGGGCCCCGAGGTTCATACGCTGCGGATCGCGGTGAACACCGTGCCGCTGCCTGCGGGCCTGCCCGCGCTGGGCGGCGGGCTGGGGCTGTTGGCGGCCTTGCGCCTGCGCCGTCGCGCAGGGTGAGGAAAAGGGGGGGCGGGGTTATTCCCCCGCCCGCGCCTGCCGCTTGCGTTCGTGCGGGTCGAGGTAGCGCTTGCGCATCCGA
>DAIEJF010000111.1 GCA_027351005.1 Paracoccaceae bacterium | reverse complement strand
GCGCGGCGGGCCGAGATCGTGGCGGCCAATGCGCAGGATCTGGATTATGGCCGCGACAAGGGGCTGAGCCCGGCCATGATGGACCGGCTGATGCTGGACGAGGCGCGGATCGGCGGCATCGTCGCGGGCCTGCGCGCCGTGGCTGCGCAGCCCGACCCGGTGGGGGCGGTGCTGGCGGAATGGGACATGCCCTCGGGGCTGCACATCCGCCGGGTGCGCACGCCGATCGGTGTGGTGGGTGTCATCTATGAAAGCCGCCCGAACGTGACGGCGGATGCCGGGGCGCTCTGCCTGAAGGCGGGCAATGCGGTGATCCTGCGGGGGGGCTCGGAAAGTTTCCAGTCGAGCCGCGCAATCCATGCCTGCCTGGTGGAAGGGCTGAAGGCCGCCGGGCTGCCCGAGGCCGCGATCCAGCTTGTGCCGACGCGCGACCGGGCGATGGTGGGCGAGATGCTGCGCGCCGTGGGGTTCATCGACGTGATCGTGCCACGCGGGGGCAAGGGGCTGGTGGGCCGGGTGCAGGACGAGGCGCGGGTGCCCGTTTTCGCGCATCTGGAAGGCATCGTGCATGTCTATGCCGACAAGGCGGCCGATCCGGCCAAGGCGCTGGCCGTGGTGCTGAACGCCAAGACCCGTCGCACCGGCATCTGTGGCGCGGCCGAATGCCTGCTGGTGGACCGGCCGGTGGCCGCGACGCTGGGCCGCGATCTGGTGGCCGCGCTGGTGGCTGCGGGGGTGCGGGTGCATGCCGATGCCGAACTGGCGGCGCTGCCCGGCACATTGCCCGCGACGCCCGAGGACTGGGGGTGCGAATATCTGGACATGGACATCGCCGCGAAGGTGGTCGACGGGGTCGATGGCGCCATCGCCCATATCCGCCAGTATGGATCGAACCACACCGACGCCATCCTGACCGAGGATGATGCCGCGGCAGAGCGGTTCTTCACCCGGCTCGACTCGGCCATCCTGATCCGCAACGCCTCGACCCAGTTTGCCGACGGCGGCGAATTCGGGATGGGTGCCGAGATCGGCATCGCCACCGGCAAGCTGCATGCCCGCGGCCCGGTGGGGGCCGAGCAACTGACCAGCTTCAAGTACCTGGTGGTGGGCAACGGAACCCTGCGGGCCTGAGCCTACCAGGCGAGCCGGATCTCGCCCTCGGTCATCTCGATGGCAAGCCGTCGGTCGGCCCGGCGCACCTCGAGCGGCGCCAGCATGAAATGCACCTGCGCGGCGGTGATGGCGGCGCCGGCGTCGGGGCTGTCCAGCAGCGCCCAGAGCCCGGGGTCCACCTTCATCCGGGGGGCGGTGCCGCGGATCTGCCAGCGGGCGTCCTGCTGCGTCACAGCGATCCGCCCGCCATAGGGCATCGCGGATTCAAGGCACTGGATCAGCAGGAAGGCCAGCTTGACCTCGGCGCGCGGCGGATCGTCCCGGGGCGCCCACTCGATCGTCAGGCGACCACCACGGGTGGTGTCGGCCAGGATCGAGACGACCTCGGGCCGCCCCATCCGCTGTCCCTCGCCAGCCGTGCCGAAGGCCACCCGGTAGAAGCGGATCCGGGCATTTGCCGCCGCTATGCTTTCGGCGATCAGCGCCAGTTCCGGGCTGTTGGCTGCCGGGGTCATCGACAACAGTTCGACCCCATTGCCGATGGCGCCCAGCGGGCTGATAAGGTCGTGGCAGATTCGGGAACCGATCAGGTCGAGCAGGTCGTGCGTCTCTGGCATCAGGGATTTCCAAGGGGCTTTCGTGGCAGGCATCAACGACATTCTGGAACCTGGGATGCTGGTCAGGCACCCGGGCCGCCCGGACTGGGGGCTGGGGCAGGTCCAGTCCCGGATCGGGGCACGGATCACCGTCACATTCGAGCACGCGGGCAAGATTGTGATCGACGGCGACAGGATTGCGCTGATCCCTGACCGAACCGGTCCGAACCACTATGGGTTGTAATTCCATTCCGTTGCAACCATCGGATGCGGGCGCGGCGCCGCGGCGCGCGTTGCTGTTGCATTCGGACCATGCAGGGCCTACAACCCCGCGACCAGTCCGACGGACCCCAGCAGCAGTTGCCGCGCCAATGATTTCCGATGAGCCATATCTGCAGGTCCGGCTGGCGCGGGACGAGCAGGATCTTCTGGCGGCACAGCGCCTGCGCTACACGGTCTTTGTCGAGGAACTCGGCGGGTCGGGGGCGCTGGTCGATCATGACCGTCGGCTTGAGCGCGACGAGTTCGATCCCGTCTTCGAGCATCTGATCCTGGTCGACACCCGCCGCGACGCGGCCGCGCTGGAACATGTGGTGG
Source organism: Paracoccaceae bacterium (assembly GCA_027351005.1). Classification (GTDB taxonomy): domain Bacteria; phylum Pseudomonadota; class Alphaproteobacteria; order Rhodobacterales; family Rhodobacteraceae; genus Solirhodobacter. The sequence goes on along the minus strand of DAIEJF010000111.1, from coordinate 11,265 downwards.
GCGTCTATCGCCTGCTGACCGGCGAGCAGGCGGCGGCCTTCGGCCGGTTCTATTCGGAAGGCGAATACGATCTTGGTCCGCTCAAGCGCAGCGGGCGGCGGCTGGTCGAGTTGGGCCGGTCCTGCGTGCATCCCGATTTCCGCGGCGGTACCGCGATGTTCCACCTGTGGAACGGGCTGGCCGACTATGTGCTGGAACGCGAGATCGAGATCATGTTCGGCGTGGCCAGCTTTCACGGCACCGATGTCGAGGCGCTGAAGATGCCGCTGTCCTATCTGCATCACAACCACCTGGCGCCCGAGGCGCTTCGGGTGCGGGTGCTGCCCGAGCATTTCCAGACCATGAACCTGGTGCCTGCCGACCAGATCGACCGCCGTGCCGCGATGGTGGGGACACCCGCGCTGATCAAGGCCTATATCCGCCTTGGCGGCTTCGTGGGCGAGGGCGCCTTCATCGACCGGCCCTTCAACACCACCGACGTGTGCCTGCTGATGGACACCGCGGCGATGTCCGAAAAGCACAAGGGCTTCTACACCCGCAAGTTCGAGGCGAAGGCGTGAGCGCAAGGCCCTGGACGCCCGAGGATGCGCCGGTCCCGGTCCGCATCGGGGCGGGGGGATGGCTGCGCGCGGTGCTGCGGGGCGGGCCGCTGTTCGCGATCACCTATGGCTGTCTGGTCATCCTGCTGCTGGTGCGGCTGGTGGAACGGCCGCTCTGCGGCCTGAACCGTCCGGTGACGCCCTACATCACCCAGTTCGTGTGCAAATCGGCCTATGCGATCCTTGGCATCCGGATGCGGGTGGTGGGCAAGCCGATGACCGGCAACGGCGCCGTGGTGGCCAACCATGCCTCGTGGCTGGACATCTTCACCCTGAATGCACCGCAGCGGATCTATTTCGTGGCCAAGTCCGAGGTCTCGGGCTGGGCGGGGATCGGCTGGCTGGCACGGGCGACGGGCACGGTCTTCATCAACCGCAAGGGGACCGAGGCCAAGAAGCAGCAGGAACTTTTTGAGGCACGGCTCAGGGCGGGCCACCGGCTTCTGTTCTTCCCCGAGGGTACCAGCACCGACAGCCTGCGGGTGCTGCCGTTCAAGTCCACGCTCTTTGCCGCCTTCTTTTCCCATGGGCTGGCCGAGGTGCTTCAGATTCAGCCGGTCAGCGTGATCTACCGCTCGCCCGATCCGGCCGATCCGCAGTTTTATGGCTGGTGGGGGGCGATGGACTTCGCGCCGCATCTGCTGAAGCTGCTGGCGGCGCGGCGGCAAGGCTCGGTCGAGATCGTGTTTCACGACCCGGTGCGGGTCGCGGATTTCCCCAACCGCAAGGCGCTGGCCGCCTATTGCGAGGCGAAGGTGCGCAGCGCCTTTCCGGCGTAGCGGGGCAGGAGGGCGCCGCGCCTCAGCCCAGCGGGGCGATCAGGGCCTTCAGCGCCGCCACCGCGTCGTCCTCGCGCCAGATCTCCTCGCCCAGGGCGAAGAAGTCGGTGATCGGCGCCAGCGTCGCGATGCGTTCCACCGTCAGGGCGCCTTCGGCCACAACCGGAACCTCGATCATCTCGGACCACCAGGCAAAGAGGTCGTCGGGCGCGTGGCTGCCGTCGCCCAGCGGCGTGTCGCCCACCGGGCCAAAGGCGACGTAATCGGCCCCGGCTTCGCCCGCGCCCATGCCTTCGTGGCGCGAGGCGCCGCAGAAGGCCCCCACGATCGCGTCATCGCCCAGATCCTTGCGCGCCTTGCGGATGTTGCGCGCGCCGTCGGGCAGGTGCACGCCGTCCAGCCCATGACGTTCGACCAGCCGCAGATGGGTGTCGATCACCAGGGCCACGTCGCGGGCATGGGCCACCTCGCGCAGGGCATCGGCAGCCCGCGCGATGCGGTCTTCATCGCGCGTGGCCAGGCTCAGCCGCAGGCAGGCGATCTCGGCCGCGTCAAGCACGGCCGCCAGCCGGTCGGGGAACAGATCCAGTTCGAAGGCGGGCGGGGTAATCAGGTAAAGCTGCGGGCGGTCGGCATTCGGCATGGCGGGATCCTGTGGGTTTCCGCCGTGGTAGCGGGTTTTCCGGGCTTTGCAAACCTCAGCAGTTCGGCACGTTCACCGCGAGCCCGCCCAGCGAGGTTTCCTTGTACTTCTCGTGCATGTCATGGCCGGTCTGGCGCATCGTCTCGATGCAGGCGTCCAGGCTGACCAGGTGGATGCCGTCACCGCGCAGCGCAAGGCTTGCGGCCGACACCGCCTTGATCGCGCCCAGACCGTTGCGTTCGATGCAGGGCACCTGCACCAGCCCCTTCACCGGGTCGCAGGTCATCCCCAGGTGATGTTCCAGCGCGATTTCGGCGGCGTTTTCCACCTGTTCCGGCGTGCCCCCCAGCACGGCGGCCAGCCCTGCCGCCGCCATGGCCGAGGCACTGCCCACCTCGGCCTGACAGCCGCATTCGGCGCCCGAGATGCTGGCGTTGTGCTTCACAAGGCCCCCCACCGCGGCGGCGGTCAGAAGGAATTCCCCCACCCGGCCGGGGGTGGCGCCGGGCACATGGTCCAGCCAGTAGCGGATGACGGCGGGCACCACGCCCGCCGCGCCGTTGGTTGGCGCGGTCACCACCTGGCCTCCGGCGGCGTTTTCTTCATTCACCGCCATGGCATAGACGCTCATCCAGTCGTTGATCGTGTGCGGCGGGGTCAGGTTCAGCCCGCGTTCGGCCAGAAGCGCCGCGTGGATGCCGGGCGCGCGGCGGCGCACCTTCAGCCCGCCCGGAAGGATGCCCCCGGTTTCCAGCCCGCGCTGGATGCAGGCGTTCATAACCTGCCAGATCCGCGCGATCCCGGCATCAAGCTCGGCGGCGCTGCGGAACGTCAGCTCGTTCTGGCGCTTCATCTGCGCGATGGTCAGGCCCGAGGCCGCGGCCATCCGCAGCATCTCTTCGGCGGTCTCGAACGGGTAGGGCACGCCGACCGGGGCGCCGGCCTTGGCCCCGCCCGCCGTGGCCTGTTCCGCCGCGGTCAGCACGAAGCCGCCGCCGATCGAATAGAACGTCTCCTGCAGGATCACGTCGCCCTGGGCGTCGGTGGCCGACAGGATCATCCCGTTCGCATGGCCGGGCAGGGCAGGCCCGTAATCGAAGGCCAGATCGGTGGCCGGGTCGAAGGCCAGCGGCGGCAGTCCCGGCGGCGTCACCCTCTTCTCTGCCCGGATCGCGGCCAGCGCGGCGTCGGCCTTCACCGCGTCATAGGTCGCGGGCGCGAACCCCGCGAGGCCGAGGATGGTGGCGCGATCGGTGGCATGGCCCACGCCCGTGAAGGCAAGGCTGCCGTGCAGCGACGCGCGCAGGCCGTGGAAGTGGAACGGGCTGTCGCGCAACATCTGAAGGAAGCGCCCGGCGGCCACCATCGGGCCCATCGTATGGCTCGACGAGGGTCCGATGCCGACCTTGAACATATCGAAGACAGACAGGAACATGCGCGCGCTTCCCCCGGTGGTGCGGGGCGCAGAGTGCGGCGGCGGCGCCCCGAATGCGAGAGCGAAAGCGACGCTTTGGGGCAGAAAGCGCGGGGCTGTGGCCCCGGCTCAGGCCGGGGCGGTGAAGGGGGTGGCGCCCAGCGCCTCGGCTGTGGCGGCGCGGCGGGCGGCGGGCCGGGCCTCCAGCGCGGCGGCAAGCGCCCCGAGCGCCGGATAGGCGGTCAGGTCGAACCAGTCATCGCCCTCGGCCGACAGCAGGCCCGCCCAGCGGATCATCACCGCCAGATACCAGCAGAGAACCGATGGCGCGGAGGGGTCCAGCCAGCCTGGGCGCGTGGCGGCCACGGTGTCGAGCAGGGCGAAATGGCGCCGGATCCGGGCCGAGCCGATCTCGCGGAAGTCGTCCTGCACCCCGGGGTCGGGCCCGACATGGCGGGCGGGATGGAACAGCCGCGCAAGGTCGGGGTGCAGCGTGTTCGACGTGAAGAAGAACCAGGACAGGAACGCCCCCCGCCCCGGCGCGCCCGGTGCAGGTGCAAGGCCCGGATACCGCTCGGCCAGGCTCAGCAGGATCGCGCCGGTCTCGAAGACCGGGCCCGCGTCGGTTTCCAGCACCGGCACCAGCCCCTGCGGATTGAGCGCGCGGAAGGCCGGGGCGGCCAGTCCGCCGCCTTTCGTGTCGACAAGGCGAACCTCCCACGGGGCGCCCAGGTCCTCGAGCGTCAGACGCACGATCAGCCCGGCCGTGTCCGGCACGGTGTGAAGCCTGTCCATCCAGATACCTCCCATTATCGGAATATGTTTGGCAAAGCTTTCGCCGCCGGTCACGTAAAATCGCCCGTGGGCGAGGCAGGGCGGGGTGTCCTTGGGCGCGATTACGTCTCGCCGCCCGCGGCGACATTGCCTATAAGCGGGGCACCCAGTGAAGGAGTGCACCATGGCCGGAGAGCTTTCCCCCATCGACAAGGCGAAATTCGTGGCCGCCAAGCGCGCCGTCGACTTCGTCGAGGATGGCATGAAGGTGGGGCTGGGAACCGGATCGACCGCGGCCTGGATGGTGCGTTGCCTGGGTGAGCTGGTACGCGACCACGGGCTGCGCATCTCGGGCGTGCCCACCTCAAGCCGCACGGCCGACCTGGCCCGGCAGGTGGGCATCAAGGTCATCAGCCTGGACGAGGCGAAGTGGCTGGACCTGACGATCGACGGCGCCGACGAATTCGACCGCGACCTGAACCTGATCAAGGGCGGCGGCGGCGCGCTCTTGCAGGAAAAGATCGTGGCGACGGCCAGCGACCAGATGATCGTGATTGCCGACGTGGCCAAGGAAGTCGCGCAACTGGGAGCCTTTCCCCTGCCGGTCGAGGTGATCCCGTTCGGCTGGCAGACCACCAAGGCGCTGATCGAAGAGACGCTGGGCAGCATGGACGTTCTGGGCCACAGCACCTCGCTGCGGATGAACGGCGACAGGCCCTTTGTCACCGACGAGGCGAATTACATCGTGGATCTGCACCTGCACCGGATCGGCAACGCCCGGCAGCTGTCGCTTGTGCTGAACCAGATTCCGGGCGTGGTGGAAAACGGGCTGTTCATCGACATCTGCGACACGGTGGTGATCGGCCACGGCGACGGCCGGGTGCAGGTGCGCGAGGCCAGCAGCGGCGCGGTCGAGGAAACCCGGATCGAATTCGCGGCATCGGACAACCTGTTCGCCGATCTCGGGGAGTGACGGCGATGGCGTTCGACTGCGACCTTTTCGTGATCGGCGGCGGATCGGGCGGCGTGCGCGCGGCGCGGATCGCCGCGTCCGAAGGGGGCGCGCGGGTCCATCTGGCCGAGGAAAGCCGGATGGGCGGCACCTGCGTCATCCGCGGCTGCGTGCCCAAGAAGCTGATGGTCTTTGCCTCGTCCTATCCCGGCGCGGTCGAGGAAGCGCGCGCCTATGGCTGGGACGTGACGCTGGGCGGGTTCGACTGGCTGGCCTTCCGCGGCAAGCTTGAGGCGGAGCTCGACCGGCTGGAGACCGCCTATCGCGGCGGGCTGACCCGGGCGGGGGTGACGATCCACGACGGCCGCGCGGTGGTCGAGGATGCCCATACCGTGCGGCTGGCCGACGGGCAGACGGTCACCGCCAGTCACATCCTGATCGCCACCGGCGCACGCCCCTTCGTGCCCGCCTTTCCGGGGCACGAGCTGGCACTGACCTCGAACGACATGTTCGCGCTGCCGGAATTGCCAAAGCGGCTTCTGGTGGTGGGCGGTGGCTACATCGCCTGCGAATTCGCGTGCATCATGGCGGGGTTGGGTGTCGAGGTGACGCAGTATTACCGCGGCGCGCAGATCCTGCGCGGCTTCGACGACGAGGCGCGCGGCCATGTGGCCGAAGCGATGCGCGCCCGTGGCATCGCGATCCACTGCGGCACCGAGGTCACCGAGCTTGCGCGCGAGCCGGGCGGCATCCGCGCGACCGAGACGACCTGCGGTGACGCGCTCTTTGATGCGGTGCTTTACGCCACCGGCCGGGTGCCCAATTCCGCGGGCCTCGGGCTCGAGGCGCTGGGCGTGCAACTGACCCGCGGCGGCGCGGTGAAGGTGGATGGCTACAGCCAGACGGCGGTGCCCTCGATCTATGCGGTTGGCGATGTCACCGACCGGCTGAACCTGACCCCGGTGGCGATCCGCGAAGGTCATGCCTTTGCCGATACGGTCTTTGGCGGAAAGCCCACGAAGGCAGACCATCACCTTGTCCCCTCTGCCGTCTTTACCCAGCCCGAGCTGGGATCGGTTGGCCTGACCGAAGAAGAGGCGCGCGCGCAGGAGCCGATCGAGGTCTACGCGACCGCGTTCCGCCCGATGCGGACCCAGTTCGCCGGGCAGTCGGAAAAGGTGCTGATGAAACTGATCGTAAGCCAGCAGAGCCGCCGCGTGCTGGGCTGCCATATCGTCGCACCCGAGGCGGGCGAGATGATCCAGCTTGCGGCGGTCGCGATCAAGATGGGCGCGACGAAAGACGATTTCGACCGGACGGTGGCGGTGCACCCCACCATGTCCGAGGAACTGGTGACGCTGCGCACCCCCAGCCGCAAGGCTTGAATTTCGCCCGCCAGTGCCCAGTTGGGAAGATGTGAGTGCGGCGCGGTAACAGAGGATAAAGACGTCGATGGCAGGAAGTGGTGGCGGCCCCTGGGGCGGCTCTGGCGGAGATAACCGGGACGACGAACCCCGTGGCGGGCGCCGGCCCGGCGACAACGGCCTGCCGATCGGTGACATCGACGATCTGATGAAGAAGGGTCAGGACCGGCTTCGGGTGCTGATGGGGGGCCGGGGCAATGGTGGCGGCGGCCTGCCGCCGCGCGGCGCCGCGGGCGGCCCCGGGCCCAAGACTGTGGCGCTGGGCGTTGCGGGTCTTGCCGTGGCGCTCTGGGCCTTTGCCTCGATCTACACGGTGAAGCCGGAAGAACGCTCGGTCGAGCTGTTCCTGGGGCAGTTCAACCGGGTCGGGATGCCGGGCCTGAACTTCGCCCCCTGGCCGTTCGTGACCTATCAGGTCATCCCGACCTCTGGCGAACGCACGACCGACGTGGGCAGCGGGCAGGGCGGGCAGAACGATACCGGCCTGATGCTGACCAGCGATCAGAACATCGTCGCGATCCATTTCCAGGTGGTCTGGAACATCGAGGATCCGCAGAAATTCCTGTTCAACCTGGCCGATCCCACCGACACGGTGCGGGCGGTGTCGGAATCGGCGATGCGCGACATCATCGCGCGCACCGATCTGGCGCCGATCCTGAACAAGGACCGCGGCGCCATCGCCGCCGACCTGATGAAGGCGGTGCAGGACACGCTGGACAGCTACGGGTCGGGTATCCGGGTGATCCGGGTGAACTTCGACAGTGCCGACCCGCCGAAGGAAGTGATCGACAGCTTCCGCGCCGTGCAGGCCGCGCAGCAGCAGCGTGACAAGCTGGTGAACGAGGCCGAGGCCTATGCCAACAAGGCGCTGGGCGCCGCGCGCGGTCTGGCCGCGCAGGTCCAGCAGGAAGCCGAGGGCTACAAGGCGCAGGTGGTGAACCAGGCCGAGGGCGACGCGAGCCGCTTTGACTCGATCTACCAGTCGTACCTGAAGGCGCCCGACGTCACCCGCGAACGGATGTATCTGGAAACCATGGAGGGCGTGCTGGGAGGCATGAACAAGGTGATCCTCGACGGGGTGAACGCGGGCAGCACCGGAACGGTGCCCTATCTGCCGCTGGACCGCCTGCTGCCGATGGCGGGTCAGGCGAAGGAGGCCGGGAAATGACCAGTCGCGCGACCTATATCCTCCCCGGCCTTGTTGTAGTGGCGGCCGTGGCGCTATCGTCGGTGTTCATCGTCGACCCGCGCGAGAAGGTGCTTGTGCTGCAATTCGGCCAGGTGACCCAGGTGCGCGAGACGCCGGGCATCTTCGTCAAGGTTCCGCTGATCCAGGAGGTGGTGCGCTATGACGGCCGCATTCTTGGCCTGCCGACCGAGCCGCTGGAAGTCACCCCGCTGGACGACCGCCGCCTGGTGGTCGACGCCTTCGCCCGCTGGCGCATCACCGACCTGGTGAAATTCCGCCAGGCCACCGGCGCCGAGGGGATCCGCTTTGCCCAGAACCGGCTGGAGCAGATCCTGAACGCGGGCATCCGGCAGGTGCTGGGTTCGGTGAATTCGGATGCGGTGCTGTCGAATGACCGGACCAACCTGATGAACCAGATCCGCGATCTGGCCAAGAAAGAGGCGGACTCGCTTGGCGTCGACGTGATCGACGTGCGCCTGACCCGGACCGACCTGCCCGACCAGAACCTTTCGGCGACCTATGACCGGATGAAGGCGGAACGCCAGCGCGAGGCGGCCCAGCAGATCGCGCTGGGCAACCAGGAGGCGCAGACCATCCGCGCCAAGGCTGACCGCGACGCGCTGGAGATCACCTCGAACGCGAAGAAGCAGGCGGAAATCGTGCGCGGCCAGGCCGATGCGCAGCGCAACGCAATCTATGCCGGGGCCTATTCGAAAGATCCGGCGTTCTTCGCCTTCACCCGTTCGCTGTCGGCCTATCAGACCGCGCTGCAGGGCAGCAACACGACCATGGTGCTCAGCCCCGGCAGCAGCTTCTTCAGCTACCTCAATGACCCGGCCGGTCGGCCGGGGGCGGCCGGTGCCCCGGCGGGCGGCGCGCCTGCGCCCGCCGCGCCTGCCAACCCGTGATCTGGCTGGTCTTCGCGCTGGGGGCGGTCTGCACGATCGAGGGGCTGGTGATGGCACTGGCCCCTCGGCGGATCGAGGAGGTGCTGGCCTTTCTGGCCCGCCTTCCGGTCGAAACCCGCCGGGGCATGGGCCTGGCAACGCTGGCGCTTGGCGTCGCGCTGATCTGGCTTGCCCGGCTGGCAGGGCTCTGAAACACTCCGGGCAGGTGTGACGGGCTCTCACATCCCTTTGAATACGGGAGAGCGGGATTGAGTTGCGCGTACCTTCCGCTATCTCACGTTCTAGGCCGACACGCACGGGGGGTTCCGGCCATCCCGTCCTCGAACGAAAGGAGTTCAGCGTGCTGATGAAATCCCTGGAGCCTACCGCGCGGGCGGCCCAGCCGCTGCGGGCAGTGCTGGCGGTGGCAGTGGGGCTGGCGCTTGCCCTTGCGCAGCCCATCGTCGCCACGGCCAAGGGCGCCCCCGACGGTTTTGCCGATCTGGTGTCCAAGGTCAGCCCTGCGGTGGTCGACATCACCACCATGTCGACCGTCGCCGCGTCGACCGACGGCGGGCCTTCCGTGCCGCCCGGCTCGCCCTTCGAGCAGTTCTTCCACAACTTCATGGACCAGCAGGGGCAGGGCAACGGCGACCAGGGGAACGGCCAGGACCAGGGTCAGGGCCCGGGCAACGGCCCAGGCCCCGGCGCCGCACAGCGCAGCGAGGCGCTGGGCTCTGGCTTCGTGATTTCGCCCGATGGCTATATCGTCACCAACAACCACGTCATCGACGGGGCCGACGACATCCAGATCGAATTCTTCAACGGCGACAAGAAGAAGGCCAAGGTGGTGGGCGTCGACAAGGCGACCGACATCGCCCTGCTGAAGATCACTGCCGACAAGCCGCTTCCGTATGTGCAGTTCTGCGACTCGGACAAGATGCGGGTCGGCGACTGGGTTCTGGCGATGGGCAACCCGCTTGGCCAGGGCTTCTCTGTCTCGGCCGGGATCATCTCGGCCCGCGGCCGGACGCTTGAGGGCAGCTTCGACGACTTCTTCCAGACCGACGCCGCGATCAACCGCGGCAACTCGGGCGGGCCGCTCTTCGACATGGATGGCGCGGTGATCGGCGTGAATACCGCGATCCTGTCGCCCAACGGCGGCTCGATCGGGATCGGCTTCTCGATGGCGTCGAATGTCGTCTCGAAGGTGGTCGACCAACTGCGCCAGTATGGCGAGACCCGCCGCGGCTGGCTGGGCGTGCGGATCCAGGACGTGACGCCCGACATGGCCGACGCGCTGGGCCTGCCCAAGGCCGCGGGGGCGATGATCACCGATGTGCCGAAGGGGCCGGGCGCCGAAGCCGGGCTTAAATCGGGCGACATCATCACCAGCTTCGACGGGAATGACGTGCCCGACACCCGCGAACTTGTCCGCCAGGTCGCCAATACCGAGGTCGGCAAGAAGGTGGATGTGGTCGTGCTGCGCGATGGCAAGCCCATGACCCTCGCGGTCACGCTCGGCCGCCGCGAAACCGCGGAATCCGCGGCTGCGGCCCCGTCCGAGCAGAAGCCCGCCCAACCGGCCAAGCCCGAGGTTGCGCAGGTTCTCGGGCTGAAGCTGACCCCCCTGACGCGCGTGCTGCGCGACAAGATGGGGCTGGCCGCGGGAACCGACGGCGTGGTCATCACCGATGTCGACCAGACCAGCGAGGCCTTTACCAAGGGCCTGCGGGCAGGTGATCTGATCACCGAGGTCGGCCAGCAGAAGGTGACCACGATCGGCGAAGTCCAGGATCGCATCCAGGAGGCCAAGGACGCAGGCCGGAAGTCGGTGCTGCTGCTGATCCGCCGCGACGGCGAACCGCGCTTCGTCGCGCTGTCGGTCAACTGACCCCCGCGGGGCGCCCGAACCGGCGCCCCGCCCATCCGGCCCGCTTGCGGCAGCCGCCCGACCTGATAAATCAGGGGCCACGGATGGGTGGCCGAGTGGTTTAAGGCTCCAGTCTTGAAAACTGGCGTGGGGGTAACCCCACCGTGGGTTCGAATCCCACCCCATCCGCCACATTCAGATACTGAATCCGTCCAAGGGCCCCGATCGGGGCCTTTTTTCTTTTTGTTTCAAAGGGCGTTGGCAGGGCTATCCGCCCTTCGGAGACAGGGCACTTGACGCAGAATGGGTCTCCGAATGGCCCGCGTCTCTCTTCGAGCGCCCCTCGACGGTCACGGGACGGCGTGAAACATCCTCGGATTTCCAATGGGTTGCCGCGCTCATGGGGTCGTCCCGTTCGCGAGTTAATCCGGTGACGGAGACGGACACGAAAGCGCAGCGCGACTAGAAGGACGGCTCCGTGGCGGCCGATCCCCAAGTCCGGCGGAAGCGTCCGAGGCGAACCAGGACCCTGCCCGACGTCTCTGATGACAAACAGACTTCGTGCCCCTAGCCTGGCGCAATGTCGAACGCGCCCTGGACGGACGAAGAGAACGACCTGATCGTCGCGGATTACTTCGCGATGTTGGCCGACGACATCTCCGCGCGCCGCTACAGCAAGGCCGAGCATCGCCGCGCGCTGCTGCCTCTGCTGAACGACCGGTCCGAGGGCT
>DAIEJF010000110.1 GCA_027351005.1 Paracoccaceae bacterium | reverse complement strand
CGCTGGCCCGGGGGCGCTGCGCGCTGTTCCCCGCGCCGGGGGAAGCGTGTCGCCCGTCCATCCCGTTTCCCGCGGTGAGAGGCAGCAGTTCTGGTGTCTGCGCCCTTCGCCACCGCAGGGTCGGCGCCCGACCGAGGGTGGGCGCTGAGCGGGTGACGGTCTGCGCTTGATGGTGCGGTTCCTCCCCCGGGTGAACCCGTCCCCGACGCAACGGAAGCGCCCGCCCCCCGCGGGGCGGTCGGGCGCTGGCCCGGGGGCGCTGTGCGCTGTTCCCCGGGCCGGGGGGACGCGCGGCACCTCTCCACCCCGTTTCCCGCGGTGGGAGGCAGCAGTTCTGGCGTCTGCGCCCTTCGCCACGGCAGGGTCGGGGCCCGCCCTCCGGGGCGGTCGGGCGCTGGCCCGGGGGCGCTGCGCGCTGTTCCCCGCGCCGGGGGAAGCGTGTCGCCCGTCCATCCCGTTTCCCGCGGTGAGAGGCAGCAGTTCTGGTGTCTGCGCCCTTCGCCACGGCAGGGTCGGCGCCCGCCCTGTGGGGCGGTCGGGCGCTGGCCCGGGGGCGCCTCGCGCTGCCCCCCCGCGCCCGGTGGCCGCGCTGGCTCAATCCATCCCGTTTCCGGCGGTGGGGGCCAAGACCTCCGGGCCGCCCGTCGCGATGGCCGCGACGGCCCCCGGCTCAGTAGATGTAGCGGATCTGTTCGCCCCAGTAGCGTTCCATCCGCTTCAGCGTGGCGTTGATCTCTTCCAGTGTCTCGGCGGTGACCACGCCGCGCCCGGCCAGCCCTTCGGCGTGCCGGTGGAACAGGGCGGCGATCAGCGCACGGACCCGGCGGCCCTTCTCGGTCAGCCGCACCCGCACGCTGCGGCGGTCGATCTCGGACCGCTGGTGGTGCATGTAGCCCAGTTCCACCAGCTTCTTGAGGTTGTAGCTGACGTTCGAGCCCTGGTAGTAGCCGCGCGTGCGCAATTCGCCCGCCGTCACTTCATGCTCGCCGATGTTGAACAGCAAAAGCGCCTGCACGGCGTTGATCTCCAGCACGCCGAGCCGTTCGAATTCGTCCTTGATGACATCAAGCAGAAGCCGGTGCAGCCGTTCGACCAGCGCCAGGCTTTCGAGGTATCCGGCCATCAGCAGGGTCTGCTGGCCGTCCTTCAGGGGGGCATGGATGCTCATCGCGGTCTCCACCGGGCGGGTTTGCCCGGCAGAGTCGCGTCAAAAGCCCAACATTTCGTTAAATGTCGCGCGAGTCGCGCGGAATCAGCCGATTGCGGGCAAAATGGCCGATCACCTCCAGCAGCGCGGCATGGCCGGGCGGCACCGGCGCCGCTCCGGTGATCCAGGGGTAAAGGTCCTGGTCGTTTTCGGCCAGCAGCGCCTCGAAGGCATCGAGCGCCGCGCCATCCATCCCCGCCAGATGCGCATCGGCATAGGGCCCGAGGATCAGGTCCATCTCTTTCGTGCCCCGCCGCCAGGCACGCATCCGCATCCGCTTCAGCCGGTCTTCGGGCGTCTCGGTCACGGGCGCACCTCTGTCAGCACGCCGCGCAGGCGTTTTTCCAGCCGCCCCATCCGCTCGGCCATCGCGGCCGTCTCGGTGCGCAGCGCCCGCAGTTCCTCCAGTGCCGCGCGGGCGCCGGTGTCGGCGGGCATCGCCTCGACCGGGGCGCTCAGCCCGTCGCCACGGCCCGTCAGCAGCCACATGAGCGACACGCTCAGCATCCCGGCCACCATCTGCAGCCGGTTGGCCCGCGGGTCGGCCAGGTCGTTTTCCCAGTCCTGCAGGGTCTTCAGCCGCACGCCAAGGCGGCGGGCCAGCTCGGCCTGGGTCAGCCCCGCGGCCTCGCGCGCGCCGGTCAGCCGGTCGCCGAAGGTCGCCGCCTCCTCGCTGTACCAGCCGGGTTCGGGGGGATGTGCCATCTTGCCTCTCCTTCTTCCGATATCGCTTGATCGCCTGAGGGTGGCACCCTAAGACCTGACCCCGGAAAGTTCAAACCGGAGTTGCCCCGATGCCCTTCCTGTCGCAGACGCTCGACCGCGTGAAGCCCTCGCCCACTATCGCGGTGACGACGAAGGCGCAGGAACTGAAGGCCGCCGGGCGCGATGTGATCGGGCTTGGCGCGGGCGAGCCGGATTTCGACACGCCGCAGAACATCAAGGATGCCGCCATCGCCGCGATCCAGGCGGGCAAGACCAAATACACCGCCGTCGACGGCATCATCGAGCTGAAGCGCGCGATCTGCGACAAGTTCGCCCGCGAGAACGGGCTCAGCTACAAGCCCAGCCAGATCACCGTGGGCTCGGGCGGCAAGCAGACGCTTTACAACGCGCTGATGGCCACGCTCAATCCGGGCGATGAGGTCATCATCCCCGCGCCCTACTGGGTCAGCTATCCCGACATGGTGCTGCTGGCGGGGGGCGAGCCCGTGGTCGTCGAAGGCCCGATGCAGACTGGCTACAAGATCACCGCCGAACAGCTTGAGGCCGCGATCACCCCGAAGACCAAGTGGTTCATCTTCAACTCGCCCTCGAACCCGACCGGCGCGGGCTATTCGCGGGCCGAACTGAAGGCACTGACCGATGTGCTCATGCGCCATCCCCATGTCTGGGTGATGACCGACGACATGTATGAACACCTGGCCTTCGACGGGTTCGAATTCTGCACCCCCGCCGAGGTCGAGCCCGGTCTTTACGACCGCACGCTGACCTGCAACGGGGTGTCCAAGGCCTATGCGATGACCGGCTGGCGGATCGGCTATGCCGCGGGCCCCGAGGCGCTGATCAAGGCGATGGGCAAGATCCAGAGCCAGTCGACCTCGAACCCCTGCACCGTCAGCCAGTGGGCGGCGGTCGAGGCGCTGAACGGCCCGCAGGACTATATCGCCATGAGCCGCGCGGCCTTCCAGCGCCGCCGCGATCTGGTGGTGGCGATGCTGAACCAGGCCGAGGGCATCCGCTGCCCGGTGCCCGAGGGCGCCTTCTACGTCTACCCCAACATCGCGGGCTGCATCGGCAAGACCTCGGCCGGGGGGGTGAAGATCGTCGATGACGAGGCCTTCGTTTCGGCCCTGCTCGAGGAAACCGGCGTGGCGGTGGTGCATGGCGCGGCCTTCGGCCTTTCGCCGAACTTCCGCGTCAGCTACGCTACCTCGGACGCGGTGCTGACCGAGGCCTGCACCCGGATCCAGGCATTCTGCCGGGGGCTCAGGTAAGGGGAAGCGATGGCGGGCGATCTGCCGGACTATTATTTCCGCATCCGCGAAAACGGCGCCGCGGTGTTCCGGGTGGACACCGAGAACCGTAACCGGCGGATCGAGATGGAGCAGATCGCCGTCGCCAACCTGAAGAACGGCGAGATCAAGCCGCAGGGCGAGCGCAAGCTGACGCCGGAGGAACTGACGCTGATCCGCCGCTGGATGGCCGATCGCGCCTAGGTGCTGGCCCGGCGCGATGTCGACGACATCCACCGCGCGGTGGACCACATGAACCTTGTCACCCACTGGGCGCAGACGCGCGCCAGCGCGGCCGACCTCGACGAGGTGACCGACACGCTGCTCTTGGCGATGCACGACCTGCGCACGGTGCTGGTGCGCAAGAAGGCCGAACGGCTGGCGGGCGAGGCTGCGGCGGAAGAGTAGGGGCGGGGGCGGCGCGGCCTGCCATCCGATGAGGGTGGGCGCCGGACCGGGGGGCATCTCACGTGCTGTTCCCCCCGGGCCGGGGGATGCGGGGCCCCTTGCGATCCTGTATTTCGCGCAACGGCAGGGCCATCGCCCGACCGCGGGTGGGCGCTGCGACAGTGACGGTCTGCGCTTTATGGAGCGGCTTCTCGTCAGGGTGAGCCCGCGCGGTTCCGCCCAGGGCCATCGCCCGCCCATCAGGGCGGTCGGGCGCTGGCCCGGGGGCGCCTGCGGCGCTGCTTCCCCGGGCCGGGGGGATGCGCCGCGTCTGCCCACTCCGTTGCCTCGACAATGGACGGCCAGGCGGTCAGGCGCTTCGTCGCCCCCTGCCTAAGCCCCTGTGCGTCAGGCCCCGGCCTGCGCGCCTTTCGCCAGACCCCGCCAGAACCGCGCCATCATCAGCACCGCGGCGCAGGCCAGCCCGATGACCAGCCCCAGCCACAGACCGACCCCGCCCAGCCCCAGCGGAAAGGCCAGCACATAGCTCGACGGGATGCCGATCACCCAGTAGCTCAGCGCCGCGATGATCATCGGCACGCGGGTGTCCTGCACCCCGCGCAGAAGCCCAAGCGCCATCACCTGCATCGCGTCGAACAACTGGAACAGCGCCGCCACCACCAGAAGCCTAGCCCCGAAGTCGAGGATGCGCGGCGCCAGCGGGTCGCCGGGCCGCACCCAAAGCGAAATCAGCGGCCGCGGCAGGCTGACGAACAGCGTCACCGCCACCAGCGCGAAGGCCAGCGACAGCACGATCGCCATCTGCGCGCCGCGGCGCAGCCCCTCGGGGTCGCGTTCGTGCGCGCGCCCGATCCGCACGGTCGCGGCCTGGCTCAGCCCCAGATGCACCATGAAGGTCAGCGCGGCCAGTTCCAGCGCGATGCCATGCGCAGCCAGTTCCACCGTGCCGATCCAACCCATCATCAGCGCCGAGGCGTTGAAGAGCCCGCCTTCCGCCAGCCCGGTCAGCCCGATCGGCCAGCCCAGCCGGAAGACGCGGGCGAAGGCCGCCCAGTCGTGGCGCCAGAAGCGCACGAACAACTGGAACCGGCGAAGTTCGGGTTGCCGTGCGGCATAAAGGCCGATCACCGCCATCGTCAGCACCTGGGTGCAGACCGTGGCGATGGCGCTGCCGCGCACGCCCAGTTCCGGCAGGCCCGCGTTGCCGAAGATCAGCATCCAGTCCAGCCCGATGTTCAGGAACACCGCCGCCACCGTGGCCCAGAGCACGACCTGCGTCCGCTCCAGCGCGGCCACGAAGCTTTTCAGCACCATGACCACCAGCGCGGGCGCCATGCCGAAGCCTGCGATGCGCATGAACTGCTGCGCCAGCGCCGCGATGTCCGGGTTCTGCCCCAGCGCGCGGAAGATCGGTCCCGAGAACCAGAACACCGGCAGCACCGCCACCGCGAACAGAAGCGACAGCCAGATCCCCATGCGCGTGACCCGCCGCCCCTCGGCCATGTCGCGCGCGGCGGCGGCCGAGGCCACCATCGGCATCACCCCGATGGCAAAGCCCGAGCCCAGGATGAACAGGATGAAGAAGCTTGACGCGCCCAGCACCACCGCGGCCAGCCCCGGCACCGAATACCAGCCCATCATCACCGTGTCGGTGACATGCAGCGCCATCTGCGCCAGGTTCGAGCCGATCAGCGGCAGCCCCAGCACAAGGGTTGCCCGAAGATGGGCGCGATATCCGGAAGATGTGCTCATGTTCCGTGCCATACAGGGACGGGCCGCGCGCGGCAAGGCGCCACGCGGGGCCTTCCCCCCGGCGGTGGCCGGCACTAGTGTCGCGCCGTTCCACATGGAGGACGAACGATGGTCACCCTTTACGGCGTCGCGCGCTCGCGCGCCTCGCGCCCGCTCTGGCTCTTGGCGGAAATCGGGATGGAATATGCCCATGTGCCGGTGATCCAGGCCTACCGGCTGCCCGCCCCCGCTGCGGCGGATGCGCCGATCAACACCGCCTCGGCCGCTTATCTGGCGGTGAACCCGCAGGACCAGATCCCCTGCCTGACGGATGGCGATCTGGTGCTGACGGAATCGCTCGGCATCACGCTTTACCTTGCCAAACGGTATGGCGGGGATCTCGGGCCGCGCGATGCGGCCGAGGATGCGCTGATGGTGCAATGGGCGCTGCATGCCGCGACCGGCATCGAGGGGCCCGCGCTGGAGATCATGTACATCCAGTCGGGCGAGGGCAAGGACACCGCCGAGGGGCAGGCCGCGATGGACATCGCCGCCGAAAAGCTGCGCCGCCCGCTGAAGCGGCTGGAGGATCATCTGGCGGGGCGCGACTGGATGATGGGCGACCGCTTCACCGTGGCCGACATCAACAGCGCGGAATGCATCCGCTACTGTGCCGGGCATCCGACGCTGATGGCCGAGTTTCCGCGGCTGAAGGCCTGGCTTGCGCGGGCCCAGGCGCGGCCGGGCTTCCAGACGATGTGGGCGCTGCGGATGGCCGAGCCCGCCTGACGCAAGACGCCCGGGGCCGTTGCCGGCTCCGGGCGTCGGTCATCCGGGGGGCCGGGGCCGCCGGATCAGAGCAGGCGCAGGTCGGAAGCCGACGACCGGCCGTCGCGGCCGGACTGCAGTTCGTAGCCGATCTTCTGGTTGTCGTTCAGGCCCTTCAGGCCCGCCCGTTCCACCGCCGAGATATGCACGAACACGTCCTTGCCACCATCATCCGGGGCGATGAATCCGTAACCCTTGGTGCTGTTGAACCACTTCACGGTGCCGGTCGGCATTCCGTCGTCTCCTTTGTCAACCCCCCCGCCGCGGCATTGCTGCGGGCCGTGCAGCCAGGTCTTCCAAGTGTATCCGGCTGCCTGAATCAGGAGGCGGTCGTTGAGAAGCTGTTGTCACACGCCCAGAATGCCGAATCCGTGAAAAGAATCAAGTTGCATCAAGGCGCAGTTTGAGGCAGCGCCCCTGCAAGGGGGGTCCGCGTCGCGGCGCCACCCGCGATAGCGGCAGCACAGCGGCAGGAGAACCCTTTTGCGGAATGCGGCACTGATCCTTGGCAT
>DAIEJF010000108.1 GCA_027351005.1 Paracoccaceae bacterium | reverse complement strand
GCATCGCCTGGGCAAAGCTCTGCGCCAGGAAGCCGTAGACCATCCGCGCAAGCTGCGGGCTCATCCGCACCTCGTAGAGGACCGGAATGGTGTAGAGGAGCGCCGAGACGGCCAGGATGCGCAGCAGTACCTTGTGGGTCTCGGGGCGGGCCAGATAGCGCCGCGCGATGATGAAGGGCAGCAGTTCGACAAGCTTGCCAGAGATGAGCGAGAAGGAATCGTAAAGCGTCAGCCCGTTGATGACGCTGACATGGTCGCCCACCACGACCGGGTCGGGATTGCCCAGTGTGGTGAAGAAGGGCGTCACCAGCAACAGGAGGAGAAGCGCGTCAATGAGCCAGATCCGGCGCGGGACGAGCACGGCGCCCTCGGTCGCCTCGGGGGTGCTGCGGGTGCGGGCATAGCGGCTTCGGGCGGGGGTCGGCCCCCCGGCCTGGGGGACTGGCGCCGGGGCCGCGCGAAGGCGGCGCAGCCCCTCGGCCGGCACCACCAGCAGCATCAGCCCCGCCGCCAGGATCGGGATCAGATCCTTGTCGAAGGCCGGGATCATCTTGATCTTCACCTGCACCGCGTAGGGCAAGAGCAGGTAGCCCGCCACGACCGACCAGATCAGCGCCTCGACGCGGGGCAGCTTGCGAAACAGCAGCACCACCACCACGGGCCAGCCGAACAGCATGAAATATGCGAAGTGAGTTGCCATGTAGCGCAGTCCAGTCGGGGCAGAAGCCGGATACAGATGAAACAGGTTTTCGGCCCTGCGGCTACCCGAAAGAACGTGACCATTCCCGCCCGCCGCAGAATGGCCTTACGATCTTCATATTGGAGCGATATCCGACACCGGCTTGCGATGCCCGCGCCCCGGATGACATGCTGGGTGTCGCATCCCGCATGCCCGCGGCATGCCCCCTGACAGGACCGACGTGACCCCGTGCTGATCCCCGCCCCCGCCTCTGCCCTTCCGCCCCCCGACCGCAGCCTGACCGTCTCGATCATCAACTACCGCACCGGCGCGCTGACCATCGCCTGCGTCCGCTCGGTGCTTGATGACCTGGCCCGGCTCGAAGGGATCGCGGCGCGCGTGGTGGTGGTCGACAACCGCTCGGACGACGGCTCGGCCGAAGAGATCGAGGCCTGGATCACGGCCCAGGTGCCGCCGGTGCCGGTGCGGCTGATCCGTTCGGCCACCAATTCCGGCTTCTCGGGCGGCCACAACCAGGCCATCGCCGCGGCGCCCGCCGCCTTCTACCTGGTGCTGAACTCGGATGCGGTGCTGCGCCCGGGCTTCTTCGCGGCGCTCCTGGCGGCCGCCCGCACCCATCCGCGCGCGGGGCTCTTCGCGCCCCGGATCGAGCATGAGGACGGCAGCCCCCAGATCAGCTGCTTCCGCTTTCCCACCCCGGCCAGCGAACTGATCCGGGGGGCCGCCACCGGCCCGGTCACCGCACTTCTGCGGCGCTGGGACATGCCGCTCGGGGCAGAGCCGGGCGCGGCCGAGATCGGCTGGGCCAGCTTTGCCTGCATCCTGCTGCGCCACGAGATGCTGGCCCGGATCGGCCCGATGGACGAGGGCTACTTCCTGTACTTCGAGGATACCGAATATTGCTGGCGCGCGCGCCGGGCGGGCTGGCGCATCGTGCCTGTGCCCGCGGCGCGCGCGGTGCATTACCGCGGCGGCAGCGGCCCGGTAAAGGCGCTGGCGCGCGCCCGAAAGCGGCTGCCCCCCTATTTCTACGCCTCGCGCACCCGCTTCTTCACCCAGGCCCATGGCCGGGCCGGGCTGCTGGCGGCCAATCTCGCCTGGCATCTGGGCCGCGCCATCGCCCAGACCCGGCGGCTTCTGGGCCGCCCGGTGCCGCCCACCAATGCCCGCGAGGCGGCAGATCTGTGGATCAACGCGCTGGACCCGCTGGGCGACCGGCGGGCGACGAAGGGCTGAGGGGGCGCCATGGCACGGCCGGATTTCCTGATCATCGGTGCGATGAAATGCGGCACCACCACACTGCAGGCGCAGCTTGCCGCGCAGCCGGGCGTCTTCATGACCACCCCGAAAGAGCCCAACTTCTTTTCCGACGATGCGGTCTGGGCCCGGGGCATGGGCTGGTACGAGGCGCTCTTTGCCGCCGCCCCCCCCGGCGCGCTGACGGGCGAGGCCAGCACCCATTACACCAAGCTGCCGACCCATCCCGCCACGCTGGCGCGGCTGCGCCCGGTGCTGCCAGCGCCGAAGATCATCTACCTGATCCGCAACCCGGTGGCCCGCGCGGTGTCGCATTACATCCACGAATGGAGCCAGGGCGTGATGTCCGAGGCGATCGAGACCGAATTCGACCGCCACCCCGAGATGGTCTCCTACGGGCTCTACGGCCTGCAGATCGCCCCCTGGGTCGAGGCCTTCGGGGCCGGGCGCATCTTCGTGTCGAGCCTCGAGGTGATGAACCGCGACCCGCAGGCCTTTCTTGACCGGGTGGGCCGGTTCCTGGGGCTGGCGGGGCCGCTGGTCTGGCAGGCCGAACAGGCGCAGATGAACGCCTCGGCCGCGCGGATCCGGCGGCTGCCGCTGCACGGGCTTCTGGTCGACAACCCGGTGGCCACCGCGCTGCGCCGGGCGCTGGTGCCGCGGGCGCTGCGCGCGCGCATCCGCGAAAGCCGCCAGATGACCACGCGCCCCGGCCTGACCCCGGCGCTGAAGGCCCGGCTCGAGGCCGCCTTCGCCGCCGATCACGCCCGGCTGGTGGCGCTTTTCCCCGACAACCCCGACATCGCGCCGGCCTATCCCTTCCTGCAGGCCGCCCCGGCCGGGGCCGGCCTGCGATGAGCCAGACGCCGCTTTCCGATCTGGCCGCCGTGCTGATCGGGCGCAACGAGGGCGCGCGGCTGGTGCGCGCGCTGGCCGCGGTGCAGGGCCGGGTGGGGCGCATCGTCTATGTCGATTCGGGCTCGACCGACGGCAGCCTTGACGCCGCCCGCGCGGTCGGCGCCGAGGTGGTGGAACTGGACCGGGGTCGGCCCTTCACCGCCGCCCGCGCGCGCAACGCGGGGCTTGCGCGGCTGCGCGGGGCAGGCGCGCGCCCCCGCTTCGTGCAGTTCATCGACGGCGACTGCGAACTGCGCCCGGGCTGGCTGCCTCTGGCGCTGGCCTTCCTGGAAGACCATCCGC
>DAIEJF010000105.1 GCA_027351005.1 Paracoccaceae bacterium | reverse complement strand
GCGGATGTCCTCGATGGCGATCTTGCCGATGCCCTCCAGTTCGACGGCATCGAAAGACACGCGCGTGCCGAAGGCGATGGCCGCCAGCAGGCTGAGCTTGTGGCCCGCGTCGATCCCGCCCACGTCAAGCGTGGGGTCGGCTTCGACATAGCCAAGCCCCTGCGCCTCGGCAAAGACATCGGCATAGGGCAGGCCCGCGCTTTCCATCCGGGTCAGGATGTAGTTGCAGGTTCCGTTCATCACCCCCATCACGCGGGTGATCTGGTTGCCCGCCAGCCCCTCGGTCAGCGCCTTGATGACCGGGATGCCGCCTGCGACCGCCGCCTCGAACCGGATCACCCGGCCCTGCGCCTCGGCCGCCTCGGCCAGCCGCTGGCCATGATGGGCCAGCAGCGCCTTGTTCGCGGTCACCACATCCTTGCCCGCGGCAATCGCGGCCTCGGTCGCGGCGCGCGCGGGGCCTTCGGCGCCGCCCATCAGTTCCACGAAGATGTCCACGTCGGGGCGTTGCGCCAGGGCGACGGGATCGTCTTCCCAGGCATAGGCCGACAGGTCCACGCCGCGGTCGGCGGTGCGGTTGCGGGCCGAGACGGCGGTGATCTCGACCGGGCGGCCACCGCGCGCGGCGATCAGGTCGG
Organism: Paracoccaceae bacterium; assembly: GCA_027351005.1. Lineage (GTDB taxonomy): Bacteria > Pseudomonadota > Alphaproteobacteria > Rhodobacterales > Rhodobacteraceae > Solirhodobacter. The sequence continues at coordinate 9,590 of DAIEJF010000105.1, read as the reverse complement.
CATGGCGCTGCACGATCTTCACCACGCCGCGGCCAACGGTGCCCAATCCGGCAATGCCAAGGCGCAGGGGGTCGGGCATGGGGCTCTCCGTCATCAGGGGTTGCAGGGTGTTAGCCTGTTGCGCGGGGCCTTGCAACGCGGCCGATCAGTTGCCCGGCAGGGCATTGTTCAGCCGGTCGAGGCTGGCGGGCGGCAGCACCGGGGCATCCAGTGCCGCGGCCCGCGCCCTGAGCGCGGCGATGCGCGCATCGCTGACCCCGACGCCCGCGGTCAACGCCGTCGCATCCCCGGCCGCGGCGGCGGCGGCCAGAAGCTCGGGCATGGGTTTCAGGCCCGGATAGGCGCCCGCCGCCACCGCATCCCGGCTGGCCGGGCCCAGGTCCGGCATCGGCGCGCAGGCCGCCAGAAGGGCGCAGAGGCAGGCAAGGGGCAGGGCGCGCATGACGGCTCCGGGCGGCGGGGGGTCCGCGGCGACCTTAGCCGGGCGGCAGGGCCGACCGCAAGCCGGGCGCCTGCCGATCGGCCTTGAACTGAACGGGCGTTCAGATCACTCTTGCGCCATGGCACGCAAGACCGGATCCCACGCCGACATCACCGGCCCGCGGCTGCGCAGCGCGGCGCGCGCGCTTTTTGCCCGGCACGGCTATGCCGCCGTCTCGATGCGGCAGATCGCAGCCGAGGTGGGGGTGCAGGCGGGCGCGCTTTATCTTTACACGACCGACAAGCAGACGTTGCTGTTCGACCTGATGAAAGAGCATCTGGACGATCTGCTGACGGCACTTGCCGCGCAGGTCTGTCCCGCCGATCCATCCGCCCGCCTTGCGGCCTTCGCGCGGTTTCATGTGGGCTACCACCTTGACCGCCCGGCCGAGGTGTTCATCGCCTACATGGAATTGCGCAATCTGACGCCCGAGAACTTCGCCGCCATCGAACGGCTGCGCCACCGCTACGAGGACGCGTTGCAGGCGATCCTGGCCGAGGGGGTTGCCGCAGGTGTCTTTCGCCTGCCCGATCCGCGACTGGCCACCATGGCGCTGATCGCCATGCTGACCGGGGCAAGCCAGTGGTACCGCGAAGGCGGCCGCCTGCCGCGCGAGAAGGTGGCCGAGATCTATGCCGAAATGGCGCTGCGCGCGGTGGGCGCCTGAGCCGTGCACCGCGTCCGCTGCGGCGCGGGGGAAAGGCCCCCCGCGCCGCCTCGGGTCAGTGCTGCGGCTTGATGAAGGTGCCGTTGCGCAGCTCGGCCATGGCCTGCATCAGCTCTGCGCGGGTGTTCATCACGATCGGGCCATGCCAGGCCACCGGCTCTTCGATCGGTGCCCCGGATACCAGCAGGAAGCGCACGCCGCGCTCGCCCGCCTGCACCGTCACCTCGTCGCCGCTGCCGAAGCGGATCAGGGTGCGGTTGCCCGACAGGTCGCGCATGTTCACCTCCTGGCCCATCACCTCTTTCTCCAGCAGCACGCCCTGCGGGGCCGAGGCATCGGCGAACCGCCCCGCGCCCTCGAACACATAGGCGAAGGCCCGGCGGTAGGTATCCACGCGGAAGCTCTTGCGGCGGCCCGGCGGCACGAAGATGTCGAGGTATTGCGGATCGGCCGCGATCCCGTCCACGGGGCCGGTCTTGCCCCAGAAGGTGCCGATGATGACCCGCACCACGGTGCCGTCGTCATCCACGATCTCGGGGATGTCGGGCGACTTCACATCCTGATAGCGCGGCGCGGTCATCTTCAGGCGCGACGGCAGGTTCGCCCAGAGCTGGAAGCCGTGCATCTGGCCCTTGGCGTTTCCCTTCGGCATCTCCTGGTGCAGGATGCCCGATCCCGCGGTCATCCATTGCACGTCGCCCGCGCCCAGAGTGCCGCGGTTGCCAAGGCTGTCGCCATGCTCGACCGTGCCCGACAGGACATAGGTGATCGTTTCAATTCCCCGGTGGGGGTGCCAGGGAAAGCCCTTCAGGAAGTCCTGCGGGCGTTCGTTGCGGAAATCGTCGAACAGCAGGAACGGGTCGGCCTCGGACGGGTCTCCGAAGCCGAAGGCGCGGTGCAGATGCACGCCTGCGCCCTCCATCGTGGGCTGGGCCTGCGATTGCGAAAGAATGGGTCGGATCGACATGGGGCAACTCCTTCCGTTTCCCGGAAGGTAATCAACCCGGCCGTTCCTGCAAGCTGCCCGTGCCGCGCGCCCCGTGTGCGCTGCGGCACAGAGGTCAGGAGTTGCTCCAGTCCACCTGCGGGCTGATCCGCGGCCGGGTCACCACAAGCTGCTGCAGATCGCCGGTGGGCAGCACCGCCAACTGGAAGGCCGGCGTGTAGGTCATCGAGGTTTCCACCATGATGAGCGAGTCGCCGGTGGCGATCGTGGGCAGCCGCGCCGTGTAGCTTTGCAGCGTCGTGTCATCCAGTTGCACGCCGTTGTTGGTCGCATAGGACCACATGACGAAGTACTGGCCGCTGCTGCCCGCGTTGGGGTCCCAGCCGATCGTGGTTACCCGCACCCAGGAATTCGCGGGCTGGTGGTTCAGGTAGTCATAGAGCGACAGCATCCCGTCGATGAAGGTCGGCGTGACCGTCCCCGTCTGGCGCGAGATCATGTCGGCCAGCGTGTAGGTCGCCTTCTCGTTGCGGGTGATGATCGAGAAGGCGTCAAAGTATTCGTAGGTCGCAAGATGCGTCCAGATCAGCAGCGGCAGCGCCACGATGGCTTCTGCCGAAATGGTGCCCCGGCTGTCCTTGCGGAAGCGGCGAAGGGCGTTGCGCAGTCCCATGGTCAGCCCTCCTCAGGACGGTTCGTTGACGAAGGCCGACGTGGCCACCAGCGCGAAGCCGCCACTGGCGTCCTTCGGCAGGTCAAGCCCCAGCCCGGTGCCGGGAAACAGCGGGTCGACGATCGCGCAGGCGCGGATGATCATCATCTCGTCGCCGGTGCCCTGCGTCACGGTCGTGACGGGCTGGATCGTGGCGCCGCGGTTCACGCATGTGGCATTGGGCGAGGGCAGGTTCCAGCTTGTCGTATCCACCGGCACCAGTTCCACCATCAGCGCGTTCTGGCAATCCTGGATCCCCAGCGCGAGGCTGCAGATATTGGTGCGCAGCGTGTCGGCGGTGGGGTTGACGAAGTGCCCCAGCCGCAGGTCGCGCACCGTGATGTCCAGCGCGCGGTCCAGCATCGTGTAGCGCACCATCAGCCAGCCGGCCTCGAAGGACTGGAAGAAGATCATCATGATGACCGGAAAGACCACGACGAATTCAACCGTGGCGTTGCCGGCGTCGGACTTCCGGCCATGCAGGAAGTCCGAAAGGCGGGCGATAAGGCGGGTCATTGCGTCAGCCTCAGATGCACGATGCTGGACGCGATCAGCGAAAAGACGTTGCTGATCTCGGTGCCTTCGGCGTCGAAGTAGAACGACGGCTTGCTGGCGCAGTCCTGCAGGGTTGCGGCGCCGTGCGCGGTGGTCTGGAACCCGATGGCATAGACCAGCACCCCGTTCGCCTTGGCGGCGGAACAGATGTTGTGCATGTAGCTGTCCATCGAGGTCGAGGACACGGAGTTGACGATCTTGTAATACCAGGTGCTTGACGCCCCGCTGCCGTAGACGGTGCTGATGATGTTGTTGGTGAAATACTGCACCGGCCATTTCGCCCAGATCTGGGCCCAGTCCCACTGTGTCGCGGTGGTCGCCGCCGCGCTGTCGGTCACCGTGTAGTTGTAGCACGACCCGCTGCAGGGCAGCGAACTGGCGCCCTTGTAATACTTGGAGGCATGCCACTTGCCGTCATAGTTCCAGAAGTAGGGCGTGCTGCCCTTGCTGCTGTCGTAGAACGACCAGTAGGACGACGTGCCGGTGGTGAAGTAGCCCGAGTTGCCCGAATAGTAGCCGGGGTTCAGTTGCAGGCGGGTGGTGTTTTCACCATCCGACATCACGATCAGCACCTTCATGAAGGTGTGGTCGCTGTAGGCGGCGGGGCGGCCGGAATAGCTTGCGTCCAGCGCGCCGTTCTTGATCATCCCGTCGACGACAGGCTGGAACGCGGGATCAAGCGTGGCCGCCGCCCATTTCACGCCGGTGTCGATCGAGGTGTTGCCGCTGGCCTGCAGCGCGTTGATCGTGTTGTGCAGCGCCGTCTTGTCGGCCGAGAACGCGATGGCATTGCGGTAGGACGACGAGTTGCATTCGGGGTACATGGTCGAGCCCCAGTCCCAGCCATCGAAGTTGCCCGACCGTTGCAGCAGCATCGAGGTGGTGATCGCCGTCGTGTTGAAATCGGCCGCCTGGAAGTCGATGCACTTGGCCACCGTGTTCTCGTTCGAGACGTTCAGGTAGCCCATCAAGTTGCCGATGTTCAGGTGCGAGTCATAGGGCAGGACCGACATGGTCAGCGCGCCCGGCTGCACCTGGCTGAACATCTGGTCAACGAACTGGTTGGCCGCGGTGATCAGCGCCGCGATCTTTGTGGTGTAGGTGTAGACGGTCTGGCAGCTCTGATAGCTGACGCCCCGTTTCTTCTTCGTGGTGCACTGTTCGTACGACCCCGACACCGCCTGCTGCGTCATCGACCCCGAGTTGTCGAGCGCCATCGCGATCTCGACGTTGCCGATGCTCTGCTCGGCGGTCGACACGCCGGTGGTGTTCAATTTGTCGATGCCGCTGGTGCGCATGAAATAGGTGGGCAGCGTCGCGGCCGTGGTCGCCGTCACGTTCTTCAGGTTGGTGCCCTGCGTCACGGTGACCGACTGCAGGTAATCCGTCATCCCCGCCTTGGCGAAGTAGTCGCGCACCACCGATTCCGGGTCCTGCGACTGGTTCAGGTTGGCGGCGGCCAGCACGGCCTCGTCATTGGTGTTCTGGATGGCGACGCGCATGCGTTCATACCGCATCAGGTCCACGGCCATGCCCGACATCATGATGATCATCAGGATCATCATCATCGCGAAGAAGGTCATGGTGCCGGATTCGTCCGATGCAAACCGCCTTAGGGCGCCCGCAGCCTGTCGGCGCGGCGCTGCCGCAAACGTGAAAGTATCATGCTGTCGCGTCATCGTTGGCGTGTCCCGTTGCTTGCGCAGCTTCACTCGTGCGTCCACTGTCGGTCCCCGCGTCGCATGCGGAAATCCGGCATCGTCGCTTCTACACCTCCCGCTGCGGCCTAATTATGACCTTGTTAACAAGTCTTTGCCGCAATTCGGCGGGGCGTGGAAACATTGACCCGCGAGTCTTCCGCTTTGTCTCTGGTCTTGCGACGATGCTGGGTGTCGCGGCTGATGCGCGTTAAGGCGATGGCCATTGATACCGTTTGCAAGTCCCCGTGCAGACATGCGATTCGGATCGCATCACTGCCCCGTTACTCAATCCAAGGGTGAACCGTGGCGGAATAGGGGCATGTTGCCGCCGCGCCCGTGGCGCGCGGGGAAAGAGCGGGCACGGCAGGGGGGCAGGCGGCCCGTCCCTTGCCAAGCGACCCCGCCCCCCGCATAAGGCGGCGCCCGAAACCGCCTGCCGAGGCCGCCCGTGACCGCCCGATCCGCCCTTCTGACCGTCGATGCGCTGATTTCGGCGGGGCTTGCGCCTGCGGATCAGGCAGCCGACCTTGACCGTGTTGCCAAGGCGTTCCGCATCCGCCTGTCGCCCGCCATGCAGGCGGCCATCGGCGACGCCCGCGATGCCGACGATCCGGTGGCGCGGCAGTTCGTGCCCCGGCCCGAGGAATTGACGATCCGCCCCGAGGAGCTGTCCGACCCGATCGGCGATCACAGCTTCAGCCCCGTACCGGGTCTGACCCACCGCTACCCGGACCGCGTGATCCTGCACGCGACCCAGACCTGCGAGGTCTATTGCCGCTTCTGCTTCCGCCGCGAGGCGGTGGGCGAGGATGGCACGCTGCCCGACGCGCAGATGGAGGCCGCGTTGGCCTATGTCGCCGCGACCCCGGCGATCCGCGAGGTGATCCTGACCGGGGGCGACCCGCTGGTGTTGTCGGCGCGGCGTCTGGGGCAGATCATGGCGCGGCTTGCCGCCATCGACCATGTCGATTGCGTGCGCCTGCACAGCCGGGTGCCGGTGGTGGCGCCGCAGCGGATCACGCCCGCGCTGCTGGCCGCGCTGGGGCAGCACCCGTCCACCTGGGTGGTGGTGCACACCAACCACGTCAACGAGCTGACCGCGCCCGCGTGCGCGGCGCTCGCCCGGCTGGTGGGGGCGGGCATCCCGCTTCTGTCACAATCGGTGCTGCTGAAGGGCGTGAACGACACGCCCGACGCGCTCGAGGCGCTGTTCCGCGCGCTGCTGCGCAACCGGGTGAAGCCCTATTACCTGCACCATTGCGACCTGGCGCGGGGCACCTCGCATTTCCGCACCACGCTGGCCGAGGGACAGGCGCTGATGGCGGCGCTGCGCGGGCGGCTGTCGGGCACCTGCCTGCCGACCTATGTGCTCGACATCCCCGGCGGGCATGGCAAGGTGCCGGTGGGCCCCGCCTATGTGGCCGAAACCGGCGCCTCTGGCCGCTACCGCGTGACCGACTGGCAGGGCCGGACCCACGATTACGCCGATCCCGGCGCCTGATCGGCAGGATTTTGTGCGTCCTGCGCGCAGGGCCTTGCGAAAACGACCAAATCTGTCGCCTGCTGGCGAGGCGATCCGCGCCCGGCCCTTGTAAATCGGCGCCAATGCCGGTTCAGTCGGGCCGGAGCGGGAAGGAGCGTCGGCATGCGCTATTCGGGCCTGAAGGTCATCACCGAGGGGCTGTTCGGCAACAAGGGCTGGGGCCCCGCCTGGCGGTCGCCCGAGCCCAAGGCGGAATACGACGCGATCATCATCGGCGGCGGCGGTCATGGGCTGTCCACGGCCTACTATCTGGCGAAGAACCACGGCCTGACCAATATCGCGGTGCTGGAAAAGGGCTACCTGGGCAGCGGCAACATCGGGCGCAACACCACGATCGTGCGGGCGAACTACTTCCTGCCGGGCAATTCCGAATTCTACAGCCATTCGCTCAAGCTCTGGGAAGGGCTGGAAGGCGAGCTGAACTACAACGTGATGCATTCCCAGCGCGGGCTGATCAACCTGTTCCATTCGGACGGTCAGCGTGATGCCTTCGTGCGCCGTGGCAACATGATGATCTCGCAAGGCGATGACGCGATCCTGCTGGATCGTGACGGGGTGCGCGAACATCTGCCCTACCTCGATTTCGAACAGACCCGGTTCCCGATCTACGGCGGGCTGCTGCACCCCCGCGGCGGCACCGCGCGGCATGACGCGGTGGCCTGGGGCTATGCCCGCGGCGCCGACCGGCGCGGGGTCGATCTGATCCAGAACTGCGAGGTGACCGGCATCGACATCGAGAACGGCCGCGTGCGCGGGGTGCAGACCACGCGCGGCGCGATCCGGGCGAAGAAGGTGGGCATCATCGTCGCGGGCCGCTCGGGGCAGGTGGCGGCGATGGCGGGCATGCGCCTGCCGGTCGAAAGCCACATCCTGCAGGCCTTCGTGTCCGAGGGGCTGAAGCCTGTCATTCACCATGTCATCAGCTTCGGCATGGGGCACTTCTACATCAGCCAGTCGGACAAGGGCGGGCTGGTCTTTGGCGGCGATCTGGACTTCTACGCCTCCTACGCCGCGCGGGGGAACCTGCCGATGGTGGAACATGTGATGGAAGCGGGCATGACGCTGATGCCGATGATCGGCCGCGCCAAGGTGCTGCGCAGCTGGGGCGGCATCATGGACATGACGCCCGACGGCAGCCCGATCATCGACAAGACCCATATCGACGGGCTTTTCATCGACTGCGGCTGGAACTACGGCGGCTTCAAGGCCGTGCCCGCCTCGGGGTGGTGCATGGCCCATCTGATGGCCACCGGCGAAAGCCACGCCGTCGCCCGCCGCTTCCGGCTTGACCGTTTTGCCACCGGCCACCTTCTGGACGAAGAAGGCACCGGCAGCCAGCACAACCTGCACTGAGAGGCCCAGATGCGCATCACCTGCCCCCTCTGCGGAGAGCGCGACCGGCGCGAGTTCTACTATTACGGCGCCGACGATTATCTGCGCCGCCCCGGCGAGGGCGCGGCCCCCGCGGCCTGGGATGCCTATCTGCACCTGCGCGACAACCCCGCGGGCGTCACCCGCGACCTGTGGTATCACGACATGGGCTGTGCCGCCTGGCTGCTGGTGGAACGCAATACCGTCACACATGAGGTGCTGTCCGTCCGGCTGGCCTCCGAGGCCGAGGAGGGCGCGGCATGAGGATCGACGGCAAGGGCCTGATCGACCGGACCCGGCGGCTGAGCTTCCGCTTCGACGGCACAACCTATTCCGGCTTCGACGGCGATACGCTGGCCTCTGCGCTGCTGGCCAATGGCGTGCGCGTCGTGGGCCGCAGCTTCAAGTATCACCGCCCGCGCGGCATCCTGACCGCGGGCTCCGAAGAGCCCGGCGCGCTGGTCGAGGTGCTAGAGGGCGCGCAGCAGACCCCCAACGTCCGCGCCACCGTGCAAGAGCTTTACGACGGGCTGGCCGCGCAAAGCCAGAACCGCTGGCCCTCGCTGAAATACGATGTGCTGGCGGTCAACGACCTGCTGGCGCCCTTCCTGGGGGCGGGCTTCTACTACAAGACCTTCATGTGGCCCCGCGCCTTCTGGGAACGGCTTTACGAACCCGCAATCCGCCGCGCCGCGGGGCTTGGCCGCCTGTCGGGCAAGCATGACGAGGCGGTCTACGAAAAGGCCTTTGCCTTCTGCGACCTGCTGGTGATCGGCTCGGGGCCCGCGGGCCTCATGGCCGCGCTGACGGCCGCGCGGGCGGGGGCCGACGTGATCCTGGCCGAGGAGGACAGCCGCATGGGCGGCCGCCTTCTGGCCGACACGGGCGAGATCGGCGGCATGCCGGGGCTCGACTGGGCCGCGAGCGTGCTGGCCGAACTGGCGGCGCTGCCCAACGTGCGGTTGATGACCCGCACCACGGTGACCGGCGCCTATGACCACGGCACCTACGGCGCGCTGGAACGCACAGGGCTGCATCTGGCCAACCCGGGCGATCTGCCGCGCGAATGCTTCTGGCGGATCGTGGCAAAGCAGGCGATCCTGGCCGCGGGCGCGCTGGAACGCCCGATCGCCTTCCCCGACAACGACCGTCCCGGGGTGATGACCGCCTCGGCGGTGCGCGCCTACCTGAACCGCTGGGGCGTGGCGCCGGGCCGCAAGGTTGCGATCTTCGCCAACAACGACAGCGCGCGCGCCACCGCCGATGCGCTGACCGCCGCCGGCGTGACGGTGGCCGCCCTGATCGACAGCCGCGCCGATGTCTCGGTCGAGGGGCCCTATCCGGTCTACCGCGCGGCGCAGGTGGTGGGCACCCACGGCCGCCACGGGCTCGACTGGATCGCGGTGCGCGACCACAACGGCGAACGCCGGGTCGAGGCCGACTGCCTGGCCGTCTCGGGCGGCTGGAACCCCACGCTGCACCTGACCTGCCACATGAACGGCCGCCCCGTCTGGTCGCCCGGCATCGCGGCCTTCGTGCCCGCCCCCGGCGCGGTGCCGGGGCTGACGCCCTGCGGCGCGGCGGCAGGTGTCTTTTCCACCGCGGGCTGTCTGGC
>DAIEJF010000090.1 GCA_027351005.1 Paracoccaceae bacterium | reverse complement strand
CGACCGCAATGCGTCCAACCCGGATGCCGAGGCGCAGTTCAAGGATGTGAACGAGGCCTACGACACCCTGAAGGACGACCAGAAGCGCGCGGCCTACGATCGCTTTGGCCATGCCGCCTTCGAGGGCGGCATGGGCGGCGGCCGCGGGCAGGGCGATTTCGCCTCGGCCTTCTCGGACGTGTTCGAGGACTTGTTCGGCGACTTCATGGGCCGCGGCGGTGGTGGCGGCGGCGGCCGGTCGCGGGCGCAGCGCGGCTCGGACCTGCGCTACAACCTGCGGGTCACGCTGGAAGAGGCCTATTCGGGCGTTCAGCGAACAATCAACGTTCCCGCCTCGGTCACCTGCGGGGCCTGCAGCGGATCGGGCGCCGAGGGCGGCGCCGAGCCGGTGACCTGCCCCACCTGTTCCGGCATGGGGAAGGTGCGGGCGCAGCAGGGCTTCTTTACCGTGGAACGCACCTGCCCCACCTGCGGCGGCATGGGCCAGATCGTCAAGAACCCCTGCCGCAGCTGTGGCGGCGCGGGCCGGGTAGAGAAAGAGCGCGCGCTCTCGGTGAACATCCCCGCGGGGGTGGAAACCGGCACCCGGATCAGGCTGGCGGGCGAAGGCGAGGCAGGGCTGCGCGGCGGGCCTGCGGGCGATCTCTACATCTTCATCGAAGTGCGCGAGCACCCGATCTTCCAGCGCGACGGCGTGAACCTGTACTGCCGTGTGCCGGTGACCATGACCACCGCGGCGCTGGGCGGCGAGATCGACGTCCCGACCATCGACGGCGGCCGCAGCAAGGTGAAGGTGCCCGCGGGCAGCCAGACCGGCAAGCAGATGCGCCTTCGCAGCAAGGGGATGCCCGCGCTGCGCGGTGGCGGGCAGGGCGACATGCTGATCGAGATGGCCGTGGAAACGCCGGTGAACCTGACCGCGCGGCAGAAGGAACTCTTGCGCGAGTTCGAGAAGCTGAGCGAAGAGAACAACCCCGAAGGCAATTCGTTCTTCACCAAGGTGAAGGGCTTCTGGGACGGGATGAAGGGCTGAGATCGGGCGGGCGGCTGAGCGGGGTTAACCCTTCCTTCAGCCGTCTGCGTCACTCTTTGGGCCATGTGCCCGCATCACGCCTTCGACGAAGCCCCCCTTCCGCTGTTCGCGGCCGACGATGCGGCGGCGCAGGCGCAGGCGCTGTCGGAAGGGCGCCTGCCATCCTACATCAAGGACCACCGCAGCCGTCTGCGCGCCCGCTTCGCCGAAGGGGGCGCCACGGCCATGCCGGATTACGAACTGCTGGAGCTGATCCTGTTCCTTGCCCTGCCCCGGCAGGATGTGAAGCCGCTGGCGCATCGGCTGCTGGCCAGCTTCGGGCAGGATCTGAACCGCACCATCACCGCGCCCGAGCCCCGTCTTCTGGCGGTGGAGGGGGTTGGCCCCGCGGTGGTACAGACGCTGAAGCTGGTGGAAGCCGCGGCGCAGCGGCTTGCCCGGGCCAGGGTGATGAACCGGCCCGTTCTGTCAAGCTGGGACGCACTGCTGGATTACTGCCATACCGCCATGGCCCATCGCGAAACCGAACAGTTCCGCGTGCTGTACCTAGACCGCAAGAACGTGCTGATCGGGGATGAGGAGCAGGCGAAGGGCACGGTGGATCATGTGCCCGTCTACCCGCGCGAGGTGGTGAAGCGCGCGCTGGAGTTGAACGCCTCGGCGCTGATCCTGGTGCACAACCACCCGTCGGGCGATCCGACGCCGTCAGAGGCCGATATCGCCATGACCTTGCAGATCCAGGAAGCGGCGCTGGTTCTGGGCCTGACGCTGCATGACCATCTGATCATCGGCCGGTCGCGCGAGGTCAGCCTGCGGTCGGCCGGATACCTCTGATCAGCGCGCAGCCAGGGCCGAGACCTGGCCGATGTCGGGAAGTTCGACGAACTGGCCGAAGCTCGCCGGATCGCAGTCGGGCATGGCCAGCGTCACGTCGCCTGCGGCCGGGCCTTTGGCGGGACCTGCCGTCAGAATGCGCGCCTGCATCTGGCGCCCACAGGTGTCCTTTGAAACCGGGGCATCCAGCAACAGGCGTACCCGGTCGCCTTTGGCCAGCCGGCGGGGAATGCTGTAGACCTCGGCCAGCCGCGGCTGGTCCACCGTGGCATCGCCCAGCACGACGAGGAAGCCGCCATGCGCCTTGGCGGGGGCCTCTGGTCGGCGCGGGGCGGCGGCGGACACCTGACCCGCGCTGCCGAAGGCGGCCCCGAATTCAAGCGCCTGAAGCGCGAAACGGTCCGCCCCCTGCCAGCCCACCGCGATCCGCTGCAGCGCGGCCAGATCGGGCACCTCGGCGCCTGCCGTCACGCTGTCCGCGCCCGGCAGATGCACCGTCACGCGCGCCGGGTCGGCCATGGCGGGCAGATCCAGCGCCAGCCGACCGTCCGGCCCGGTCAGCGCGGTGAAGGACAGGCCGTTGCTGTCGATCAGCACGCGCGCGGAGGCCGCGCAGGGGGCCCTGAGCGTCAGGGACAGCATCGCGCCGGGCTGGGGGTGCAGGGACAGGACGGGGTCGCACGAGAGGGGCGGCTGGGACGCGGCGGCGTCTTCCATCGGGGTGGGCAGTGGCACCGGCGCCATCTGCGCGGGCCGCGCGCCGAAGGCCGCGGGGATCGCCGGCCCCGCCGTTTCGGCAAGGCCCTGCACCGGGACAGGGATCGCCAAGACGGTCGGCGCCGACGCAAGCGCGGGACGAGGCGCGCCGCCGCCCTTCATGTATTCGCCCGAAGCCGCTGCCAGAAGAAACGTGGCCCCGACCATTGCCAGATTATGCAGCCTACTCATCACATGCCCGCCATACGTACCGGTCAACGACTGGTTTATTAGCCATCCGTTAACCAAGATTCGGACATTGCGGCGGCAGCGGGGCGGCGAAGTCGTGACGGGCCGACGCTCGCCCGGCCGGTGTCAGGCGAAGCGGCCGTGGCAGTGCTTGAATTTCTGGCCCGAGCCGCAGGGGCAGGCATCATTGCGCCCGGGGTTGCCCCATGTCGTGGGATCGCTTTCCACGAAGCCAGCGGCAGCGGCGCCGACGGCTTCCAGCACAGGCGCCGTGGCGGTCGGCTGGACGGCGGGGGCCGCGGCCTGCGCGGCCTGCTGCTGGGCCATGAACTGACGCATCATGGCGTCCTGCTCTTCCTGGGTCAGCGGGCGCACCTGTGCCAGACGCTGACTGACATCGAAACGCAGCGCGTTCAGCATCGATTCGAAAAGCTGGAACGCCTCGGTCTTGTATTCGTTCAGGGGGTCGCGCTGGGCGTAGCCGCGGAAGCCCACGACCGACCGCAGGTGTTCCAGCGTCAGCAGATGTTCGCGCCACTTGCCGTCGATGGTCTGCAGCAGGATCTGCTTTTCGATCTGGCGCATCGTGTCGGCGCCAAAGGCCTCGGCTTTCTCGGCGGCCAGCTTGTCGGCAGCCTCATACAGCCGTTCGCGGATCGCGTCCTGGTCGACACCCTCTTCCGCAGCCCAGTCTGCAACAGGCAGATCCAGCGCGAGGCGGGTCACCAGGGCTTCGTGCAGGCCTTCGGTGTCCCACTGGTCGGCGTAGGTCTTGGGCGGCAGGAAATCCTCCATCAGGTCGTCGATCACCTGATGGCGCATGTCCTGGACGATCTCGGACAGATCGTCGGCCTCCATGATCTCGCGGCGCTGGCCGAAGATGACCTTGCGCTGGTCGTTCATCACGTCGTCGAACTTCAGAAGCTGCTTGCGGATGTCGAAGTTGCGCCCCTCGACCTTCGCCTGCGCGCGTTCAAGGCTCTTGTTCACCCAAGGATGGACGATCGCCTCGCCTTCCTTCATGCCCAGTTTCGAGAGCACGGAATCCAGCCGTTCAGAGCCGAAGATCCGCATCAGGTCATCTTCAAGCGACAGGAAGAAGACCGAGCGGCCCGGGTCGCCCTGACGGCCCGAACGGCCGCGAAGCTGGTTGTCGATCCGGCGGCTTTCGTGACGTTCGGTGCCCAGAACGAAAAGGCCGCCCGCCTCAAGCACCTTCTGCTTCTCGACCGCGTGTTCCGCCTCGATGCGTGCGCGCAGGTCGTCGGGGTTGGCGGTGGGATCGGCGTCCAGCGCCTACATCACCTTCATCTCGACGTTGCCGCCAAGCTGGATGTCGGTGCCGCGGCCGGCCATGTTGGTGGCGATGGTAACAGCGCCGAACTTGCCTGCATCGGCAACGATCTTTGCTTCCTGCTCATGCTGGCGCGCGTTCAGCACGTTGTGGCCGATCCCGGCCTTCTTCAGCATGTCGGACAGGAATTCCGATTTCTCGATCGAGGTGGTGCCGACCAGGATCGGCTGGCCGTTTTCATGCGCGGCGGCGATGGCCTTGACGATGCCCTCGTATTTCTCGCGCGCGGTGCGGTAGACCTGATCGTGTTCGTCCTTCCGCGCCACCGGGCGGTTGGTGGGTACCTCGACCACGCCAAGCTTGTAGATCTCGGCAAATTCCTCGGCCTCGGTCAGCGCCGTGCCGGTCATGCCGGCCAGCTTGTCATAGAGGCGGAAGTAGTTCTGGAACGTCACCGAGGCCAGCGTCACGTTTTCCGGCTGGATGGCAACGCGTTCCTTGGCCTCGATCGCCTGGTGCAGCCCTTCGGACAGGCGGCGGCCCTTCATCATCCGGCCGGTGAATTCGTCGATCAGCATCACCTCGCCGTCGCGGACGATGTAGTCCTTGTCCTTGTGGAACAGCTTGTGCGCCCGAAGCGCCTGGGTGACGTGGTGGACGATGGTGGTCGATTCCGGGTCGTAAAGCGATTGCCCTTCGGGCAGGAGGCCCACTTCCAGCAGGCGGCCCTCGATGAACTCGTTGCCTTCCTCGGTGAAGGTCACCGTGCGCATCTTCTCGTCGAGCTTGAAATGCTCTTCCTGCACCTCGGGGATCAGCAGGTCGACGGCGTTGTAAAGCTCGCTGCGGTCCTGGCTGGGGCCCGAGATGATCAGCGGCGTGCGCGCCTCGTCGACCAGGATCGAGTCGACCTCGTCGACGCTGGCGAAGAAGTGGTCGCGCTGCACCATCTCGGACAGCTCGGACTTCATGTTGTCGCGCAGGTAGTCGAAGCCCAGCTCGTTGTTGGTGGCGTAGGTGATGTCCGCCTCATAGGCGCCGCGCTTTTCCTCGTCGGGCTGGAACGGATAGACCACGCCCGTGGTCAGGCCGAGATGGGCGAAGACCTTGCCCATCCAGTCGGCGTCGCGCTTGGCCAGATAGTCGTTGACGGTGACGATGTGCACACCGCGCCCCGCCAGCGCGTTCAGGTAGGCGGGGAAGGTGGCGACAAGGGTCTTGCCCTCGCCCGTCTTCATTTCGGCGATGTTGCCCTGATGCAGGAAGATGCCGCCCAGCAACTGCGTGTCGAAGGCGCGCAGGCCCAGAGCCCGGCGTGCGCCCTCGCGGCAGTTGGCGAAGGCCTCGGGCAGCAGGTCGTCAAGGCTTTCGCCCCTGGCGATGCGCTCCTTGAACTCGGCCGTCTTCTGCTTGATGCCATCATCGGACAGGGCCTTGAATTCAGGCTCCAGCGCATTGATCTTCGCCACAAGCGGCCTGGTCGCCTTGACCTTGCGATCGTTCGGCGTACCGAAGGCCTTCCTGGCGAGAGTTCCGAGCCCGAGCATGATGTCTCCGAAGGTCGTTCCTTACAGCATCGTGTGAGGCTTGGCCTTGCTCGCCCGCGCCGCCTTGCCTAGAACGGCGTGGCAGAACCGGCGCCGTTGCTCATACGACGTGAGCGATGTAAGCGGCTGCCGGATGAGTGTCAACGTCAGCAGGCCGTTCGGCCGCAGCAGGAGTTCCCCCAGATGACGAAACTGACGCAATTGTGCCTGGGCGCCGCCGTCGCGCTGGGGGTTGCCGTGCCGGCCTTCGCAGATGGCGCCGCAACCACCACCGCCCCGGCCGCAGCACCTGCCCCCGCAGCCAGCAACGTGACCGCCGATACGGTGGTGGCCACCGTCAACGGGACCAAGATCACCATCGGTGACATGATCGCGATGCGCGATCAGCTGCCGCCGCAATACCTGCAACTGCCCGATGACGTTCTGTTCAAGGGCATTCTCGACCAACTGATCCAGCAGACGACGCTGGAACAATCGGTGTCGAGCAAGCTGTCCAAGAAGGACACGCTGCAGCTTGAAAACACCAAGCGCGCGTTCATGGCCAATGTGGCGCTGACCGCAGTGACCGATGCGGCGGTGACCGACGACGCCCTGCAGAAGGCCTATGACGCGAAATACGCGGCCATGGATGCGGGCCTGGAATACCATGCCGCTCACATTCTCGTGCAGACCGAGGCCGAGGCGAAGGCGATCAAGGCGAAACTGGACGCCGGTGGCGATTTCGCGCAGCTTGCCAAGGAGAATTCGAAAGACGGCTCGGCCGCGCAGGGGGGCGACCTGGGCTGGTTTGGCAAGGGCATGATGGTGAAGCCGTTCGAGGATGCGGTCGTGGCGATGAAGCCGGGCCAGGTCTCGGACCCGGTGCAGACGCAGTTCGGCTGGCATATCATCAAGCTGGAAGAAACGCGCCCGGCCAAGAAGCCCGCGCTGGCTGACGTGAAGGACGAGCTGGCCAAGCAGATCCAGCAAGAGGCGGTTGGCGCCAAGATCAAGGAACTGACCGACGCGGCCAAGATCGAGCGCACCGACACGGGGATCGACCCGGCAGTGCTGAAGAACGAAACGCTGCTGGGCAACTGACAGACCGCAAACCGGGGGAACGGCGATGGGCAAGGACAAGTCTGCCGACTGGAAGGCCGAGGCGAAGGACCTGCGGGCCAAGCTCGCCAAGCTTCGCAAGCGGCTGAAGGACGAGCCCGCCGCCGATACTGCCGCGACGGCGGCCCCCGCTAAGGCGCCCAACCCCGTATCGCCGCTGGCGCCCAAGGGAGGGTTTCCCGCCCTGCCCGCCATCGCCGGGGTAGAGTTTGCCGCCGTTGAGGCGGGCGTGCGCTACAAGAACCGCAAGGACGTGATGCTCGTCCGCATGGCCCCCGGCACCGCAGTGGCGGGGGTCTTCACGCGGTCGTCCACCCGGGCGGCCTGCGTGCTGGACAACCAGGCCAAGCTGGCCGTGAAGACGCCCGCCACCGATCAGGGCGCGGCGATCGTGGTGAATTCGGGCAACGCCAACGCCTTTACCGGCGCTGGCGGCCAGGAGGCGGTGGACCGCGTGACCGGCGCGGTCGCCGAGGCGCTGGCGATCCCGCGCGAGCGGGTGTTTTCGTCATCGACCGGCGTGATCGGCGAGCCGCTGCCGTGGGAGCGGATCACCGCGAAGATCGACGCGCTGACATCGGCGCTTGCCGGAGACGCGATCGAGATGGCGGCGCGCGCCATCATGACCACCGATACTTTCCCCAAGGGCGCGGCCGCGGAAATCGCGGGCGACGGCGGGCCGATCCGCATTGCGGGGATCGCCAAGGGCTCGGGGATGATCGCGCCCGACATGGCGACGATGCTGGTCTACATCTTCACCGATGCCAAGATCGCCCCGGCGCTGCTGCAGAAGATGCTGTCGCGGCATGTGGACGAGACGTTCAACGCGATCACCGTGGACAGCGATACTTCAACGTCCGACGCGCTGATCCTGGCCGCCACCGGGCAGGGCCCCGCGGCGGAGATCACCAGCCGCAGCAAGGTGGCAAAGGCCTTCGAGGCCGCGCTGCGAGGCGTGATGAAGGATCTGGCGCAGCAGGTCGTGCGTGACGGCGAAGGCGCCACGAAATTCGTGGAAATCCGCGTGACCGGCGCCGCCACGCCGGAAGATGCGCACAAGGTTGGAATGGCCATCGCCAATTCGCCGCTGGTCAAGACGGCCATCGCGGGGGAGGACCCGAACTGGGGCCGCATCGTTGCCGCCGTGGGCAAGTCCGGCGCGCTGGCCGACCGCGACCGGCTGACCATCCGCTTTGGCGACGTTCTGGTGGCCGAGAAGGGCTGGCGCCACCCCGACTACCGCGAGGAAGAGGGCGCCGCGCACATGAAGGGGCAGGAGTTGCTGATCCAGGTGGACCTTGGGCTTGGCAAGGGCGCCAAGACGGTCTGGACCTGCGACCTGACCCACCGCTACATCGACATCAACGCCGATTACCGGTCGTGAAGATCGTCCTTGTTTCGGCCGTCGCGCTGATCGACGTGGACGGGCGCGTGCTTCTTGCGCAGCGCCCGGAAGGCAAGTCGATGGCGGGCCTCTGGGAGTTTCCGGGCGGCAAGATGGAGCCGGGCGAAAGCCCCGAGGCAGCACTGATTCGCGAGCTGAAGGAAGAACTGGGCATCGACACCTGGCAAAGCTGCCTTGCACCGCTGACCTTCGCCAGCCATGCCTATGCCGACTTCCACCTGCTGATGCCGCTGTTTGCCTGCCGCAAATGGGACGGCACGCCGCGCGGACGCGAAGGGCAGGTGCTGAAATGGGCCCGGGCGAACGAGCTTGCCGGCTATCCGATGCCGCCCGCCGATATCCCGCTGATCCCGATCCTGCGCGACTGGCTCTAGCCGCAAGGGGCGCCTGCGGGCCACACGGCGCGCGCGGCCCGGCAACTGACCCCGACTATCCGTGATCTGGACACAATATTCCAATATACATGTGGAAAGTTGATGATTTGTGTCTAGCGTCACGTTATCGTCATCTTGGGGGATGAGAATCAGGAGACGCCTACATGTTGCGCACGATCACGATCGGTAGCTGTGTTTCTGTGCAGGGTATGTTTGTTCGCCAACTGGAAGACGGCAAGATTGCCGTACGGGTCGGTGAAAAGACCTATGTCGGATATCCGGTGCAACAACGCCTGAACTAGGTGGCGTGACGTTCTCGACCGGGGGGCTGCAGATAAGAAGGCCGGGGTGCGACACCCCGGCCTTTTTGCTTTCGGTCCCTGTCAGGATCAGGCGAGCTTGCGC
Organism: Paracoccaceae bacterium; assembly: GCA_027351005.1. GTDB lineage: Bacteria > Pseudomonadota > Alphaproteobacteria > Rhodobacterales > Rhodobacteraceae > Solirhodobacter. Next base: position 3,788 of record DAIEJF010000090.1, on the reverse strand, counting down.
TCGACCTCTTCCCGCTCGAAGATTTCGATGACATCGCCCTGGCGAATGTCGTCGTAATTCTCGAAGGCCATCCCGCATTCCTGGCCCGAGATGACTTCCTTCACCTCGTCCTTGAAGCGCTTCAACGTCTTCAGCGTGCCTTCGTGGATCACCACGTTGTCGCGCAGCAGGCGCACACCGGCCGAGCGCCGCGCCACACCTTCGGTGACGAGGCAACCCGCAACCTTGCCGACACCCGAGACCTTGAAGACCTCGCGGATCTCGGCATAGCCGATGAAGTTCTCGCGCACTTCGGCCTTCAGCAGGCCCGAGGCGGCCGCCTTGATGTCATCGACCAGGTCGTAGATGATCGAGTAGTAGCGGATCTCGACGCCCTTCTGGTTCGCCGAAGCCCGCGCCGAGGCGTTGGCACGAACGTTGAACCCGATCACCGGGGCGCCCGAAGCTTCGGCCAGCCCGATGTCGGTGTCGGTGATCGCGCCGACGCCCGAGTGCAGCACGCGGACGCGCACTTCCTCGTTTCCGATCTTCTCCATCGCCTGAACGATGGCCTCGGCAGAGCCCTGCACGTCGGCCTTCACCAGGATGGGAAGTTCGGCCACGTTCTGATCGGCCTTGGCCTTCGCCATCAGCTGTTCCAGCGTGGTCGCGGCCCCCGCGGCGGCGCGCTTGTCGCGGGCCGCCTTTTCGCGGTAGTCGGCAATCTCGCGGGCCTGCGCCTCGGTTTCCACCACGTTCAGCACGTCACCGGCCTGCGGCGTTCCGTTCAGGCCAAGAACCTCGACCGGAACCGAAGGACCGGCCTCGTCGACGCGATCGCCCTTGTCGTTGATCAGGGCGCGAACCTTGCCCCACTGTTCGCCGACCACGAAGATGTCGCCGCGCTTCAGCGTGCCGTTCTGGACCAGCACGGTGGCCACCGGGCCGCGACCCACATCAAGCTTGGCCTCGATCACCGCACCCATCGCCTGACGCTTCGGGTTTGCCTTCAGGTCCAGAATTTCAGCCTGCAGGGCAATGGCTTCCAGAAGGTTGTCGATGCCCTTGCCGGTCTTGGCCGAAACCTCGACATCCAGCGTATCGCCCGACATGGCTTCCACTACGACGTTGTGCTGCAGCAGGTCGGTGCGAACCTTCTGGGGGTTCGCCTCGTACTTGTCGATCTTGTTGATCGCCACGATCATCGGCACCTTGGCCGCCTTGGCGTGGTTGATCGCCTCGATCGTCTGCGGCATGACGGCATCATCGGCAGCCACCACAAGCACGACGATGTCCGTCACCTGCGCGCCACGGGCACGCATGCTGGTGAAGGCCGCGTGGCCGGGGGTGTCGAGGAAGGTCAGCACAGAGCCGCGGTCGGTCTTCACCTGATAGGCGCCGATATGCTGGGTGATCCCGCCCGCTTCGCCTGCCACCACATTGGCATGCCGGATGGCGTCAAGAAGCGAGGTCTTGCCGTGGTCGACGTGGCCCATGATGGTCACGATCGGCGGCCGCGGTTCCAGATCCTCGGCCTTGTCGGCCACGGTGTCGATCACCTGTTCGACATCGGATTCCGACACCCGGACGGCCCGGTGGCCGAATTCCTCGATCACCAGTTCGGCGGTGTCGGCGTCGATGGTCTGGTTCATGGTGACCATCATGCCCATCTTCATGAGCGCCTTCACCACGTCGGCCACCCGCTCGGCCATGCGGTTTGCCAGTTCCTGCACCACGATGGTTTCAGGCAACTGCACATCGCGGCTTTGCTTTTCGGGCTTCAGGCTCATGCCCATTGCCTTCTGGCGGGCCTTTTCCTGCTTGCGCTTGATCGCGGCCAGGCTGCGCTGGCGGCCGCCCTCGTCCGAGATCGCCTCGGAGAGCGTCAGCTTGCCCACGCGGCGGCCATCGTCGCCCTTGCCCTTGCCACGGCCGGCGCCTTCGGCACCACGGTCGTCACTACCGCGATCGCGGTCGGTCTTGCGGGCGCTGGGAACAGCGCTGGCGCCGATCTTGGCGCCACGGTCCGCAGGCGCTTCCGCCGGGGTTGCCGCGGCTGGCTTCGCCCGGACGGGCGATGCGGCATCGGCCACCACCTTGCGCGCCTTGGCGCGCGCTTCGGCCTCGGCTTCGGCGGCCTTCACGCGCGCCTCTTCTTCGGCCTTCAGGCGCTGGGCCTCGGCCAGGGCGCGTTCTTCACGCTCCTTGGCTTCGATTTCCTCGCGGCGGCGCTGGCGCTCTTCTTCACGCTGGCGTTCGTCTTCGGCCCGCTGGGCCGCTTCTTCCTGCTCGCGTGCGCGCGCAGCCTGCACCGCCTTCAGGCGGCGCTCCATCTCGGCATCGCTGATCCCGGCCGGCCGCTTCGACGGATCGCCCAGATGCGGCGCACTGCCCGAGGCGGATGCACCCGCCGGTGCGCCGGGCTTCGGCACCACGACGCGCTTGCGCTTCGTCTCGACGACGACGCTCTTCGTACGCCCGTGACTGAAGCTCTGCTTCACCTGGCCCGACCGTGCCCCGCCAAGGCCCAGCGGTTTCTTGCCGTCTGTATCGCTCATGCGTCTTTCGTATCCCTTCCGGCGGACACGCCGCCGATATGCTCGCGCAGGCCCGCGAGCTTTGCCGCTTCCTCTACAACACGAGTTGCGAGTCCACCAGCGGCAAGCGCGCCGTGTATCGCATGTTCCCGTGCGAAAGCCAAACCCATTTCCTGCCCCGTCAGACAGCCGATGAAGCCGTTCTTTCCGGGCGGGGGGTGCAGCTTCGACTTGCCCCGTTCCGAACCGTCGGATGCCTGGATCAGCACCACAGCGCGGCCCTTCACCAGCCAGTCCTTCACCTTCTCATATCCTGTCACCGCATCGCCCGCCTTGCGGGCCAGCGAGATCAGGTCAACCACACGCCGGGCCAGCGCGGCTTCCACCTCGTCGGCCAGACGTTCGGGCACCTGCACCGGCTTGCGCGCGGCGCGGGCAAAAAGCCCCTTTCTGGCCGCGGTCTCGATCGCCTTGCGGTCGGCCGAGACCCAGATGCCGCGCCCGGGCAAACGGCCCAGCACATCGGGCACCACCTGGCCTTCCGGCCCGAGGGCAAAGCGGATCAGCCCGCCCTTGGGCTGAACCTCGCCCGTCACGATGCAGCGCCGTTCGGGTCCGTCGGCCTCGGTTTCGGCGCCACCGCGTGTCATTGTCAGGCCTCGTCGTCCTCGGCGGGCTCTTCCTCGTCAGCGGCGTCCAGCGCCGCCAGTTCCGACGGATCGACCCAGCCCAGCATGACGCGGGCCTTCATGATGAGGTGCTGCGCCTCTTCGAGGCTCATCTCGAACTTCTCGAGAACGCCCTCGTCCTTCTTGCGCTCGCCGTTCACCGTGGTCCAGCCACCGGCCAGTTCCCAGTCGGCGCAGGTGGCAAAGTCTTCCAGCGTCTTCACGCCGTCCTTGGCCAGAGCTTCCACCATCTGCGGGGTCAGCCCCTCGAAGCCGATCAGGCTGTCGTCGGCGCCAAGCGACCGCGCGGTTTCCAGCGCCTTGCGGTTCATCTCTTCCAGATGATCGCGGGCGCGGGCCTGAAGCTCCTCGGCGGTGTCCTCGTCGAAGCCGTCGATCGACAGAAGTTCGTCCAGATCGACATAGGCCACTTCCTCGAGGCTGGTGAAGCCCTCGGCAACCAGAAGCTGCGCCATCATCTCGTCGACATCAAGGGTGTCCATGAAGAGTTGCGTACGTTCGGCGAATTCGGCCTGCCGACGCTGGCTCTCCTCGGCCTCTGTCATGATGTCGATGTCGAGCCCCGTCAGCTGGCTCGCCAGCC
>DAIEJF010000043.1 GCA_027351005.1 Paracoccaceae bacterium | reverse complement strand
TATGCCGCCGCTTCGCCTGGTCGAACGGCGAGATGCGCACCAGCCGGTGTACGCCCGTCTCTCCACTCAGCAGTCCGAACGCAAACTCGCCCGTAATCGTAAAGGTGGCAGACTTGATCCCCGCCTCGTCACCCGCGCTTTCGTCCAGCAGTTCGACCTGATAGCCGTGCTTTTCCGCCCAGCGCACATACATCCGCGCCAGCATGCTGGCCCAATCGCAGCTTTCCGTGCCGCCCGCGCCCGCGTTGATTTCCAGGAAGGTGTCATTGCCGTCGGCCTCGCCGTCCAGCAGCGCCTCGAGTTCCTTCTGGCCCGCGCGTTCCTTCAGCGCGCGCAGGCTCGCCTCGGCTTCGGCCACGATCTCGGTATCGCCCTCGGCCTCGCCCAGTTCGATCAGCTCGACGTTGTCCGCCAGCTCGCCGCGGATCGTGGTGTAGCTTTCGATCGCGTCCATCAGCGCCTGACGTTCGCGCATCAGCTTCTGCGCCGCGGCCGGGTCGTTCCAGATGTCGCCTTCCTCGATCTTGGCGTTCATCTCTTCCAGCCGGTGCGGCGCCGTTTCCCAATCGAGCCGCTGCGCCAGAACCGTCAGCGACTTCTCGATGGCTTCCACGATGTTCTGCGTCTCGGCGCGCATTTCGGTCTCCGGGCTCTGTCAGCGCGGGGTCATAGCCCGAAGCAGCCGGGCGGGCAAGCTCAGTAAAGCCCGCCCGAACTGACCGTGCCGAAATCGGCCTTGCCGGGAATGACCTTCGTCTCGCCCGTGGGCGTGGTGACGGTCACGTTGTTGGTTGCGGTCGGGTCGGTTTCACCCGGCGCAAACAGCGGCAGGTTGGCCCCCATCGCGAAACCGCCATCGACCATCCCCGCCATGCCGAACACCGGCTCCTGGCCGTTGCGGAAATATTCCGGCTGCACGTTGTCGCCCGTCGCCCCATCCGGCAGAGGCTCGCCGGTCCAGCGATCCACGTTGATGAAATGGCCCCCCGGCGGCACCTTGAACGGGCCGCCGCCATACCGCTTGATCGCCTGCATCATGAATGTCTGGAACACCGGGCCGCACATGTTGGCGCCAAAGGCGCTGGCGCCCAGGGATTGCGGCGTGTCATAGCCCATGTAGCAGCCCGCGACGATGTTCGAGGTGAAGCCGGTGAACCACACGTCCTTGGCGTCGTTCGTGGTGCCGGTCTTGCCCGCAACCGGAACCGGCAGGTTCACCACCCCAGCCGCGGTGCCGCGCTGCACCACGCCCTGCATCATCGAGATCAGCTGGTAATCGGTGATCGGATCGATCACGCGTTCCCGGTTCGACACGATTTCGGGCGCCTGGCCCGGCGGCAGGTTCGGATCCTCGCAGTTCGGGCAGGTGCGGGTATCGTGGCGGTAAACCGTCTTGCCGAAGCGGTCCTGCACCCGGTCGACCAGCGTGGGTTCCACCCGCTCGCCGCCATTGGCGATCATCGCATAGGCGCCGACCAGTTTGTAAAGCGTGGTTTCCTGGCTGCCCAGCGAGTTGGCAAGGAACGGCTGCATCGGGTCGTAGACCCCGAACCGTTCGGCGTATTTCGCGACCGTATCCATCCCGATCGCCTGCGCGATGCGTATGGTCATCAGGTTTCGCGACTGTTCCAGACCCACCCGCATCGGCACCGGGCCGTAATACTTGTCTTCCGAGTTCTTCGGCGTCCAGAGGCCCTGCGGGGTGTTCACCTCGATCGGGGCGTCGATGACGATGGTCGCGGGGGTAAAGCCGGAATCGAGCGCCGCCGCATAGACGAAGGGCTTGAAGCCCGACCCCGGCTGCCGCGTGGCCTGGGTGGCGCGGTTGAAGGCCGAGGACTGGTAGCTGAAGCCGCCCTGCATCGCGATCACGCGCCCGGTGTTCACATCCATCGCCATGAACGCGCCCTCGATCGCCGGGATCTGGCGCAGCGACCAGCGCGTCGCACCGGTTTTCTTGTCGGTGATCTGGGTCACCTCGACCACATCGCCGGGGCTGACCAGATCGCCGGGTTGCTTGGCCTTGGGCCCAAGCTTGCCGTCAGCCTGCCGCTTGCGCGCCCAGGTCACGTCGGCGGGCAGGATGAAATCACCCGCGGGGGACAGCGGGTGCCCCTCGATCCCAAGGCGGGCCTTGTCGGCCGACACGTCCAGCACCACCGCGGGGAACCAGCCGTCGATGTCGCGCGGCACCGATACCGCCTGAAGTGCTGCGCGCCAGTCGGCCTCGGATTTCAGCTTCTCGAGCGGGATCTTCTTGCCCGTCCCGCGCCAGACACCCTGCCCGCGGTCATAACGCTCCAGCCCGTCCTGCAAAGACTTGGCCGCCAGTTGCTGCATCTCGGGGTCCATCGTGGCCCGGATGGTCAGGCCGCCGCCGAAGAATTCCTGCTCGCCGAAGGTCTGGCTGAGCTGGCGGCGAATCTCGTCGGTGAAATAGCTGCGCGGCGGCACGCTGTCGCGGAAGGCCGGGATATCGCCGCCCTGCACCGTCAGCAGCGGGTCCTTCAACGATGCGTCCAGCGTCGCCTTGTCGATGTAGCCGTTCTGGTACATCTGGTTCAGCACATAGTTCCGCCGGTCGATCGCAGCGGCCTTCTGGGTCACCGGGTTCAGATCCGACGGCTTCTTGGGCAGCGCGGCCAGATAGGCCGCCTCGGCCGGGGTCAGCTGGCTCAGCGTCTTGTTGAAATAGGTCTGCGCCGCGGCCGTGACGCCATAGGAATTGGCGCCCAGGAAGATCTCGTTCAGGTAAAGCTCCAGCACCCGGTCCTTCGAATAGGCGTGGCTGATGCGATAGGACAGGATCAGTTCCTTGACCTTGCGCGCAATCGTGCGGTCAGAGCTGAGCAGGAAGTTCTTGGCCACCTGCTGGGTGATGGTGGACCCGCCGCGCAGGTCGCGCCCGCGCGACACGATCGCCTGATAGATCGCGCCCGCGATGCCATGCAGGTCGAAGCCGGGGTTGGTGTAGAAGGTCTTGTCCTCGGCCGAGATGAAGGCCTGCTTCACCATCGGGGGGATTTCGTCGATCGGGGTGAAAAGCCGCCGTTCCGTCGCGAATTCGTCGATGATCTGGCCTTCGCCGGAATAGATCCGGCTGATGGTGGGCGGGGTATATTGCGCCAGCAGGTCGTAGGACGGCAGGTCGCGCGAATACATCCACATCATGCCGCCCAGCGTCAGGGCCCCGAACACGAGAGCCATGGTCGCGAGCGTGAACAGCGCGCCGAAGAAAGACAGGATCAGGCGGATCACCAAATGGCCCCCATGCAATTGCGCCCCATATACGCATTCGCGGACAGAGGGTCAAAACACCATCGACGGCGCACACGCCGATTCCCGCCGACGCGGCGTCACAGCCGCGCGAGATGGGCGCAGGTGAAGGCCGCGCAAGCCTATTGCCGCACCAGCGCCGCTTCGGCCGCGTCGGCCTTCGCCCAGGACTGGATCGCGGCGGTGATGGCATCGGCCATCCGGTCCTGCCAGGCCGGGTCCTGCAGGTTCTTCAGGTCGCTGTCCGAGGACAGGAAGCCAAGTTCCAGCAGGGCCGAGGGCACGTCGGGCGATTTCAGCACCGAAAACGCCGCCTCCTGATGCGGGCGGCGATGCATCTGAAGGCCCGCGGCCTTGATCGCATCGACCAGCGAGGCCGCCAGCCGGTCTGACCGCGGCTGCGTCTCGGTGCGGGCCATGTCCATGAGGACGGTGGCGATCTGGTCATCGGCATTGGTCAGATCCACGCCCGCCATGATGTCATCGCGGTCGTGCCGCGCGGCCAGTTCGGCCGAGGCCTGGTCGGTCGCCTGATCCGACAGCGTATAGACGGTGGCGCCTGTCGCCTCGGCCGTCGCCTCGGCATCGGCGTGGATCGACAGGAACAGGTCGGCACCCGCGGCGCGCGCGATCGACAGCCGGGTTTCCAGTGGCACGAAACTGTCATCGCTGCGGGTCAGGATCACCTGCATCCCCGCGCGCACGAGCCGTTCCTTCAAGAGCCGGGCGAATGTCAGCGTGATCTGCTTTTCGTAAAGCTTGCCATTGATCGAGCCGGGGTCGATCCCGCCGTGGCCGGGGTCCAGCACCACCAGAAGCGGCGCGTCGCCCGTCTGCCGTCTCTTCGGCGGCCCAACGACCGCCGGTGTGGGCAGCGCCCACAGGCTCGGCGCCAGAGCGCCCGCGGTGGCAGCGAAGGTCGCCGCATCCGTCGGCGTCAGCTCAAGGTTCACCCGCGCGCGTCCGTTGAGGTCACGCGTGGCCATTTCCGCCTGCTCGACCGCATAGGGCCCGTCCAGCTCCAGCACCAGCCGCGACCAGCCCGGCATCAAGAGCCCTGCGCGCACCGCGGTGACATGGCGCGATTGCAGCAGCGCCGCAGGCTCGAGCCCGCGCCAGTCGACCTCGCGGAAATCCAGCACCAGCCGCGGGGGGTTGGCCAGCGTGCTGATCCGGTAGGGGACGGGGCGCGACAGGCCGATCACGACGTGAACCGACGGCTTCAGCGCCGGATCGAAGCCCGCGCCTTCGTCGGTGATGGACGACGTGGCCGGGTCATAGCTTGCCAGCGCGCTCAGCGCCTCGTCGGCGCGCGCCTGCACGGCAAGGCCAAGGCAAAGCCCCGCCATCACCCAGAAAAGAACCGCGAACCGCCTGACCATCCCCTGCCCTTCTTGCGCCGCAGGCTAGCGGGATTTGCCCGCAACCACAAATCCCGCGGGCCCCGCGGCGCGCACCTGTGATGGCCGCTAGCGGCGGTTGGCGAAGGCCCGCAGCCGCGCCAGCCCCTCGGCAATGTCGGCGGTGGCGCGGGCATAGGAAAAGCGCAGCGTCTGGCCCCCGCGCAAGGGATCGAAATCGAGCCCCGGGGTCACCGCCACCCCGGCCTCGGCCAGGATCTCGGCCGCGAAGGCGCGGCTGTCGCGGGTCAGGTCCGACACATCGGCGTAGATGTAGAAGGCGCCATCCGGCGGCGCGATCCGTGTGAAGCCGGCCGCCGGCAGCCCCTCCAGCATCAGGCGACGGTTCTCGGCATAGACGGACAGGTTCGCCTCCAGCTCCGCGGCACAATCAAGCGCGGCCAGCGCCGCGACCTGGCTTGCATGGGGCGGGCAGATGAACATGTTCTGCGCCAGCCGCTCGATCGTGCGGATATGGTCTTCAGGCACCACCATCCAGCCGATGCGCCAGCCGGTCATGCTGAAATACTTCGAGAACGAGTTGATGACATAGACATCGTCGCTCAGTTCCAGCGCGCTGACCGCGCGTGGGCCATACTGGATGCCGTGATAGATCTCGTCCGAGATGAAGGCGATCCCGCGTTCCGCCGCATGGCCGACCAGTGCCCCCAGCGCCGTGCGGTCGAGCATGGTCCCCGAAGGATTGCCGGGCGAGGCGACGATCAGCCCGGCAAGGTCGGGCACGCCCGCAAGATCGGCGGGCGTCGGTTGCAGACGATGGTCAAGCGAGGCAGGCACGCCCACCGGCTCCAGCGACAGCGCGCGCAGGATCTGGCGGTAAGAGGGATAGCCCGGCTCGCCCAACGCCACGCGTTCGCCCGCGTCGAAAAGCGCGGTGAAGGCCAGCAGGAAAGCCGCCGACGACCCCGCTGTGACCACGACGCGGGCGGGATCGAGATCGATGCCGTACCAGCGCCGGTAAAGCCCGGCGATGCCCTGCCGCAATTCCGGCAGACCCAGCGCCACGGTATAGCCCAGGCTGCCCGCCTCCATCGCGCGGGCCAGTGCCACGCGGGCGCCCGCGGGTGCCGGGGTGCCGGGCTGGCCCACCTCCATGTGGATGATCCTGCGGCCCGCCGCCTCGGCCGCGCGGGCGGCCTCCATCACGTCCATCACGATGAACGGGTCCACATGACCCCGCCGGGATTGCCGCATTGCCTGCTCCTTCGCCGCCCCTGCCCTCTTCCCAAGCCTTGCGCCGGGGGTCAAGGCGGCATCCTGCCGGCGGCATCGCGCCGGGTTGCCTTGGCCGCGCGATCTGCGACACTGCGCGCCGACCCATAGCCGGAGCTTTCCGATGAGACGACTGATCCTTGCCGCGGCGCTGACCTTGGCCGCCCATGCCGCGCCGGCGCTGGATTTCCAGAACCTGTCCGCGGCCGACCGCGCCGCGCTGGATGCCGAGATCCGCAGCTATCTGCTGACCCACCCCGAGGTGCTGGTGGAAGCGATGCAGGCGCTGGACCAGAAGCAGCAGGCCGCCCAGGCCCAGAGCGATGCGACGCTGGTGACATCGAACGCGAACGCGATCTTCAAGGACGGCTATTCCTGGGTTGCGGGGAACCCGCAGGGCAACGTGACGGTGGTGGAATTCCTCGACTATCGCTGCACCTACTGCCGCAAGGCCTATGAGGAGGTCAGCGACCTGGTCCAGAAGGATGGCAACATCCGCTTCATCGTGAAGGAATTCCCGATCCTGGGGCCGCAGTCGGACATCTCGTCGCGCTATGCCATCGCGGTGATGCAGGCCAACGGGCCCGAGGCCTATGCCAAGGTGCATGACGCGCTGATGACCTTCCGCGGCGAGGTGAACGCGGATTCGCTCACCAAACTGTCGCAGCGGTTCGGACTGGACGCGAAGGACCTGCTGGCGCGGATGAACAGCGATGCGGTGACGCAGGTGATCAACAAGAACCGCGCACTGGGCGAGCAGTTGCAGATCCAGGGCACGCCAACCTTCGTGATCGCCGACCAGATGGTGCGCGGCTACCTGCCCGAGGCGGCGATGCAGCAGATCGTGGACAAGGTGCGCAAGGACTGAGCGCCAGAGGTGGGGGGCTGTCTGCCCCCCACACCCCCCGAGGATATTTGTGGACCGAAAATGGGGGCCGCCGCCTGCGCCTATTCGGCGGCGTCGCGGGCGCTGGCCTCGAGTTCGGCGGCCTTCTTCTCGACCAGGTCGACGATGTGGTCGATCATCTGGTCATTGCCGAGCTTGTGGCTTTGGCGCCCGGCCAGGTAGACCATCCCCGCACCCGCCCCGCCGCCGGTAAAGCCGATGTCGGTCATCAGCGCCTCGCCCGGGCCGTTCACCACGCAGCCGATGATCGACAGGCTCATCGAGGTGGTGACATGCGCCAGCCGGTCTTCCAGCGCGGCGACCGTCTTGATCACGTCAAACCCCTGCCGCGCGCAGGACGGGCAGGAGATGATGGTGACACCGCGGTGGCGCAGGCCCAGCGATTTCAGGATTTCGTAGCCGACCTTCACCTCTTCCACCGGGTCGGCCGACAGCGAGACGCGGATCGTGTCGCCGATCCCCATCCACAAGAGGTTGCCCAGCCCGATTGCCGATTTCACCGTACCCGAGACGAGCCCGCCCGCCTCGGTGATGCCAAGGTGGATCGGCGCGTCGGTCGCATCGGCCAGTTGCTGATAGGCGGCGGCGGCCAGGAACACGTCCGAGGCCTTCACGCTGATCTTGAATTCGTGGAAGTCGTTGTCCTGCAGGATCTTGATGTGGTCTAGGCCGCTTTCCACCATCGCCTCGGGACAGGGCTCGCCGTATTTTTCCAGCAGGTGCCGTTCCAGACTGCCCGCGTTCACGCCGATGCGGATGGAACAGCCGTGATCCTTCGCGGCCCGGATCACCTCGCGCACCCGCTTTTCATCGCCGATGTTGCCCGGATTGATGCGCAGGCAGGCCGCGCCCGCCTCGGCCGCCTCGATGGCGCGCTTGTAGTGGAAATGGATGTCGGCCACGATGGGCACCGGGCTTTCGGCCACGATCTCGCGCAGCGCGGCGGTCGACTCTTCGTCGGGGGTCGAGACACGGACGATGTCGGCCCCGGCCACGGCACAGCGCATGATCTGCTCGATCGTCGCCTTGGCGTCCGAGGTGATCGTGTTGGTCATCGTCTGGACCGAGATCGGCGCATCGCCCCCCACGGGGACACGACCCACCATGATCTGGCGCGACTTCCGGCGCTCGATGTTGCGCCAGGGGCGGACGGGGTTCAGCGACATGGGCAGCCTCTGGCCAGGAACGGATCACCCGGTTCTAGGCCATCCGGACCGAGGCGGCAACCGCCCCGGGGATCACTTCGTGGCGGCAGAGGCGACCGCGACGGCCTTGGCCAGATCGGGATCGCGGTGCAGGTCGGCCACGCTGAACGACGATTGCACGTTCTCGACCGACAGGGCCAGGTTCTTGACCACCTGGTTGCTGGACGAGGCCGGACCATAGGCCTTGCCGTTCACCAGGAAATAGATCGCGCCGGAATTGCCCGCGCGCAGCTTGGCGGGCTGCTCGCTTTGCGGCACGGTCCATTTCTCGCCGGCGTCCAGGATCTTCTCGAACAGCACGGTGCCATCGGCGCCCTGCACCCTCACCCAGGAGGGGCGCACCGCCAGCAACTGCACGCCCGGCGCGGCATCGGCCACCACCTTGGGCGCCGTGGCGGCATTCGCAGCCGGCGCTGCGGTGGCCGCGGCCAGCGCGGCCGCAACCGAGGTATCTGCAGGGGCGGCGGCATCGGGCAGCGTCGTGCTGTCGGGCCGGTCGGGGTTGATCGCGGCGATCGGACCGTCGCGCGGCACCAGCACCGGCGTATCCAGCGGCTGCGGCCGGTAGAGGCGGTCCAGCGCATCGGCCGAGGGGACGGTGACACCCGCGGCCTTGTCAGCCGCGGCAGGCGCGCCGGCGTCCGGCAGCTTCGCCACACCCGCCAGCGGGTCAAGCGATGCCACCACGCCCGGGGCCTGATCGACGGGGGCCACCTGCACCTGCTGCACCTGTTGCAACACGCGCCAGCCGCCGTATCCGACCACCCCGATCAGCGCCAGCAGGACCAGGACCGAACCGATGGCACTGGGCTGGAGGCCGGTGAACATGCTTTGCCCGCGCGGCACGAAGGGCGCGCGCGGATCGGCCAGCGGGTCGCGGGGTTCGGCCTTGGGGCGCGCCTTTGCGGCAGCGGCACGGGTGGCAGGACGCGGCGCCGAGGCGGCCTGCGACATGCCATGGGCCACGCTGAAGTTCGCCTCTTTCGAGAAACGCGCATAGGCCCAGTCGGGGTCCATGCCAAGATAGCGGGCATAGGACCGGACGTAGCCCGCCACGAAGCCTTGCGTCTCGAAGGCAGAGGTGTCGCAGTTCTCGATCGCCGCGATGTAGGTCGCCTTGATCTTCAGCTCGCGCTGAACGTCAAGCAGCGACTTGCCCAGCGTCGCACGTTCGCCGCGCATCACGTCGCCGAGCTTCAGCTCGAAATCGTCGAAACCCTTCGGCTTCTCGTCATCTTGTGGCGAGGGCCTGCTCTTTCGCCCGATCATGCGATCCGCCTCATGCCTGTCCCGTCAGGGCCGTCTTGTCTGGATGAGTCCGCTCGACTCAGCGGCGGTCCCTTGAGCGATAGAGCTAACACAGGGCTGTGATGTTTGCATCCGCAGAAGCTGTCAGGCGCTCATCTCGGCGCGATTCAGCGCACACTGGGCCCAGAGCGTGTCCATCGCTTTGATCAGCCCGTCGATCATGCCCGAATCGTGCACCGGCGACGGGGTGAAGCGCAGCCGTTCTGTGCCCTTGGGCACGGTCGTATAGTTGATCGGCTGAACATAGATGCCGAACCGGTCCAGCAGCATGTCCGACAGCATCTTGCAATGCACCGGGTCGCCCACATGCACGGGCACGATATGGCTGCCGTGGTCGATGATCGGCAGGCCCAGCCCCTTCAGCCGCAGCTTGAGCGTGCGGGCGGCAAGCTGGTGACGGTCGCGGATCGACTGGTCGGTCTTCAGGTGCCGGACCGAGGCGGCCGCGCCCGCGGCGATGACCGGCGGCAGCGAGGTGGTGAAGATGAAGCCGGGCGCATAGCTGCGGACCGCGTCCACCATCCGGGC
>DAIEJF010000074.1 GCA_027351005.1 Paracoccaceae bacterium | reverse complement strand
GGCTGGCGGCCCGACATCCTGCATGCGCATGACTGGCAGGGGGGGCTTGCCCCCGCCTATCTGCGCTATGGGGGCGCGGATGGGGTGAAGAGCGTCATCACCATCCACAACATCGCCTTCCAGGGTCTGGCGCCCGCCTGGAAACTGGCGGGGCTGCGGCTGCCGGGCAGCCAGTTCTATCCCGACGCGCTGGAGTATTACGGCAACATCAGCGCGCTGAAGGCGGGTCTGGTGACGGCGGATGCGATCACCACCGTCTCGCCCACCTATGCGGAAGAGCTGATGCGCCCCGAGTTCGGGATGGGGTTGCAGGGTGTCATCGCCGCGCGGGCGGCGCGGGTGCGGGGGATCCTGAACGGGGTGGATGCCGAGGTGTGGGACCCCGCCACCGACACCGAGATCCTGCCCTATGACCTGCGGCGGCTGAAGGCCAGGGCGGCGAACCGGGCGCGGCTGATGGAGGAATTCGGGCTGTCGGGCGTGACCGGGCCGCTGGCGATCGTGGTCAGCCGCCTGACCGACCAGAAGGGGATCGACCTGATCCCCGCAGTCCTGCCCGATTTCGTCGCGGCGGGGGGCGGGCTTGCGGTGCTGGGGTCGGGCGATCCGGGGCTCGAGGGCGCGTTGCACGAGGCCGCGCGGCGTTTCCCCGGGCGGGTCGCGGTGAAGATCGGCTATGACGAGCGGCTGAGCCACCGGATGTTCGCGGGTGGTGACGCGGTTCTGGTGCCCTCGCGGTTCGAGCCCTGCGGGCTGACCCAGATGTACGGCCTGCGCTATGGCACGCTGCCGGTGGTGGCGGCGACCGGCGGGCTGGCCGATACGGTGATCTCGGCCAGCCCGATGGCGCTGGCCGCGGGGGCGGCGACCGGCATCGCCTTCCATCCGACCGATGCGATGGCCTTCGGGCAGGCGCTGCGGCGGCTTTGCACGCTTTACGCCGCGCCCGCGGTCTGGGCCGGGATGCAGCGCGCGGCGATGCGCCAGCCGGTGGGCTGGGAGGCCTCGTCCGCCGCCTATGCCGCGCTTTACGCGGAGCTGCGCGGATGAACGCCAGCCCCCGGAGCCTGCCTGCACGGCTGCGCGGCCATGCCCTGCGCCCGGGCAAGCCCTGGCCGATGGGCGCCACCTTCGATGGCGAGGGGGTGAATTTTGCCGTCTTTTCCGCAAATGCCGAACGGATGGAACTGTGCCTGTTTTCCGAGGACGGCCGCAAGGAACTGGCGCGGCTGCCGTTCCAGGACCGTGATGGCGATATCTGGCACCTGCATGTGGGCGGGCTGACGCCGGGCACGCGCTACGGCTTTCGCGCGCACGGGCCCTATCAGCCGGAAGCGGGGCACCGCTTCAACCCCAACAAGCTGCTGGTGGACCCCTATGCAAAGCAACTGGACGGGCGGCTGAAATGGTCGGACGCGCTGATGGGCTACCGGGTCGGCAGCCCGCGGGCGGATCTGTCCTTCGACCCGCGCGACAGCGCCTTTGCGATGCCGAAATCGGTGGTGATCGACCCGGGCTTTCCCTGGGGCCATGACGCGCCGCGGGCCCACCCGCCCGAGCGCAGCGTGATCTACGAGGCGCATGTGAAGGGCCTGACCGCGGCGCATCCGGGGGTGGACCCGGGGCTGCGCGGCACCTATCTGGGCGTGGCGTCAGAGCCGATGCTGGAGCATCTGGTCAAGCTTGGCGTGACGGCGATCGAGCTTCTGCCGGTGCATGCCCATGTGGATGACCGCTTTCTGGTGTCGGCGGGCCTGCGCAACTACTGGGGCTACCAGACGCTGGGCTTCTTCGCCCCCGAGCCGCGCTACATGAGCCAGAACGCGGTCTGGGAAATGCAGACGATGGTGCGCCGCCTGCATGGCGCCGGGATCGAGGTGATCCTTGACGTGGTCTACAACCACAGCGGCGAGGGCGACGAGCTGGGCCCAACGTTGGCCTTCCGCGGGCTCGACAACCGCAGCTATTACCGGCTGCGCGATGGCGGGCGCTATTACGTCAACGATACCGGCACTGGCAACACGCTGGATCTGACCCATCCGATGGTGCTGCGGATGGTAATGGATTCGCTGCGCTATTGGGTGGAGACCTACCACGTTGACGGTTTCCGCTTCGATCTGGCCACGACGCTTGCGCGCGAGGCGGGCGGGTTCGACCGGCGGTCGGGATTTCTGGACGCGATCCGGCAGGACCCGGTGCTGAGCCGGGTCAAGCTGATCGCCGAGCCCTGGGACATCGGGCCCGGCGGCTATCAGTTGGGGAACTGGCCACACCCGTTCCTGGAATGGAACGACCGGTTCCGCGACGGCGTGCGCCGCTTCTGGCGCGGCGATCCGGGGATGACGGCGGAACTGGCCAAGCGGCTTCTGGGTTCGGCCGACGAGTTCGACCGCCACCACCGCGCGGCGACGGCCTCGGTCAACTTCATCACCGCGCATGACGGCTTCACGCTGGACGATCTGGTCAGCTATGCGGTCAAGCACAACGAGGCCAATGGCGAGGACAACCGCGACGGGCATTCCGAGAACCACTCGGACAACATGGGGGTCGAGGGGCCGACCACGGACGCCCGCATCCGCGCCGCCCGCGATGCGCGCAAACGCGCGCTGCTGGCCACGCTGATGTTCAGCCAGGGCACCCCGATGCTGCTGGCGGGCGACGAGATCGGCAACAGCCAGGATGGCAACAACAACGCCTATGCGCAGGACAACCCGATCGGCTGGATCGACTGGGCCAATGCCGATGCGGCGCTGCTGTCGTTCGTGGTGCGGCTGATCGCGTTGCGCCGGGCGCATCCGGTGCTGCGCCAGCGCGCCTTCCTGCATGGTCGGCTGCGGGCCGCGGACGGGCAGCGCGACCTTGTCTGGCGCAAGCCCGACGGGACCGAGCCGGGCCCGACCGATTGGCAGAACCCCGCCTTTCGCACGCTTTGCGCCGAGATGCGCATGGCGGGCGGTACCCCGGCCGCCGAAGTGCCGGGCGAGGTGCTTTACGCCATCTTCAATTCCGGCCCGGCGATCGAAGTCACCCTGCCGCCGCTGCCGCCGTCGATGCAATGGCGGCTCTTGCTTGACACCGCGCGCCCCGCGCTGGAACCCTGTGGCATCGATCGGCCGCGCGTGATGGCGGCGGCCGGGTCGGTGCAGGTTCTGGTGCAAAGCCACCGCATCTGATCCGAGGAGGAAAGGCCAGACATGCCCGCCGTGACCCACGCAACCCATCCGATCGAGGGCCAGAAGCCCGGCACCAGCGGGCTGCGCAAGAAGACCCCGGTCTTCATGAAGCCGCATTACCTGGAGAATTTCGTCCAGTCGATCTTCGACGTGGTCGGGGCCAAGGGCAAGACCTTCGTCCTGGGGGGCGACGGGCGCTATTTCAACGACCGGGCGGCGCAGGTGATCCTGCGGATGGCGGCGGCCAATGGTGCGGCGCGGGTGATCGTGGGACAGGGCGCGATCCTGTCGACCCCGGCGGCCAGCCACCTGATCCGGCTGAACCGGACGGATGGCGGGATCATCATGTCGGCCAGCCACAACCCCGGCGGGCCAACCGAGGATTTCGGGGTAAAGTTCAACATGCCGAACGGTGGCCCGGCCCCCGAGGCGGTGACCGAGGCGATCTTTGCGCGCACGCAGATGATCACCGAATACCGGCTGGAAGAAGCCGACGACATCGATCTGGCCGTGATCGGGCGGACGCGGCTGGGCGGGATGACGGTGGATGTCGTGGACCCGGTGGCGGATTACGCGGCGCTGATGGAACGGCTGTTCGACTTCGACGCGATCCGCGGCCTGGTGAAGGGCGGCTTTCGCATGCGCTTCGACGCGATGTGCGCGGTGACCGGGCCCTATGCGCAGGAGATTCTGGAAGGCCGCCTTGGCCTGCCTGCGGGGACGGTGGTGAACGGCACGCCGCTGCCCGACTTCGGCGGCCATCACCCCGACCCGAACCCCACCTGGGCCCATACCCTAATGGACGAGATGATGGGCCCCGCCGCCCCCGATTTCGGCGCAGCCTCGGATGGCGACGGCGACCGCAACATGATCGTGGGCCGCGGCATCTATGTCTCGCCCTCTGACAGTCTGGCGGTGCTGGCGGCCAATGCGCATCTTGCCCCGGCCTACAAGGCTGGGCTGAAGGGGGTGGCGCGGTCGATGCCCACCTCTTGCGCGGCCGACCGGGTGGCCGACGCGCTGGGGATCGGCAAGTACGAGACTCCCACCGGCTGGAAGTTCTTCGGCAACCTGCTGGACGCGGGGCGCGCGACGCTGTGCGGCGAAGAGTCGTTCGGCACCGGCTCGGACCATGTGCGGGAGAAGGACGGGCTCTGGGCGGTCCTGCTGTGGCTGAACATCCTGGCCGTGCGCAAGCAGGGCGTGGCCGAGATCCTGCGCGACCACTGGGCACGGTTCGGGCGCAACTACTACTCGCGCCACGATTTCGAGGCGCTGGACGCAAAGGCGGCCGAGGAAATGATGAGCCGGCTCAAGGCGTCGATCCCCACGCTGCCCGGGACCGAGATCGAGGGCATGGCCATCGCCGCCGCCGACGATTTCGCCTATCACGACCCGGTCGACGGCTCGACCAGCCGCGGGCAGGGCGTGCGCATCCGCTTCGAGGACGGCTCACGCATCGTGCTGCGGCTGTCGGGGACGGGGACGGAAGGCGCGACGCTGCGGCTTTATCTGGAACGGTACGAGGCCGACCCGGCCCGTCACGGGCTTGACCCGCAAGAGGCGTTGGCCCCGGTGATCCGCGCGGCGCATGCGCTGGCGGGCATCAAGGAGCAGATCGGGCGCGACCGGCCGAACGTCATCACCTGAGCCGCGCGCCCGGCAAATGGCGCGGCAGCGACGCGCCGGTGACGCAAGCGGCTCAGCGGGGCGGTGGACGGGGTCTATCCTGTGCAAAAGCAGGGAGAGGATCATGGACACCGATACCCCGACCCGCCCGCACCGCGCGGGCAGGGCTGCGCGCGCAGAGGAGCGCAGCCACCGCAGCGCCGGGCCGGGGCGGCCCTATATCCTGCGCAACATCCCGACCTACGACATCCTGTCAGAGGAGAACCTGACCCGCATCGAGGCTGCGGCCGACCGCATCCTGGCCGAAACGGGGATCGAGTTCCGCGGCGACCCGGTGGCGCTGGATCATTGGCGGCGGGCGGGGGCCGAAGTTGCGGGCGAGCTGGTGAAATTCCCCCCCGGCCTTTTGCGCGAGCTGCTGAAAACCGCCCCGGCCCGCTTCATGCAACACGCCAGGAACCCGGCGCATTCCATTGAAATCGGCGGGAAATCCGTTGTCTTTTCCCCCGCCTACGGGTCGCCCTTCGTGATGGATCTGGACCGCGGGCGGCGGTTTGGCACGCTGGAGGATTTCGTCAACTTCATCAAGCTTGCGCAGTCGTCGCCCTGGTTCCATCACTCGGGCGGCACGATCTGCGAACCGACCGACGTGCCGGTGAACAAGCGCCATCTGGACATGGTCTATTCCCATATCCGCTATTCCGACCGCGCCTTCATGGGATCGGTCACCGCCGAAGCGCGCGCCGAGGATTCCATCGCCATGGCGCGGATCGTCTTTGGTGACGATTTCGTCAATGATAACTGTGTGATACTTGGCAATGTGAATGTGAATTCTCCGCTGGTCTGGGATGCCACCATGACCACCAGCCTGCGCGCCTATGCCCGTGCCAACCAGGCGGCGGTGATCGTGCCCTTCATCCTGGGCGGCGCCATGGGGCCGGTGACGAACGCAGGCGCGATCGCGCAAAGCCTGGCCGAAACCATGGCAGGCTGCGCGCTGACGCAGCTTGAAAGACCGGGCGCGCCGGTGATCTTCGGCAACTTCCTGTCGTCGATGTCGCTGCGGTCGGGCGCGCCCACCTTCGGCACGCCGGAACCTGCCATCGGCAGCATGGTGATCGGCCAGCTTGCCCGCCGACTGAACCTGCCGCTGCGCTGTTCGGGCAACTTCACCACGTCGAAACTGCCGGACGCGCAGGCGATGACGGAAGGCACGATGTCGATGCTGGCCGCGATCCATTGCGGGGCGAACTTCATCCTGCATTCGGCGGGCTTCCTCGACGGGCTTCTGAGCATGTCCTACGAGAAGTTCATGCTGGATGCCGACCTCTGCGGGGCGCTGCACAG
Organism: Paracoccaceae bacterium; assembly: GCA_027351005.1. Taxonomy (GTDB): domain Bacteria; phylum Pseudomonadota; class Alphaproteobacteria; order Rhodobacterales; family Rhodobacteraceae; genus Solirhodobacter. The sequence goes on along the minus strand of DAIEJF010000074.1, from coordinate 5,502 downwards.
CTACCTTGACGGCGTGAAGATCGATGACAACCAGCTTGCGGTCGACGCCTTCGCCGAGGTGGGGCCGGGCAACCACTTCTTCGGGTGCAGCCACACGATGGCGAACTACCAGACCGCGTTCTGGGATTCGTCTCTGGCCGACAACGAGCCCTTCGAGAAATGGGAGGCCAACGGGTCGGTTGATGCCGCGACACGGGCGAACCGGGCCTGGAAGCGGGCGCTGGCCGAATACGAGGCCCCGCCGCTTGATGCCGGCATCGACGAGGCGCTGCGCGATTTCATGGCGCTGCGGAAGGCGGGGATGGCGGACGCCTGGTACTGAACTTCAGCCAGGTGCCAGCGCGGCCAGGTAGGCTTCAAGCGCGGCGGGGTCGACCGGCTTCGGCATGATGACCACGCCTTCGGCCGCGCAGGCCGGGGCCAGGGCCGCGGCCCTGTCGGCGGTCAGGATCCGGGCCGGCACCGGCCCATGCCGCGCCCGGAGCGCCCGAACCGTGGCCAGCCCGTCCATGCCGTCACCCAGATGCAGATCCACAAGCGCCACGTCAGGCGTGATGCCGATCTCGTCGACCAGCGCCAGCGCCTCGTCGCCGGTGCGGGCGTCGATGACGTTCAACCCCCATTTCTCCAGCAATTGCCCCAGGGCCAGCCGTACCGCGTCGTCGTTTTCCACCAGAAGCACGATCCGGTCCTGCCGGGGCGGGGCCGCGTGGCGTCCGGCCGGATGCGGCACGTCGGCGGGGCGCGCCGCGTGGCGCAGCCCGAGGGCAAAGCAGGTGCCCCGCCCCGGGGTCGATCGCAGGGTCAACGGGTGGCCCAGAAGCGCGCAGGCCCGGTCGACGATGGCGAGGCCCAGCCCCATCCCCTCGGATGCCGAGGCGCGCGCGTTCAGCCGATGGAACTCCTTGAACACATTGGCCTGTTCCTCGGCCGGGATGCCGGGCCCGGTGTCGTGCACCTCAAGCCGGAGGCCCCCGCCCACGCGCCGCGCCCCGACCAGGACGCGCCCCGTTTCGGTATAGCGCAGCGCGTTGCCGATCAGGTTCTGCAGGATCCGGCGCAGATAGGTCGGGTCGCTTTCCACCTCGGCCACGCAGGGAAGGATGCGCAGGTCCAGCCCCTTTCGCGCCGCGACCGGCGCGAATTCGTCGCTGAGCTGGCCCAGAAGCGTGTCCAGCCGCACGGCGCGCACCTGCACTTCGGCCCGCCCCGCCTCAAGCCGCGAGATGTCGAGCAGTGCATCCAGGATCTGCCCCACGCTGACCAGCGCGTTTTCAGCCTTTTCCACCGTCTGCCGGGCGGCTTCGGGCAGCGTGTCGTCGATCAGCGAGGCCAGGAACAGCCGGGCGGCCGACAGCGGCTGCAACAGGTCGTGGCTGGCCGCGGCCACAAAACGCGCACGCGTCGCGTTGGCGCGTTCGGCCTGCGTCAGCGCCGCCGCCAGTTCCCCCGTGCGCGCGGCCACCCGGGCCTCCAGCGTCTCGTTCGTTTGCGCCAGCGCGGCGATGGCGGCGCGTTCGGCGGTGACATCGGTGAACGAGATCACGAAGCCGCGGTCCGGCATCTCCTGCGCGAAGACATCCAGTATGGTGCCCGCCCGGCGCAGCTCGAAGCTGAGCGGGCCACGCAGCGCCGCGCGGTCGATCCAGCGGCGCAGGCCCGCCTCGGTCATCCCGGGGCCAAAGCTGACCTCGTCGCGGAAGCGGGCCAGCAGGTAGTCGAAGCTGATGCCCAGCCGCAGCCGGGTGACCGGCAGCGCCAGCAGCGCCGACAGCCGCTGGTTCCAGCCGATCAGCCGCCGGTCGGCATCGAAGATCGCCACCCCCTGGTTCAGGTGGTCAAGCGTGGCGCGGATCATCCGGGCCTGATCATCCAGAAGCTTGCCGCGCTCTTCCCGTTCCAGCCGGATGATGTCTGTCACGTCGGTCTGCAGGATCACGGTGCCGCCATCCGCGGTGCGATGTTCCGACACCTGCACCCAGCGGTCGCGCAGCATGCGCACGTTGAAGATCACATGGCGGTCCTGATGGCGCTGGTGGCGCCGCTCGGCCCAGGCCTCGGGGGTGTCGCCCTCGGGCAGTTCGAGATAGCGCGAGCGGCTGACGCGGTCGATGTAATCGGCAAAGCTCAGGCCCGGCTTCAGCGCGTCGCGCAGGTCCAGCATGTGCATCCCGAAGCGGGAATTGCACATCACCAGCACGTCCTGCGCGTCGAACAGGGCAAAGCCTTCCTGCACCGTCTCGATGGCGCTGGCCAGGTTCTGCCGCGCGGCCTCGGCATCGCGGTTCGCGCGTTCCAGCCGGGCGTTGGAATCGTTCAGCAGGTCCAGCGCGCGTTCCAGATCGCGCGTGCGGTCGCGCACCTGTTCTTCCAGCAGGGCCGCGCGCTGGAACTGGGCATAGGCTGCGCCCGACGCGTCGGTGGCCTGTTCCACCCGGCGCATCAGCACCTCTGCGATCTCGCGCAGCTTGGCCGCCTGCCGCTCTGGCGGGTCGGCGGGGTTGACCAGCGTGAATGTCATGGCCCGTGCCCCGGCCGGTAGATGGCGACGCCGGTCATCGTCTGGTTGACGTGCATCCCGTTCAGTTGCTCGCCATAGGTGGAAAACCCCACGACCCCGTGCCGACGCAAAAGCGCCGAGACCGCGCCGGTCATCTGCTTTTCCTCGGCCTCCATCCGCCGCAGGATGCAGTCGCAGGCAAGGATCGCCTCGGGCGGGGCGGGGCGGTGCAGGTGGCCCAGTTCGGCCGACAGATGCGCCACCATGTCCATGGGTTCTGCCAGGGTCAGCACCAACCCTTCGTCGATGGCCGAGAAGAAGACCAGATCGCCGTTCGGCGCCATCTGCTGGATCGCGCGCACATGGTGCTTGCCGCCCACCCGCACCACGACGGGATGCGCGGCAAAGGTGAAGGTGGTCAACTGGCCCGGGTCCTTGCCCAGGATGCGGGCATATTCCTGCGCGGCGGGTTCGGCATTGATGCGCCGCACGATGCGCTGTGCGGGGTCGGCCTCGGTCACCACCATGCGGGTGTCGGTGGGGCGCAGGTGATCAAGGTTGAACACCCTGACCGGGCATTCGGTGCGCACGAAGGCCAGCACGGCCGCGTTCTGAAGTGCCGCGCCGTCATGCAGCACGAAGGTTTCGGCGAATCGGATGCCATCCCCGGCCGAGCCGCCGAACAGCGGCACCGGCCCCAGCCCCGCGGCCAGCGCCGAGGTCAGCGCGTCTTCGCGCGTGGACAGCCCGTCGACGAGCAGAAAGGCGAATTCGTGCCCCCATTCGGGCCGCATCCGCATCAGCCGTTGTCGGCTGCGCCCCAGGGCTGCGATCAGCGCCTGCGGGGCGAGATGTTGCAGATCGGGCACCGGCAGCAGGTCCACGGCGAAATGCCGGGCGGGCAGGCCCACGGCGACGATCTCGCCCTCGGCATAGCCGTCGGGCGAAATCTCGCCTGCGGTTGTGCAGCCCATCACCGGCGCGCCACGGAAGGCGCGGGTCGTGCGCGGGGCCAGGGCCGCGATGTCGGCCAGGGGCGAGACAAAGAGGATCACCAGCGCGAAGGGCCCGGGCCCCAGCGCGCGGGCCAGCCGTTCGATCGCGTCGGGCGCGCGGGCATCGACATGCGCGGTGGGCAGCACCCGGTCGTCGGACGTGGCGTCGTGGGGCAGCGCCCCGGCAGGTGTCATCGCGCGCGCCTCCCTTGCATCGGGTGCAGTATGCGGCGCCTCAGCCGTCTGGCAAGAGCCGCTCGAAGCTGGTCTCGCGCGCGATCAGCACGGCCTGGGTGCGGCTTTGCACCCCGAGCTTGCGCATGATCGCCGTCACATGGGCCTTCACCGTGGTCTCTGCGATGGCCAGTTCATAGGCGATCTGCTTGTTCAGCTTGCCCTCGCAGATCAGTTGCAGGATCTTCGCCTGCTGCCGGGTCAGCAGCGTCAGGCGGCGGATCGCCTCTTCCCGCTCGGTCGCGGGGGTTGCGGCATCGGGGGGGCTGAAGCCCTCGGGCACCCAGGGCCGCCCCTGCCGAAGCGCGGCAAAGGCGGCGCGGAAGGCCTCGCGCGGGCTGTGCTTGGGCACGAAGGCCGCGGCCCCCGCGCTCAGCGCGGCCCCGATGGCCCGCGCGTCCGCCATCGAGGAGACGACCGCCACCGGCACCCCCGGCGCGGCCGCGGTCAGCCGGATCAGCCCGTCAAAGCCGGTCACGTCGGGCAGGTTGAGGTCCAGCACCACCACATCTGGCCGCGGGCTCAGCCCAAGCCGGGCCAGCGCCGTGTCAAGACGGCCCGCCGTTTCCACCTGTGCGATCCCCGCCACCGTCTTCAGCGTCATGGCCAGCGCCTCGCAGAACAGCGGGTGATCGTCGATCACCAGGGCAAGCTGGAAGGTCTGCGGCGTCTCTGGCTGGTCCATGGGTCTCCGGGCTCCGGAGAACAGTCTAGCAAGCACGCGCCGCCCCCGCCACGGGGGGTGGGCTACGACTTCGGTCGAATGGCGCGGCCGCCGCCCGGGGCCTAGAGTTTTCCCAGCACGGGAGGAGACCCATGGAACTGCAAGACGCGCGCCAGATCGCCGCGCCACCGGATGTTGTCTGGGCTGCGATCCTTGATCCCGAAGTCCTGCGGGAATGCATCCCCGGCTGCGAATCGATGACCGGCTCGCCCGAAGAGGGGTTCGAGGCGGTTGTGGTGCAGAAGGTCGGGCCGGTGAAGGCCCGCTTTACCGGGGTGGTGCACCTGTCGGACATCGTGCCGGGCCAGTCCGTCACCATCTCGGGCGAGGGCAAGGGCGGGCCCGCGGGCTTTGCCAAGGGCAGCGCCCGGGTGACGCTGACGGCCGAGGAGGGGGGCACGAAGCTTGGCTATCAGGTGGATGCCTCGGTGGGCGGCAAGCTGGCCCAGCTTGGCAGTCGGCTGATCGACGGCTTTGCCAAGAAGCTGGCCGACGATTTCTTCGAACGGTTCCAGCAGGCCGTCGAGGGCCCCGCAGAGCCCGAGGACACGGGCGACACGACCGCGGCGCCGGAAGACGGCGAGGCCCCGAAGAAGGGCTGGTTCAAGCGGATCATCGGCTGAGGGCGCGCCCCGGCCAGGGTTTGAAAAGGGAGGAAACGATGCCGAAAGTGACGATGCGCGTGAACGGGCGCGCAGTTTCGGGCGAGGTGGAGGGGCGCACGCTTCTGGTGCAGTTCCTGCGCGAGGGCCAGGGCCTGACCGGCACGCATGTCGGCTGCGACACCAGCCAGTGCGGCGCCTGCACCGTGCATGTGAACGGCGCGCAGGTCAAAAGCTGCACCGTCTTTGCGCTGGACGTGGACGGGGCCGAGGTGACCACGATCGAAGGCATGGCCAATCCCGACGGCACGCTGTCGGCGCTGCAGGAAGGTTTTCGCATGATGCATGGCCTGCAGTGCGGCTTCTGCACCCCCGGCGTGATTTTGCGGGCGCATCGGCTCTTGAAGGAAAACCCGTCGCCGAGCGAGGAAGAAATCCGGATGGGTA
>DAIEJF010000059.1 GCA_027351005.1 Paracoccaceae bacterium | reverse complement strand
GTGCGCCGACGATCTCGCCCCGCCCCAAGGGGCGGCCTGCCGTGCTGATGGCGGCGGCCACGGAACCACAGCCGCCCGCCAAGGCCGTGCCCGCGAAGGCTGTTCCCGTACCGCTGCCCGTGCCGGCCGCCATGGTTGCTGCCCCCGCGGTCGAGGCACCCTCCGCGGCCGCCGCTGCGATCAAGGCGGTGGCGATGCCCGCCGCGGCAACCAAGGCGCCACCCGCGCGGCCCGCGGTGCTGACCCAGGCCGCCGCCAGCACTCCCAAACCGGCGAAGGCCGCCGACGCGGTCGATCCGGCAAAGCTGCCCCTAGGCACGCATCTGGTGCAACTGGGCGCCTATGACACGCCCGACGCCGCGGCCGAGGCCTGGGCTGTCATCAAGGCGAAGTTCGGCGACCAGATGGACGGCAAGTCGCGGGTGATCCAGAAGGCCAGCAGCGGCGGGCGCGATTTCTACCGGCTGCGCGCCGCAGGCTTCAAGGACGACGCCGAGACACGCCGCTTCTGCACCACCTTCGATGCGGCGAACGCGCCCTGCGTGCCGGTCGTGCTGCGCTGATGAGCCCGCCTGCGACCGGCGCCACCATCCTGGGCTGTCTGGGCCCCGTGCTCTCGCGCGACGAGGCCGCCTTTTTTCGCGCGGCGGACCCCTGGGGCTTCATCCTGTTCGCGCGCAACGTGGAAGACCCGGCGCAGGTGCGGCGGCTGACGTCCGACCTGCGCGCGGCGGTGGGCCGCGAGGCCCCCGTTTTCGTCGATCAGGAAGGCGGGCGGGTGCAGCGTCTGCGCGCGCCACACTGGGCCGAATGGCTGCCCCCGCTGGATGAGATGGCCCGCGGCGGCCCGGCCGCCATGCGGCTGCGGTTCCGCCTGATCGCGGCCGAACTGCGCGCGGTGGGGATCGACGGCAACTGTGCCCCCACGCTCGACATCGCGCGGACAGAGACGCATCCGTTCCTGAAGAACCGCTGCTATGGCAGCACGCTGCCTGCGGTGGTGGCGGGCGGCCGGGCGGTGGCCGAAGGGCTGCTGGCGGGGGGCGTGCTGCCGGTGATGAAGCACATGCCCGGCCACGGACGGGCGGCGGCCGACACGCATCACGACCTGCCGACGGTCACGACCGACCTTGCCACGCTGGAGGCCAGCGATTTCGCGGCCTTCGGTGCGCTGGCCGACCTGCCGCTGGCGATGACGGCGCATATCGTCTTTTCCGCGATCGACCCGGATGCGCCTGCCACCCAATCGGCGGCGGTGATCGACCTGATCCGGCAGCGCATCGGCTTCGGCGGGCTGCTGATGACCGACGATCTGTCGATGCAGGCGCTGTCGGGCACGCTGCGCGAGCGCGCCGCGCGGTCCATCGCGGCGGGGTGCGATGTGGCGCTGCACTGCAACGGCAAGCCCGAGGAGATGGCGCCGGTGGTCGAGGCCGCGGGGCGCCTGACCCCGGCCTCTGCCGCCCGTGCCGCGGCGGCGCTGGCCCTGCGCCGGGGGCCCGACCCGGTTGACACCGACGCACTCAGGGCTGAATTTGAGGCGCTGAGCGGCGGGACGGGGCATGGCTGACACCGGCTGGGACGAGACGCAGACAGGATCGGTCGAGGCGCGGCTTGCGGCCGAGGCCCTCATTGTCGATGTCGAGGGCTACGAGGGCCCGCTGGACCTGCTGTTGACGCTGTCGCGCACGCAAAAGGTGGACCTGCGCCGCATCTCGGTGCTGCAACTGGCCGAGCAATATCTGACTTTTGTCAATACGGCCAAAGCGTTGCGGATCGAACTTGCAGCAGACTATCTGGTGATGGCGGCCTGGCTCGCCTATCTGAAGTCGCGGCTTCTGCTGCCGCCGGAACCCGGCGAGGAAGGCCCCTCGGCCGAGGATCTGGCCGCCCATCTGGCCTATCAGCTGGAACGGCTTCAGGCGATGCGCGAGGCCGCGGCGCGGCTGATGGCGCGCGACCAGCGGGGGCGCGATTTCTTCGCGCGCGGCCTGCCCGAGGAACTGACGCTGAAACGCAAGGTGGTCTGGACGGCGAACCTGCTGGACCTGATGCAGGCCTATGCCCGCATCCGCACCAAGGACGAATTCCGCCCCTTCGTGATGGACCGCCATCATGTGTTCACCATGGAACAGGCGCTGGAGCGGATGCGCGGGCTGATCGGCTATGCGGGCGACTGGACCGAGCTGGTCAGCTACCTGCCCGAAGGGTGGGAGGCCGACCCCCGCCGCCGCCGCTCGGCCACGGCGGCGCATTTCGCGGCCTCGCTGGAGTTGGCCAAACGCGGGCAGATCGAGATCCGGCAGGCCGAAACCTTCGCCCCGATCCAGATCCGGCGGAGGTCTGACGGATGAGCGACGAGGCCGAACAGAGCCTGTTCGCCGCCCCGCCCATCGCCGAGCAGGAGCGGATGGTCGAGGCGATCCTGTTCGCGACCGCCGAGCCGGTGACGGTGGCCGAATTGCAGGCGCGGATGCCGCATGGCTGCGACCCGGCCGAGGCGCTGACCTATCTGCGCCGCCGCTATGAAGGGCGCGGGGTCCGGGTGGTGCGGGTGGGCGATGGCTGGGCGTTCCGCACCGCGCCCGATCTGGGCTATCTGATGCAGAAGGAAACGGTCGAGACCCGCAAGCTGAGCCGGGCGGCCATCGAGACGCTGGCGATCATCGCCTATCACCAGCCCTGCACGCGCGCCGAGATCGAGGAGATTCGAGGCGTGGCCGTCAGCCGCGGCACCATCGACCAGCTGCTCGAGATGGAGTGGATCCGCTTTGGCCGCCGCCGGATGACGCCGGGCCGCCCGGTGACCTTCGTGGTGACCGAGACATTCCTGGATCACTTCGGCCTGGAATCGGCGCGCGACCTGCCGGGGGTGAAGGAACTGCGCGCGGCGGGCCTCTTGGACAACCGGCCGCTGCCGGGCGGGATCGGCATTCCACGCGACGTGGATGACGAGGACGAGGCGCCGGGTCAGACGGAACTGTTCGAGGACTGACTACTTTGCGAAGGCGGCGCCGAAGGCCGTCTTCTGCAGCGCCACGACCGAGGCGGGCACCGCGTCAAGCGGATAGGCCGCCGATCCGTCGGCATAGCCCGTATCGGTGGAAAAGTGCCAGTCGACCGTGACATAGGGTCCGGGCGGCTGCGGCTTTGCGACCATCGACAGCGAGGACATCTGTTCCTTGACCGCCGCGGTCAGCAGGGCGGTTTCCTCGGGCGTGGCGGTGTGGGTGTCGTTCTTTGTGCCCTCGGGGCCGTCCACCTCGATCTCGGCGGTGCCATCGGCGATCGACAGGAACTGCGCCCTGACCGGGTCGCCATCGGGCGTGTTCCAGAGGTAGATGCCAAGACTCATGGCGCCGTCGGCCAGCGCGGGGGCCGCGACGGGCAGGGCCAGAAGAAGGGCAAGGGCGGCGGTGGCGGGGCGCATGGCGTGGTTCCGGTGCTGTCTGCCGTCAGTTGCGGTCCGAATCGGTCCGCGCGCAAGGGGGCTGTCAGGGCGCGCGGAAATGTTTCGCAAGCTTCAGCCCCTGGCCCTGGTAATTCGACGCGACGCCCGCGCCATAAAGCTGATCCGGCGGCGCGGCCATGCGTTCATAGACCAGCCGCCCGACGATCTGGCCGTGTTCCAGCACGAAGGGCGCCTCGTGGCAGCGCACCTCGAGCACGCCGCGGCTGCCCGCGCCCCCGGCCGCGGCCCAGCCGAAGCCCGGATCGAAGAAGCCCGCGTAATGCACCCGGAATTCGCCCACCATCGCCAGATAGGGCGCCATCTCGGCGGCGTGGGTCGGCGGGATCGTCACCGCCTCGCGGCTGACAAGGATGTAGAAGGCGCCGGGGTCAAGGATGATCGTGCCATCGGTCGAGCGCACCTCCTCCCAGTAATCGGCGGGGGCGTAATGCCCGATGCGGTCAAGGTCGATCACCCCGGTATGCGGCTTGGCGCGATAGCCCACCAGCGTGCCGTCCGCGGGCTTCAGATCGACCGAGAAGCCAAGCCCGTCAGAGATCACCGCCTTGCCGGTGACCAGCCCCACCTCGGCGTGCAGCGTGGCCAGCGCGCGGTCATCCAGCCGCGCCTCGCCCGCCCGGAAGCGCACCTGGTTCAGGCGCATCCCCGGCCGCACCAGAACCGAGAACGACCGGGGGCAGATCTCGGCGTAAAGCGGTCCGGTGTAGCCCGCGGGGATGCGGTCGAATTCGGTGCCGCCGTCGGTGATGGTGCGCGTCAGCAGGTCCAGCCGACCGGTCGAGCTTTTCGCATTGGCCACAGCGGTCAGCCCGGGGGGCAGTGCCAGCCGTTCCATCAGCGGCACGACATAGACGCAGACTTTTTCCAGCACCGCGCCGGGGCGCAGGTCGATGCGGTGCATCTCGAATTCCGCCACCCGCTCGGCCACCGACCTGTCGGCGCCGGCCAGGAACGAGGCGCGGACGCGGTAGGCGGTCGTGCCAAGACGCAGGTCGAGGCTTGCGGGCTGGATCTGGCCTTCGGCCAGCGGCAGGTCGGCGGCAATCGCGCCTTCGGCCACCAGCCGTTTCAGCATCTGCGCGGGCAGAACGCCCGTGCCGGTGATGGCCGCCCCGTTCATCGCCCGATCCCCCGCAGTTCGGTTTCCGAAAACGGCACCGCCCGCCTCCTTGCGGAAGCGGGCGGTTCCATGATGGTCGGGCCGGTGAGATTCGAACTCACGACCTCCCGCCCCCCAGACGGACGCGCTAACCAGGCTGCGCTACGGCCCGACGGCGCCCGTATAGGCCGGATTGCGGGGGGGTGGCAAGGGACAAAGCGCACGGATTTTCCGACACTTCACCGCGGCGCGCGGCGGCCTGCCTCGGCCATGCGGTCGCGCAGGTCGGACAGGCGCAGATAGAGGGCGCGCAGGGCGTCGCGGCGGGTCTCGGGCGGGTCCGACGGGGCGCTGCGCAGGCTTGCCGCGACCTCGGCCGGGGGGGAGGGCACGACTGGGGCGGCGACCGGGGCGGCGTCGGGCGGCGTCTCTGGCGCAGGTGCCGGGGGAGTGGATTCGGGCGCGGGCGATGCGCTGGCCACCTGTCGCGCCAGAAGCGATTCTTCCACCACCGGGTCTTCCAGCATCGGCTCTGCCGCGGGTGCCGCGGCTGGCTCGGGCGCAGGTTGGGGTGCGGGCGGGGCCGCGGGGCGCTCTTGCGCCGCAGGCGGGGCGTCTGCCGGATCGCCGCCAAGGTCGAAGGGCAGTTGAGTCGCCGCAGCGGCGTCGGGCGCGGCCGCGGCCTCTGCCGTCACCGCCTCTTCGCCACCCGCGAGGGCCGCGACATGGCGGATTCCCTGTTCGCGCAGCATCTTCTGCACGCCGCGGATGGTCAGCCCGTCATCGTGCAGAAGCTTCTTGATGCCGCCCAGCAGCGCCACATCCGCCGGGCGGTAATAGCGCCGCCCGCCCGCCCGTTTCACCGGGCGAATCTGCGGAAACCGGCTTTCCCAGAAGCGCAGCACATGGGCCGGTGTGTCCAGCCACTCGGAGACTTCGCTGATGGTGCGGAAGGCGTCCGGCGACTTGTCCATCCGCGCGCAGCCCTCAGTCGCCGTTGCCTGCGGCCACGCGATCCTTCATGAGGTGCGAGGGCCGGAAGGTCAGAACCCGGCGGGGATGGATCGGAACCTCGTCGCCCGTCTTGGGATTGCGGCCGATGCGGGCGGCCTTGTCGCGCACCGAAAACGTGCCGAAGGACGAGATCTTCACCGTCTCGCCCGCCACCAGCGCATCCGAGACATGCTGGAGCACGCTTTCCACCAGTTGCGCGGATTCGTTGCGCGACAGGCCGACCTCGCGGAACACCGCCTCGCTCAGGTCCATCCGCGTCAGAGTCTTCTCGCTCATCACGATCCCCCCGGTTTTCACGGGAGTGTGTGGCAGTAAAATAACCAAGTCAATATCAATGGCTTGGGGTAGGGGGTTCAGACAGCACTTACCAGCGCAAAACCACCGAGCCCCAGGCCAGCCCGCCGCCGATCGCCTCTGTCACCACCAGATCGCCCGGCTTGATCTGCCCGCGGGCCTTGCCCACCGACAGCGCAAGGGGAATCGAGGCGGCCGAGGTGTTGCCGTGATCCTGCACGGTGACCACGACGCGATCCATGTCGACGCCCATCTTGTGCGCCGTCGCCTTGATGATGCGCAGGTTCGCCTGATGCGGCACGATCCAGTCGACATCCGCCCCCGTCAGCCCAGCCTTGGCCAGCGAGGCATGGGCGGTTTCGGCCAGCTTGTCCACCGCGTGCCGGAAAACCTCCTTGCCGTGCATCCGCAGATGTCCGGTGGTCTGGGTCGACACGCCGCCATCGACATAGAGGATGTCGCGGTAGCGGCCGTCCGAATGCAGGTCGGTGGCCAGGATCCCGCGGTCGGCCGCGGTGCCCGCACCTTCGGCCGCTTCCAGGATCAGCGCGCCCGCACCGTCACCGAACAGCACGCAGGTCGCCCGGTCGGTCCAGTCCATGATCCGGCTGAAGGTCTCGGCGCCGATCACCATCACCCGCCGCGCCTGCCCCGAGACGATCAGCGCATTGGCATTGGCAAGCCCGTAGACGAATCCCGCGCAGACCGCCTGCACGTCGAAGGCGAAGCCCGTCGTCATCCCCAGCGCGTCCTGCACCATGGTGGCGGCAGAGGGGAAGGTGAAATCGGCAGTCGAGGTGGCGACGATGATCGCATCGAGATCGGTGGCCGCCATGCCCGCGTCAGCCAGTGCTGCGCGCGCCGCGCGGGCCGCAAGATCCGATGTGGTCTGGCCTTCGGCCGCGAAATGCCGCCGCTCGATCCCCGAGCGCGAGCGGATCCATTCGTCGCTGGTTTCCAGCGTGGCCTCGAATTCCGAATTCGGAACGACGCGCTCGGGCAGGTAGTGCCCGACGCCCTTCACCACGGCGCGTATCGTCATTCCGGTTTACCGTTCCTCTCCCCGCTTGCGGGTGCATCCTGCCGCGCGGGCCCGGCCGACGCAACCCGCGCCGCAAGGCGTTCCTGAAAGCCCGACTTGGCCAGCCGGAAGGCAAGCTTGACGGCCGCCGAAATGCCGGTGGCATCGGCCGCGCCATGCGATTTCACCACCGTGCCGTTCAACCCGAGGAATACGCCCCCGTTGACCCGGCGCGGGTCGATCCGTTTCTGCAACCGCCGCAGCGAGGTCAACGCCAGCAGGGCGGCGATGCGCGACAGGGGTGTGGCGGCGAAAGCTTCCTTGAGGAAATCGCCGATCAGCTTGGCGGTGCCTTCGCCCGTCTTCAGCGCGATGTTGCCGGTGAAGCCGTCGGTCACCACCACATCGACCCGGTCCGAGGGCAGGTCGCCCCCTTCCACGAATCCCACATAGTCATAGGCGCCCGCGTCAGCCGCCTGGGCGATCATCTCGCCCGCCAGCTTCAGTTCCGCGCGGCCCTTGTGTTCCTCGGTGCCCACGTTCAGCAGGCCCACCCGCGGCCGCGCAAGCCGCAGGCCATTGCGCGCGTAAGAGGCGCCCATCAGCGCGTATTGGCGCAGGTCTTCGGCATCGGCCTTCACGTCGGCGCCCACATCCAGCATGACATTGAAGCCGCCCGGATTGCGCGAGGGCCAGAGGCAAGCGATGGCGGGGCGGTTCACGCCTTCCAGCTTGCGCAGCCGGATCATCGACAGCGCCATCAGCGCGCCGGTGTTGCCGCAAGAGACCGCGACGGTCGCTTCGCCGGTGCGCACGCTTTCGATGGCCGACCACATCGAGGTGCCTTCGCCATGGCGCATGACCTGGCTGGGCTTCTCGTGCATCGTCACCACGCGGGGGGCGTGGCGAATGTCACACCGCCCGGCCAGCGCCTTGCGGCGCCCGACCAGGCGACTGAGCACGGCCTCGTCGACGTGCACGATGAAATGGATGTCGGGGTTCTTGGCCGCGGACTGTTCAATGCCCGCGATGACCGCGGTCGGCCCGCGGTCTCCGCCCATCGCATCAATGGAAATGACGATGCGTTGCGCGCCGGATAGCGGAATGTCGGGGACGTTCGGCATCGGATCGCGCTTCGCAGTGCGAAATTACGCGGCGTCGTCTTCCAGGCTCGCATCCACCGTCGACGCGATGACTTCGCGCGCGGCGTAGTGGCCGCAGGACGGGCAGACGTGATGCGGGCGCTTCAGTTCGCCACAGTTCGGGCATTCCGCCGGGTTGGCGGCAACCAGCGCATCATGCGCGCGGCGCATGTCACGACGGGAACGGGTAACGCGGTTCTGCGGGACAGCCATGTCTCGACCTCGGATCCTTGGGGGGCACCGGGCCCCATGCTTGCCTCACGGGTCAGACTGTTATGCCCAAAGGGCGCGACGTCTTCAACCCAACATCTGAACGAGGCGCGGAACATACTGGGATTACGCCCGCGCGCAAGTGCTTTCTGTGCCCGTCAGCCGCCCGCGTCGTCTTCGCCCTCCAGCCGGGCCTTCAGCGCGGCCAGTCCGGCGAAGGGGCGGGGCTTGTCCGTCTCGATCGGGGCGGCCCCCGGCGGAGCGATGGCGGTGTCGGCCAGATCGACGCCCGCGGCGCGGGGATAGAGCGGCAGCGCCAGCGCCAGCGCCTCGGCCAGAACGGCGCCAAGGTCGATCACCTCGGGCATCGGTTCGGCGCTGTCATCCTCGGGCATCTCGATCTCGTCGCCCTCGGGCATCGGCATGTCGGCGACATAGCGGCGCAGCACGGGCTCGTCGATCCGGGTGGTCACCGGCGCCAGGGTGACGACGCAGGGCTGCACCGCGGTGCCGGTCAGCCGCGCCTCCAGCACCACGTCGTGTCGCCCGGCGGGGCGGAATTCGCCCACCAGCTTCACCTTCTTCAGCGCGCTTGCGCCAAGTTCGGCCGCCAGCGCGGCCAGGGGGGCGGGCGCCGGTTCCAGAGTGAATCGCAGCGGCTTCTTCGCGGGCAGTTCGGCCACGCGATAGCGCCACGAGGCGGGTTGGTCGGGGGTCATCTCACCTCTCCGGGACAGGCCGGTGCCGGGGCGCGTTCCTTGCCTTGAACCGGCGGCATTCCTTCTGTAAGTCGGATACGAGGCACAGAGGGCCGTGGCAAGAGGGCGGCCCCGCCAAGCGTGCGCCGGGGCAAGAGGGCGATAGAGGGCAGGATGGGGAAGCTGGTGATCGTGGTGCGCTGCCTGCTGGCGGGCCTTCTGCTGGCGACCCTTGCGGCCTGCGCCGCTACCTTCGACAACCACGGCTATGTCCCGTCCGACGACGAACTGGCGCAGGTGCATGTCGGCGATACCCGCGACGCGGTGGAAAAGCTGATCGGCCGCCCCTCGGTCGAGGGGATGGAGAAGGACAACAGCTGGTACTACGTCCAGAGCCGCTGGCGCAATTACGGCCCCTTCCGGCCCAAGGAAGTGGATCGCCAGGTGGTCGCCGTCAGCTTCACGCAGGCAGGCCGGGTGGCCAACATCGAGCGCTTCGGGCTTGAGCGCGGCGAGGTGGTCACGATCTCGCGCCGCGTGACGACCTCGACCGTCAAGAACCTGGGCCTGCTCCAGCAGCTCTTCACCGACCTCGGCCGCTTCGATCCCAAGCGGTTCCTGGGCTCCTCGTCGAACTGACGCGACGGGCGCGGGATTGCCCCGCGCCGTCGTGGTTCCGACATGCTGGGCATGGTATGCTGCATCCGGCGACGGGGGCGGGTTGCCCCGCGGCGGCCGGGCAGGGGGTCGGGATGCTGAACATGCGGAAAGGGCGCTATGAGGCGCGTCTGGCCGAGGGGGCGGAGGACATCCGCCGCGCCCAGGCGCTGCGCTATCTGGCCTTCATCGAGAATCGCGGCGGCGCCCCGCGCGACGGCGGGCTGGATGCCGATGCCTTTGACCCGCTTTGCCGTCATGTGCTGGTGGAAGAGGTCAGGACGGGTACGCTGGTCTGCTGCTTCCGCCTGCTGCCACTGAGCGGCGGGGCCGAGATCGGCCGCAGCTATTCCGCGCAGTATTACAACCTTGCCGCATTGCAGGCCTTCGATGGCCCGATGGTCGAGATGGGTCGCTTCTGCATCCACCCGGCCTGGCGCGATCCCGACATCTTGCGCGTGGCCTGGGGGGCGATGACCCGCTTTGTGGATGAACAGGGGGTCGAGATGCTGTTTGGCTGCTCGTCCTTCGACGGGACCGAATCCGAGGCCTATCTGGATGCCTTTGCCATGCTGAAGGAACGCCATCTGGCGCCCAAACGCTGGCTGCCGCGGGTGAAGGCGCCGAACGTGTTCCGCTTTGCCCGCGTGCTCAGGGCGCGCAAGCCCGACCTCAAGCGCGCGATGGTGATGATGCCGCCCCTGTTGCGCACCTATCTGGTGATGGGCGGCTGGGTCAGCGATCACGCAGTGGTGGACCGCGACCTGAACACGCTGCATGTCTTCACCGGGCTCGAGATCCGCGCCATCCCGCCCGCCCGCGCCCGGCTGCTGCGCGGCACCGCGGCCTGAGACCGCGACGCCGCCGAATTCCGCCCGAAAATCCGGCGCGCCCCCGCAGGGGCGTTGACCTTTCTCGGGGGCCCGGATAGCGCACGCGCATGGCACAGGCACCCCTTCTGCAACTCTCCGGCATCGCGCTGACCTTCGGCGGCAACCCCGTGTTCGAGGGGCTCGACCTTGTCGTGCAGCCCGGCGACCGCATCGCGCTCGTGGGGCGCAACGGCTCGGGCAAGTCCACCCTGATGAAGGTCATGGCGGGGCTGGTCGAACCCGACGCGGGCGCCCGCGTGGTGCCGCCCGGCATCCGGGTTGGCTACATGGAGCAGGACCCCGACCTGTCGGGCTTTGCCACGCTGGGCGCCTTTGCCGCCAGCGCGCTTGGCCCCGACGAGGCCTACCGGGTCGCGATGGTCGCCGAGGGGCTGAAGTTCACTCCCGACCAGCCGGTCGCCACCGCCTCGGGGGGCGAACGGCGGCGGGCGGCGCTGGCCAAGCTGCTGGCCGAGGCGCCCGACCTCATGCTGCTGGACGAGCCCACCAACCACCTCGACATCCAGGCGATCCAGTGGCTGGAATCCGAACTGTCGGACACCCGCACCGCCTTCGTGCTGATCAGCCACGACCGCGCCTTTCTGCGGGCGCTGTCGCGCGCGACGCTCTGGATCGACCGCGGGCAGGTCCGCCGCCGCGATGCGGGCTTCGACGGGTTCGAGGACTGGCGCGACACGATCTGGGCCGAAGAGGACGAGGCGCGCCACAAGCTGGACCGCAAGATCAAGGCCGAGGCCAAATGGGCGGTCGAAGGGATCAGCGCGCGGCGCAAGCGCAATCAGGGCCGGGTGCGCGCGCTGCAGGCGCTGCGGTCCGAACGCGCCGCCCAGATCCGCCGTCAGGGCACCGCGGCGCTCGATTTCGAGTCGGGTCCGGTGTCGGGCAAGCTGGTGATCGAGGCCGCGGGCGTCTCGAAAGCCTATGGCGACCGGACGATCGTGAAGGATTTCTCGCTCAAGGTGCTGCGTGGCGACCGTGTCGCCTTCGTCGGCCCGAACGGGGTGGGCAAGACCACGGTTCTGAAGATGCTGACGGGCGAGGTCGCGCCGGACGCAGGCACGGTGCGGCAGGGCACGAACCTGGCCATCGCGGTGTTCGATCAGACCCGCGCGCAGCTCGACCCCGAGGCAAGCCTGTGGGAGAACCTGACCGGCGATCCGCAGATGCGGGTGTCGGGGCAGGCCGATCAGGTCATGGTGCGCGGCACGCCGCGGCATGTGGTGGCCTATCTCAAGGATTTCCTGTTCGACGAACGACAAGCCCGCGCGCCCGTCCGCTCGCTTTCGGGCGGCGAGAAGGCGCGGCTGATGCTGGCCCGCCTGATGGCGCGGGAATCGAACCTGCTGATTCTCGACGAACCGACCAACGATCTGGATGTCGAGACGCTCGACCTCTTGCAGGACATCCTGGGCGAATATGACGGCACCGTGCTGCTGGTCAGCCACGACCGGGATTTCATCGACCGTGTGGCCTCGACCACGATCGCGATGGAAGGCGACGGGCGGGCCACCGTCTATGCGGGCGGCTGGTCGGATTTCCAGGCGCAGAAGTCGCTGTCGGCACCGGTTGAGGCGGCGGCAAGGCCCAGGGCGTCGGCAGCGGCGAAGCCTGCCGAGAAGCCGGTGGAAAAGCCCGCGCCAAAGCCCGCGGGCCTCAGCTTTGCAGAGAAACACCGGCTGGACGCGCTGCCCGGCATCATCGCGCGGCTTGAAGCCGAGATCGGGAAGCTGAACGACCTGCTGGCTACGCCGGGCCTGTTCGAGCGCGAGCCGGTGAAGGCGCGCAAGGCGGGCGAGGCGCTGGCCGAACGGCAGGCGGCGCTGACTGCTGCCGAAGAAGAATGGCTGCTGCTGGAAGAAAAGGCTACCGGCTGAGCCCGTCGCCCGCCGCCGTGGGGGGCAGCACCGGCCGGTAGCCGTGTCGCAGCGCCGCCACGCTGGGTGCGGGCGTCAGCACCGTCACCGGCCCCGTCCCACGCGGCCGGGGCGCGCCATAACCCGCCATCGACCAGGGGTGCAGCGCGGTGTCGGTGACCAGGAACGGCGCGGCGTCGCCCGGCAGGCGGATGAAGGAGCCCGCAGGCAGCGTGTCCAGCGGGGCCACATGGGTCATCTGGCGCCCGTCGCGGCCGATGCGGGTCGCATGCAGGATGCGGTCGATCTCGGGCGCGGGCAGGGGCTGTCCGGCGAAAGCCGCCCGGAAGGCCAGATAGGCCGCACGGCGGCATTCGGCGCAGGGCCGGTGCCCGGCGGCCAGCGCCACCGCCTCGTCCAGGAAGAACAGTTCGGTATAGCGGCCCGGCGCCATCAGCGGGCGGCGGCGCCCCTTGAACGCGGTCAGGCAGATGATCCAGTGCGGGTGCCGCCAGCGCGCAGGGCCCAGTCGCCCCGCCGCGTCATGCAGGCAGCCCCGGTTGCCCATGAAGAGGCCGCGCGCCGGATCGGCCAGAATCGTGCCCTCGGGGGTCACGCGGTTGGGGCGGGGCATGGCGTCTCCTTCACGGGCTGCGCCGATCCTCGGGGCGCACGGGGGGCGGGGTCAACCCGCTCTGGCCGACTCATGGGCGATCGCGCGGACGTGATGTGGACGTGAACGGGCCGCGCGACGGAAACCGGAGGTGGTACGGGGGCTGCGGGCGGGGTGGTGCAAATCCGACCTGCGGCTGTCGCTTGTGGCCCCGGCGGGGGGCCATCTTGCGACGGGCGCGATCCGGCCATGCATCCGGTGCAGGACGATGCGCGCAAAGCCGCCCAGTGGTCCGACGGGTGGCGGATTTCAGCCGGTTCCAGCCCCGTTCCGGCGGGGTTTCGCGCACAAGATTTCGTGTTTTCCCGTGCACTTAACATGGGTCCTTCGGGCGCATACCTCTACCGCAGTCCGGGGTTTTCGCGCCCCGGGGAAGAAGGCCCAAGAACGGCCGATACAGGAGATACGGAATGACCAGGAAACTCATCGCGGCCCTCGCGGCCACCGCCGCTGCGGGCCTCGCCATGCCCGCTTTCGCCGGCAACCTCGCACAACCCAAGGTGGAAGCCCCGGTGGCGCAACCGGCGCCGGTCGCCGCCGCGCCGATGATGACCGGCGACTGGACGGGCGCCTATGCCGGTCTGTCGATGGGCTACAACCACGCCACCACCTCGCCCTCGATCGGCTCGGGCTCGAGCGGGCAGGCGGGCGTCTTCGGCGGCTACAACTACCAGTTCGGCCGCTATGTGGTCGGCGGTGAAGTGGGCGTGGACAAGGCCCATGCCAACTGGGGCGGCAACACGCTGAAGACCAGCTATGACGCCAAGCTGCGCGGCGGCGTGGATCTGGGCAAGACCATGGTCTACGGCACCGTCGGCGCGAAGCACGCGCAGGACGTCCACGGCGTCGGCACCATCCTGGGCGCGGGCGTGGACTACAAGCTGACCGACCGGATCATCCTGGGCGGCGAGGCGGACTTCACCCGCTGGAACAACGCCGACAACGCCGGGACCGACCTGAAGGACACCTCGCTGACCGCGCGCGTGGCGTTCAAGTTCTGATCCGCAGCGTCTGATCCCCGTCAGACCGGGCTACGCCTGGTCAATGCGAGGGGGTGGCTTCGGCCACCCCCTTTGCATGTGTCCGCCTCAGCGCAGCCGGTCCACCGCATCGAGCACCGCCATCACATCGTCCCGCGTGTAGTCAAAGGCGCCCACCTGCACCCGGATGACAAAGCGCCCGGCGTGCCGGGTCTGGGTCAGGTAGACCGTGCCATCGGCATTGATCCGTTCCAGCAGCGCGGCGGTGGCGGCATCCCCCTCGGTCAGCGCGAAGGTGAAAAGCGACAGCGCGGGCTGGGTCACGATCTCGATCCCCGGGCGGGTGGCCAGCGCGGCACAGAGTTCCTGCGACCAGGCCACATGGTTGCGGATGCGGGTCCGCAGCCCTTCAAGCCCGTAGGCGCGCAGCAGGAACCACAGCTTCAGCGCCCGGAACC
>DAIEJF010000040.1 GCA_027351005.1 Paracoccaceae bacterium | reverse complement strand
GGGCGCGCACAGCCTGTGCGCGCCCCCCCCTGCCCCGAGGTGCCCATGACCCGCCCGATCACCGCGCTGTCCCAGATTGCCGCGGGCTACGATGCCCTGCTGTGCGACCTCTGGGGCTGCCTGCACAACGGCCACGCGCCCTATCCCGCCGCGGTCGCCGCCCTGCAGGCCTTCCGCCGCGGCGGCGGGCGGGTCGTCCTCTTGACCAACGCCCCCCGCCCCTGGACCAGCGTCACCCGCCACCTCGACCGGATGGGCGTGCCGAAGGACGCCTACGATCTCGTCGTCTCCTCGGGCGATGCGACGCAGGAAGCGATGCTGGCGGGCCTCGCGGGCCGCCGCGTCCATCACATCGGCGCGCCCAAGGACGAAAGCTTCTTCACCGAAGCCGCCCCGGCCGAGGCGCTGGCCACCATCGCCCGCGTCCCCCTGTCCGAGGCCGAGGGGATCATCTGCACCGGGCTTGCCGATGACCTGACCGAGACGCCCGAAGACTACGCCGCCACGCTGCACGCGGCGCATGGGCTTGGGCTGACCATGCTCTGCGCGAACCCCGACATCGTGGTGGATTACGCCGACACGCGGCTGTGGTGCGCAGGCGCGCTCGCCCGCGATTACGAGGCGATGGGGGGCCGCGCGCTCTATTTCGGCAAGCCGCATGCCCCGGCCTATGATCTGGCCCGCCGCCGCCTGGCCGATCTGGGCTGTGCCGCCGACCGGCTGCTGGCGGTGGGCGACGG
This sequence comes from Paracoccaceae bacterium, assembly GCA_027351005.1. GTDB lineage: Bacteria > Pseudomonadota > Alphaproteobacteria > Rhodobacterales > Rhodobacteraceae > Solirhodobacter. The sequence goes on along the minus strand of DAIEJF010000040.1, from coordinate 6,498 downwards.
GATCGACACCGACGTGCGCGGCGGTCTGGCCGAGGGGATCGACACGATCTATGTCTCGGGCGGGATCAACGCAGCCGATTTCGGCCCCGATCCGCTTTCGCCGGACCTGGGCCGCCTGCAGGCCTGGCTGGCCGCGCGGCAGCTCACGCCCACCTACACCCTTCCCCGTCTCGCCTGACCGCCTGCCATTTTCGGTCCCGAAATATCCCACGGGGGCGCGGGGGTGTGAAACCCCCGCCCGCACCGGCCCCGCCCTCGCCCGGCATCAAAATTGCACATTTTGCCGCCTTTAGATAATATTATTGCGCGCAACCTTCCGTCGCGCTATGCTGCGCCACAGCATGACCGATGGAATCGCCCCGATGTTCGACACCCCCACCGACAATCTGCCGCGCGGCACGATCTGCATCGAGGATCTGGAAATCGGCATGTCGCGCCATCTGCAAAAGCAGATCACCGACCGTGACATCGCGCTGTTTGCCGAGGTGTCGACCGACCGGAACCCGGTGCATCTGGACGACGCCTATGCCCGCGACACGATCTTCGAGGGGCGCATTGCCCACGGGATGCTGACCGCGGGCCTGATCTCGGCGGTGATCGGCGAACAGCTTCCGGGGCACGGCTCGGTCTATCTGGGCCAAAGCCTGCGGTTCATGGCCCCCGTGCGTCCCGGCGATACGGTCCGGGCCGAGGTCAGCGTGCTGTCCATCGACCACGGCCGCCGCCGGGTCACCCTTGATTGTCGTTGCCTTGTGGGCGATACGGTCGTCCTGAAGGGCGAGGCGCTGGTGCTGGCGCCCAGCCGGAAATTCGACTGACGGCGGGCCCCCCCGCCCCGGGGGACGATGCGGATCATCACCACATGGCAAGGGCTTGACCCGGCCGACCGCGGCGCATCGGTGGCGATGGGCAATTTCGACGGTGTGCATCGGGGTCATCAGGCGGTGATCGGGCTGGCGCGCGCCGCAGACGCGCCCCTGGGCGTCGTGACCTTCGAGCCCCATCCCCGCCAGGTGTTTTCCCCCGAGGCCCCGCCGTTCCGCCTGATGAACGCCGAAGCCCGCGCCCACCGGCTGGAAAAGCTGGGTGTGCAGCGGATCTACCAGTTGCCGTTCACCGCCGATCTGGCCGGGCTGACGCCGCGGGCCTTCGTGACCGAGGTGCTGGCGCAGGGACTTGGCGTCGCCCATGTCGTCGTCGGCGCCGATTTCTGCTTCGGCAAGGGCCGCGCGGGCAGCGTGGCCGACCTGCGGGCGCTGGGGGAAGAGCTTGGCTTCCGCGTCACGGTCGCCGACCTTGTGGCGGACGGGAAGGACGAGATCTCGTCCACCGCCATCCGCCAGTCCCTGACCGAGGGCCGCCCCCGCGACGCGGCACGGATGCTTGGCCACTGGCACCGGATCGAGGGGCCGGTGCTGCACGGCGACAAGCGTGGCCGCGATCTGGGCTTTCCCACCGCCAACATGAGCCTTGCCGGGCTGCACCTGCCGCGCTTCGGGGTCTATGCGGTCAAGGTCGATGTGCTGAGCGGCCCGCATGTCGGCAGCTACGGCGGCGCGGCCAGTCTGGGCGTGCGTCCCACCTTCGGGGTGAACGCGCCAAACCTGGAAACCTTCCTGTTCGACTTCGCGGGCGATCTTTACGGCGCCGACCTCTCAGTCGCGCTGATCGACTTCCTGCGCCCTGAACTGGCCTTCACCAGCCTGCCCGCGCTGGTCACCCAGATGGATGACGACTGCACGCGCGCGCGCGAGATCCTCGCCACGCTCTGACCGGCATGGCCCCTTCCCTTTCCCTGCGCATCGCGCCACTGTCGCCGCCATGAAACCGCCCCGCCTCCGCCCCCGCTTCTGGGACCTGCCCCTGACCGCGCTGACCCCGCCGGAATGGGAGGCGCTGTGCGACGGCTGCGGCAAGTGCTGCCTGAACAAGCTGGAAGACGAGGACACGGGCGAGGTCGCCTTCACCCGCGTCGCCTGCCGCCTGCTCGACGGCGAAAGCTGCCGCTGCGCGCAATATCCGATCCGCAAGCAGTTCGTGCCCGAATGCGTGGTGCTGACGCCGAAGACCATTGCAAAGGTGGCCTACTGGCTGCCCTCGACCTGCGCCTACAAGCTGCTGCACGAGGGTGCGCCGCTGCCGGAGTGGCATCCACTGCTGACAGGCGACCCGGAAAGCGTTCATGCCGCGGGCCAGTCGGTGCGCGGCCGGACGGTGCCCGAGTTCGAGGTGCCGGAAGACGAATGGGAAGACTACATCATCGAAGGGGAGCCCTGATGTTCTTCGTGTCCGACAATGCGGCCCCGGTCGCGCCCGAAGTCATGGCCGCGCTGGCGCGGGCCAATGCGGGCTATGCCATGCCCTATGGCAACGATGCGATCATGGCAGGCGTGCGCGCGGCCATCCGCACGGCCTTCGAGGCCCCCGAGGCCGCGGTCTATCTGGTGGCCACCGGAACCACGGCAAATTCGCTGGCGCTCGCGCTCTTCTGTCCACCCTGGGCCAGCGTCTTCTGCCACCGCAGCGCGCATATCGCCGAAGATGAATGCGGCGCCCCCGAATTCTACACCGCAGGCGCCAAGCTTGTGCTGGTGGACGGGGCCGAGGGCAAGATGACCCCCGCCGGGCTTGACGCCGTGCTGGCAGGCGCGGCGCTTGGCGGCGTGCACAACGTGCAGCGTGGCATGGTCAGCCTGACCAACATCACCGAGAAGGGCACCGCCTACACTGCGGCCGAGGTCGCGGCGCTGGCCGCGGTGGCCAAGGCCTACGGGCTCCCGGTGCATCTGGACGGCGCGCGCTTCGCCAACGCGCTGGTGGCCACCGGCGCCACCCCGGCCGAGATGACCTGGAAGGCGGGCGTCGACGTGGTGTCGTTCGGGGGCACCAAGAACGGGCTTATGGGGGTGGAGGCGGTGGTGATCTTCGACCCCGCCAAGGCCTGGGAATTCGAACTGCGCCGCAAGCGGGCCGGGCATCTGTTTTCCAAGCACCGCTACCTGTCGGCCCAGATGGCGGCCTACATGGAGGACGGTCTCTGGCTGCGGCTGGCCGCACAGGCCAATGCCATGGGCCAGCGGCTGGCCGCGGGCATCGCCGCCACGCCCGGCTGCGCGCTCGAGGCGCCGCCCGCCGCGAACCTGATGTTCGCCACCCTGCCGCGCGCCGCCCATGCCCGCGCCCGTGCCGAGGGCGCGGCCTATTACATCTTCGGCACCGATACCGCGATGACGGGAGACCCGGCCACGCCCCTGCCCGCGCGCTTCGTCGCCTCGTGGTCTACCACGGCGGAAGAAGTCGACCGTTTCCTGGCCCTCATCCGGGGTTGAGAAAGGCGCGGATCGCCCCCGCGACCGCGGGGGCATGGGTCACGGGCAGCATGTGGCCCGCGTCCGGCAGCGTGACGCGCCGCGCCTGCGGCAGGCGGGCGGCCAGCGCGGCGGCGATCGCCCCGACGATCGGGGGCGAGGCACCGCCGTCCAGGATCAGCACCGGCACGGCAAGCCCCTCCAGCCGCCCCGGCGCCAGCATCCCGGCGTTGTCTTCGGTCAGCATCGGGCCTGCGGCGCGGATCAGGTGGATGCGCGCCGCAATGTAGCTGCGCTGCGGGCCGGGCAGCACATCCCACGGCAGGCCGGTGCCCCAGAGGCCAAGGAACGCCTCGGCGGCGTCTTCGGCGCGTCCTGCGACCAGCGCTGCCTCATAGGGGTCCTGCGCGCGTGCCAGCGCCGCCCGCGCGGCGCGGTCGGCGGCGGCAAAGATCGTGGGCTCGATCAGCACCAGCCGCCGCACGCGGCCGGGATGGGCCAGCGCCAGCCGCAGCGCCACGCCGCCGCCGAAGGAATGCCCGATCAGATCCACCTGCCCCGGCGGCAGCGCCGCCTCGGCCACCGCAAGCGCCGCGTCCCCAAGGTCGGTTCCCGGCACCCAGTCGGGCGCGCGGCCATGCCCCGGCAGGTCGCAGGCGGTGATCGTCACCAGGTCGTCCAGCGCCGCCCCAAGGGCCGACCATTCCCCCGCATGGGCCAGCGAGCAATGCAGCGCAAGCGCCGCCTGCGGCCCGTGGCCGTAGTGGCGAAGGCTCACAGGCGGCCCTGAAGATGCAGATCCAGATCCTCCAGCCGGTCCTGGCCCCAGAACTTCTCGCCATCGTCGCAGATGTAGAACGGGGCCCCGAAGACGCCGCGCGCCACGGCGTCTTCGAGGTTGCGCATGTAGGTTTCCGCCCCCAGCAGCAGGCCGGAATCGGCCAGCTTGGGGTCGAACCCGGCATGGGACAGCACATCGCGGATCACGGCGTCATCCGCGATGTCGCGGTCCTCGGTCCAGACCGCGCGGGTGAAGCCATGCACCAGCGCGCCCAGATCGCCGCCCCCCTGCGCCTGCGCCGCGATGATCGCATAGGACGACGGCGCCGTGTTCACCGGAAAGAAGGCCGGGCGCAGCGTGATGGGCATCGCAAGCTTCGCCGCCTGCCGCCGTAGTTCCTGCAACCGATATTCCTGTCGGCTGGGATGGCGATCCTTCGGCGACTGCCCCCCGGTGCGGGTAAAGAGCGCGAGGATGTCGACCGGCTTGTAGCTGATGCCCGCCCCGGCCCGCGCGGCAATCTCCTCGAGCCGGGTTCCGGCCAGATAAGTGAAGGGCGACTGGGTTGAAAAGTAGTAGTCGATATGGGTCATTCTGTGCGTTTCCTTCCCGTCGCGGTTTGCAAGACCGTAGTCGGGTGATAAGCGGTGTCAACTTTTCGAATCCGCCCCAGTCGCCCTGCAAAGGATTTCCCCATGCCCGCCATGAGCGAACCGAAACTGATCTCTGGCAACGCGAACCGTCCGCTGGCGCAGGCCATCGCGCGCCGCATGTCGATGCATCGCGGCATGTCGGTCGGGCTGGTGGACGCCCGGGTCGAACGCTTCAACGATCAGGAAATCTTCGTCGAGGTGTTCGAGAACGTCCGGGGCGAGGACATGTTCATCATCCAGTCCACGTCGAATCCCGCAAACGACAACCTGATGGAACTGCTGATCATCGCCGATGCCCTGCGCCGGTCGTCGGCACAGCGGATCACCGCGGTCATCCCCTATTTCGGCTATGCCCGGCAGGACCGGCGCACCAAGGCGCGCACGCCGATCAGCGCCAAGCTGGTGGCGAACCTGATCACCCAGGCCGGAATCGAGCGTGTGCTGACGCTTGACCTGCATGCGGCGCAGATCCAGGGCTTCTTCGACATCCCCGTCGACAACCTCTATGCCGCGCCGGTCTTCGCGCTGGACATCGAGCATCACTTCAAGGGCCAGTTGCAGGGCGTCACCGTGGTGTCGCCCGACGTGGGCGGCGTGGGCCGCGCGCGCGATCTGGCACAGCGGATCGGCTGCGGTCTGGCGATCGTCGACAAGCGCCGGGTGCGCCCGGGCGAGGTGGCGGAAATGACGGTGATCGGCGATGTTTCGGGGCAGACCTGCATCATCGTGGACGACATCTGCGATACGGCCGGCACGCTGGTGAAGGCCGCCGACCTCTTGATCGAAAACGGCGCCAAGGAAGTGCATGCCTACATCACCCATGGCGTGCTGTCGGGCCCGGCGGTGGAACGGGTGACGAATTCCAAGCTGAAGAGCCTTGTCATCACCGACTCGATCGAGCCCACCGACGCGGTCAAGAAAGCGCCGAACATCCGCATCGTGCCGACCGCGCCGATGTTCGCGCAGGCCATCCTGAACATCTGGAACGGCACCTCGGTGTCGTCGCTGTTCGAGGTGGATACGCTGGTGCCGATCTACGAAGGCATGTACGCGCGCAGCTGAACGGGTCAGCGCACATCCCAGTCGTCATCGTCGCGCACCTCGCCCAGCGCGGTCCAGTCTGCGCGGATGCGTGCGACACGGGTGTCGCCCCAGGTGCGGAACACCAGATCAAAGCCGGTTTCCGTCACCTCTTCGGCGCGGATGTCGGCGCGCTGGTTGGTCTGGCCGTCGATGTCCCACATCGAGATGCCCACCATCACGGCGGGCGGGCGGAGATAGGGTTCGGGAAAGGACACGGCCACCCGTGCCACGCGCGGGCCGGTGTCAGCCCACATCGGCCCGCCATTCTCGTAATCGGAAAACAGCACGGTTGATCCCTGCCGGATCGCGACGCGCCCCTTGACGACGATCATGCGGTTCCTCCTGCCACCGTTTCTTGCCGGATAATCGGGCAGAAGTACGGCGATCCACCTGCAAGCGTTTCGGACCGCCCCCGGCGCCCTGAGAGGCGCGGCCGACATCCGCGCGCCCCAGCGACCGGCCCTGCCCAGCCACCTTGCGCGTGGTTCCGACAGTATCGGCAGCCGCACCCAAGCGCCGCGGGCACGCTGCCGGTTCCAAAGCCGCACTCCGGCGCGAAATGGAAACGCGCTGTTGAAACCGCAGAAACACCTGCGCGCGCACAAATCAATTTTACGTGAGGCAAATCTGTGTCACACATGAGGCAAGGGCCGGGCATGGCCCGGAGGAAAGC
>DAIEJF010000014.1 GCA_027351005.1 Paracoccaceae bacterium | reverse complement strand
GGCAGGTCTCGGCCCGCCACACCTCATCCTTCGAAGACCGCGCCGCCTATGACGCCGACTATGCACGCACCCTCAGCCTCACCGAAGACCTCCGCATCATCGCCCAAACCCTCGCCGTCGTCCTCGCCGCAAAAGGCGCGTGACAAAACAGACCCAGAGACGCGCGGCCCCGGCGCGATGCCCCCGCGCTGACTGAGGCGCGGCGGACACACTCGCCGGGTCGTGCCGCGCAAAACCGCCCCCGCCCGCGGCCGTCGCTTGGTCGGCCCCCCGGCCTGCCGTACCCTTGGCCCGAGGCAGTTCCCCAAGGCCCCGCCAGAGGGCCGAGACCGGAGACCATCGCGCATGACACCCGACGCGGGCCGCCCCGCCCGGTGCCAGACAGACCGCCACCCGTCCCGGTACGGGGCCACCCCGCGCGGGGGGCGGCGATGACCGTCGCCAGCCCGCACGCAGGACCCGGCACGCGGGGCCTTGCGGGGCCGACGCTCTTGATCCTGCTGACGCTTGGGGCGCTGCCGCTGTTCCGCCTGGGGCTTGGCGGGCTGGTCGAAGCCTGGATGACGCCGGAATACAGCTACGGCCCGCTGATCCCGGTGATCTCGCTTTACCTCTTCCTGCGCGAGATGCGCCGCCTGCCGCCGCCGCCGCCCGCCACGCGGACGGGTCCGGGGTTTGCGGTGCTGGTGCTGGCGCTGGCGGTGGCGCTGCTGGGCAACCTGATGGAAGTGCCTGACATCGTGGCCTACGGGCTGATCCTGTGGGTCGGGGGCGTGGTGCTGGTGGCCTTTGGCTGGGCGCGGGGGCGCCGACACATGCTGCCGGTGCTGCATCTGGTCTTCATGCTGCCGCTGCCGCAGATCCTTTACTGGCACAGCAACATCGTGCTGCAGCACTGGTCTTCGTGGCTGGGGGTCTTCGTGCTGGACCGGCTGGGGGTGCCGGTCCTGCTGGAAGGCAACGTGATCGACCTTGGCGTCTACAAGCTGCAGGTGGCCGAGGCCTGTTCCGGGCTGCGCTACCTGTTCCCGATCCTGTCGTTTTCCTACCTTGTCGCGATCCTCTACCGGGGGCCGTTGTGGCACCGGCTGCTGCTGGTGGCGGCGGGGGCGCCGCTGACGGTGGGGATGAACGCGCTGCGCATCGCGCTGATCGGGATGATGGTGGACCGTTACGGCATCGGCCAGGCCGAAGGGGCGCTGCACCTGTTCGAGGGCTGGCTGGTGTTTCTGGCCTGCGTCGGCGTGCTGTTCCTGCTGGCGGTCGGCTTGCAGCGGACCACCGCGCGGCCGATGACGCTGGGCGAGGTGATCGATCTGGACACCCGCGGCATGCTGCCGATCCTGGCCGGAGTGGGACGGATGCGGGCCACGCCCGGTCTGCTGCTGGCGGCGGGCCTGACGGTTGCGGCCTCGGCGGGCTGGCTGGCCATTGGCAAGGAGACGCCCGCCCCCCTGCCGCGGCTGAACTTTTCCGCCTTTCCGCGGATGATGGGCCCTTGGGTCGGTGCCCCGGCCCGGCTTGACCCCGAGGTGGCACGGGTGCTGGCGGCCGACGACTATGTGGACATGACCTATGTGGCCCCGGGCGAGGCGGACGCGGTGAATGTCTTCGTGGCCTTCTATGCCCGCCAGACCAACGGCGCCGCGATCCATTCGCCCTCGGTCTGCCTGCCCGAAGGCGGATGGGAGATCGCGAGCCTTGCCCCGCAGACGGTCACGGTTCCGGGGACGGCCTATGGCAGCTTCACGCTGAACCGCGCGGTGATCCAGCGCGGGACGCTGCGCCAGCTTGTGTATTACTGGTTCGAGCAGCGCGGGCGGCGGATGACGAACGACTACGCGGTGAAGGCCAGCGTGCTGTGGGACAGCCTGACGCGCGGGCGCAGCGACGGGGCACTGGTGCGCTATGTCACCCCGATCACGGCGGGGGAAACCCCGGCCCAGGCCGATGCCCGGCTGATGCGGATGATGCAGGCGACGCTGCGGATCCTGCCGCGCTTCGTGCCGTTCTGAGCCGCTCACGACGAATTCGGTTGCGCGCCGCGGCGGGCCGGGGCACCCCGCGGGGATGATGCAGATCCTTGCCCCCGGTCTTGGCGGCCGCCTGCGCCGCTGGTTTGCCCTGAACCCCGTGTCGGGGGTCATCCTGATCGCCTGCCTGCTGATCGAGGCGGCTCTTGAGGGCGCGGATTACGGCCTGTGGGGCACCCCAGTCTGGCGCGAGGCGGTCTTTGCCTATGGCGCCTTCTGGGCGGGGCTTCTGCACCCCGGCGTGCCCTCGGCCGTCGACCTGCAGATGTCGGCCCCCTTCGCGGCGATCCAGCAGGGCTTGCCGATGTATCCGGCGGAACCGGCGCTGATGTTCCTGAGCTATGCCTTCCTGCATGGCGGGTTCTGGCATGTCGCGCTCAACATGCTGACGCTGGTGCAACTGGGCAGGCCGGTGGCCGCGCGGCTGGGGCAGGCGCGCTACCTGGCGCTTTACATCCTGACCGGGATCGCGGGCGGGGCGGGATTTGCGCTGTTCAGCTATTCGACCGAGCCGATGGTGGGCGCGTCGGGGGCGCTTTTCGGGCTGGCGGGGGCATTGCTGGCCTGGGCCTGGGCCGACCGGCGCCGGGTGGGCATGCCCGCGCGTGCGGCGGCGCGGGTGCTGGCGCGGCCGATCCTCTATCTGGTCGGGCTGAACGTGCTGATGTTCTGGGCGATGAACGGCGGGCTGGCCTGGGGTGCGCATCTGGGCGGGTTTCTGGCGGGCTGGGTGCTGGCGCTGCTGTTCGATCGGCCGCGCTATCCGCGCTTCGCGAACACCCGGTCATAGGCCGCAAGCAGATGCGGCACCGAATGGGCCCAGGACAGCGCCTCGAACACCCGTGCCCGACCCGTCTGCCCCATCTGTCGGGCGGCGTCCGGGTTGTCGATCAGCCAGGCGATCTGGGCCGCGAAATCCGCCGGATCATTGGCCCGCGCATAGCGTGAGGCCCCCCCCGCCGAGGCGCGCCCCTCGGTCAGGTCGAACTGCACCACCGGCTTTTCCAGCGTCATGTATTCCATGACCTTGTTCATGGTGGAAATGTCGTTCATCGCGTTCTTCGGATCGGGGCTGACGCCGATGTCGCAACTGTTCAGCACCCGCAGCAGGTCTTCGCCGTATAGCGCCCCGGTGAAGGTGAAGTGGCGGTCAAGCCCGCGGGTCTGCACATCCTTCTGCACCTCGGGCAGATGCGGTCCGAAGCCCACGATGACGGCGTGGAGGTCGCTGCGGCCCATCTGTCGCACCAGGATGTCGACCGCCGCGACCAGCAGATCCATCCATTCCTGCTGGCCGATCACCCCCACATAACCCAGTACGGTGCCCGCGCCCCGGCGCACTGCCGGATCGGCCGGGCGGATCTCGAAGATCTCGACCCGCGGTGCCGAGCGGACGACGAAAACGTCCTCGGCCGCCATTCCCCCGCGCGTGGTGGCGATGCGGCGGAAGCTTTCGTTCGTGGCGATCGACACGCTGGCGGCGCGAAAGGTCTGCCGTTCCAGCCACAGCATGGCGCGGTACAGAAAGCCGCGGCGGCCGAACTTCGCCTCGAACAGTTCGGGGCTGACGTCGTGGTGGTCGAACAGGAAGCTGACGCCGAACGGCCGGTAGAGGCGGGCGATCAGATACAGCATGTCGGGCGGGTTGCAGCCCTGGATCACGTCGAAGCCGCGGTCACGCCAGACATGGCGGGCCAGCCGCGCCATGTGCCAGAGCGCGTGACCGTATTCGCGCGAATAGGCGATGGCGCCCGCGTGGGCCTCGACCGGCTCGGGGTAGCGGTAGATATGCACCCCGTCGATCACCTCGCGCGGCAGATCCCAGCCCTTGCCGGTGGGACAGATCACGCTGACCTCGTAGCCCTGCCCCACCAGCGTCGTGGCTTCCAGCCAGACGCGCCGATCCAGCGGCACGGGAAGGTTTTCCACGAGGATCAGCACGCGTCGGGCCGGGGCGGGCGCTGGGTCTTCCACGGGTCACTCATTGCTCTGGCCAGGCCACGGGGCGCGCGGGCGCGGCGTTTGACGCTCTTTGCGCCTAACGAATCACGGCGGCCCTCGACTGTCCAGCGGGATGACCGCGCGCAAGGTGAAGGTTTTCTTAATCGTGCTGCGGCATGAAGGGAAAGCGCCCCGCAAGAAGCAGGAGAAAGCGAGCGATGGACAGTTTCAAGGAATTTCCCACCACCCCGGTGTCGCCGATCCGCGATGCGGCGGCGGTCACCCCGGCCGATGGCGCGGCCCTGGCCCAGGTGACGCGCGCCGTCTATGTGGGCCAGGGCGGTGACCTCAGGGTGACCCTGGCGGGCGGCGCGGCCGTCACCTTCCAGCAGGTGCCCGCAGGCAGCCTGCTGCCGATCCGGGTCAGTACCGTGGCGGCCACGGGGACCACGGCGGGCCGCATCCTGGCGCTGTGGTGATCAGGTAAACCGGTTGTCGCGCGGAAAACCGCGCGGCGCCATCCGCCCGGCGGTCGCCCGCGCCGCGATCCATTCGGTCAGGTCCGCCTCGGTGCGCGTCCGGCCTGCGGGGTCTTTCCACGTCAGCCCCTTTTCCAGCACGAAGGTGGTGGCATCCGACAGCCCGCCATCCTTGTACTTCTGCAGCCGGTTGCCCTTGCCGCGCGCCATTTCCGGCAGGTCGGCCAGCGGAAAGACCAGAAGCTTGCGGTTGTCGCCCACCACCGCCACATGGTCGCCCGCAACCACCCGGCAGACGCGCGCCTTCACGTCGTCGCGCAGGTTCAGCACCACCTTGCCCGCCCGCGTCTGGGCCAGCACCTCGTCCATCGGCACCACGAATCCGTCGCCCGCGTCCGAGGCGACCAGCAGCTTCTGCCCCGGCCGCCAGATCAGCATCTCGACGATTTCGGCCTCGTTCGGCAGGTCGACCATCAGCCGCAGCGGCTCGCCCATGCCGCGCCCGCCGGGCAGGTTGGCGCCCATCACCGTGTAGAACCGCCCGTTCGAGCCGAAGATCAGGATCTTGTCGGTCGTCTCGGCGTGGAAGGCAAAGCGGCCCTCGTCGCCGTCCTTGAACTTCATCTCGCCGTCCAGCGCCACATGCCCCTTCAGCGCCCGCACCCAGCCCATCTTCGAGCAGATGACGGTGATCGGCTCGCGTTCGATCATCGCTTCCAGCGGCACGTCCTCGGCCACGGCGGCTTCGGCCAGATCGGTGCGCCGCGCCCCGTCCGGCGCGTCGCGGCCGAACTGCTTGCTGACGGCGCGCAGTTCCTCGCCGATCCGCTTCCATTGCAGGGTGGCGCTGTCGAGAAGGTCGGCCAAGGCGGCGCGTTCCTTCATCAACGCGTCCTGTTCGGCCTTAAGCTCCATCTCCTCCAGCCGCCGGAGCGACCGCAGGCGCATGTTCAGGATCGCCTCGGCCTGCACCTCGGTCAGCGTGGGTTCGGCGGGCACGCCCTTGGCCAGGGGCGAGACATAGTCCTTTTCGCTGGTGGCGCGCCGCTGCGGGCGGCCCCAGTCCTCGGCCATCAGCGCGGCCTTCGGGTCGTCGTCGTAGCGGATGATGTCGATCACCCGGTCGAGGTTCAGGAACGCGGTCAGGAAGCCTTCCAGCACCTCAAGCCGGTGGTCGATCTTCTCCAGCCGGTGGGTGCTGCGCCGTTGCAGCACCGCGCGGCGGTGGTCGAGGAAGGCGCGCAGCACCTCTTTCAGCGAGCAGACCTTCGGCACCTTGCCGTCGATCAGCACGTTCATGTTCATCGCAAAGCGGACCTCGAGATCCGAGTTGCGGAACAGCGTGCCCATCAGCACCTCTGGGTCCACCGTGCGGGCGCGGGGCTCCAGCACGATGCGCACGTCCTCGGCGCTTTCGTCGCGCACGTCGGCCAGGATCGGCACCTTCTTGAGCTGGATCAGCTCGGCCAGCTTCTCGATCAGCTTCGATTTCTGGACCTGGTAGGGGATCTCGGTGACCACGATCTGCCACTGGCCGCGGCCCAGATCCTCGATCGCCCAGCGGGCGCGCAGTCGGATCGAGCCACGCCCGGTGCGGTAGGTTTCGGCCAGGCTGTCGCGCGGCTCGACGATCACCCCGCCGGTGGGGAAATCGGGGCCCTGCACATGCGCCATCAGCGCCGCGTCATCGGTGTCGGGCGCCTTGATGAGGGTCAGGCAGGCGTCTACCAGTTCGCCGATGTTGTGCGGCGGGATGTTGGTGGCCATGCCCACCGCGATGCCCGAAGACCCGTTCGCCAGCAGGTTCGGAAAGGCCGCGGGCAGCACCACGGGCTCGCTCAGCGTGCCGTCGTAATTGGGGCGGAAGTCGACGGCGTTTTCGTCGAGCCCCTCCATCAGCGCCTCGGCTGCGGCGGTCAGGCGTGCCTCGGTGTAGCGGCTGGCCGCGGGGTTGTCGCCGTCGATGTTGCCGAAGTTGCCCTGCCCGTCGACCAGCGGGTAGCGCACCGCGAAATCCTGCGCGAGCCGCGCCATCGCATCGTAGATCGCCGCGTCGCCGTGGGGGTGATAGTTCCCCATCACGTCGCCCGAGATCTTGGCCGACTTGCGGAACCCCCCGTTCGAGGCCAGCCGAAGCTCGCGCATGGCGAACAGGATGCGGCGGTGCACCGGCTTCAGCCCGTCGCGCGCGTCGGGCAGCGCGCGGTCCATGATGGTGGACAGCGCATAGGTCAGGTAGCGTTCGCCGATCGCACGCGACAGCGGCTCGGCCAGCGTCAGGGGGGCGCCCTTGGGGTCGTCGGGTGTCTTGGTCATGCCCTCCGTGTAGGGTGCCGC
>DAIEJF010000007.1 GCA_027351005.1 Paracoccaceae bacterium | reverse complement strand
TCGGCACCGCCGCCGCCGCCGCCTTCGCCGCGCCCCCCCAGCAGCGTCAGTTCGCCCCGGTAGGGGCGCAGCACCACCTCGGTGGTGTAGCGGTCGGCCCCGGACTGGTCCTGCCACTTGCGGGTCTCAAGCTGCCCTTCGATATAGACGGTCGAGCCCTTGCGCAGGTACTGTTCGGCGATCTTCACGAGGTTCTCGTTGAAGATGGCGACCGAGTGCCATTCCGTGCGCTCCTTGCGTTCGCCCGAGGTGCGGTCGCGCCAGGTTTCCGAGGTCGCGATGCGCAGGTTGCAGACCTTGCCGCCGTTGGGAAAGCTGCGCACCTCTGGGTCGCGGCCCAGATTGCCGATCAGAATGACCTTGTTGACTGATCCCGCCATCGTCCTCTCCGTCGAATCCTTGTGGTCACCCTGCTTACCTCACCCGGAAGGAATTAGGAAATCGTTACCCATGATGGCGCCGGGGCGCGAGGTCTGGCGCATCGCGCCGCTTTCGCTATAGTGCGCGCCGATGAGAGGGAACCGGGTTCGCATCGGAACGGGGGCGGCGCTGCTGGTGCTGCTGGCGGGGGTGTCGGGGGCCGACACGCTGCCGGTTGGTGCGTCGCGCCTGGCGGTGTTCCGGTCGCAACTGAAGGTCATCGATACGCGGCTGTCGCGCGAATACGAATTTTCGGACCGCTTGCAGCCCAAGGCATCGAAGGATGACGGGGTGCTGCCGCGCTACAACGGCAGCTACCGCGGCCCGTGGTACGAACTGGCCCGCACCAGCGCGCGCAACCACGGGGTCCCCGAAGACCTGTTCCTGCGGCTGGTGGAACGCGAATCCAACTGGAACACGAGCGCCGTGTCGGATCGCGGCGCGGTGGGGCTGGCGCAACTGATGCCCGATACGGCGAAGCTTCTGGGCGTGGACATCAACGACCCCAAGGCGAACCTCGATGGCGGGGCGCGCTATCTGCGGATGATGTACGACCGCTTCGGCAGCTGGCGGCTGGCGCTGGCGGCCTACAATGCCGGGCCGAAGGCGGTGGACAAGACCGGCGGCATCCCCGATTTCGACGAGACGCAGGCCTATGTGGCGGCCATCCTCGGCGGCTGAGGAACGGCCCACAAGGCCCTGATCTGACAGCGATCACCGCGAGGAGGGGGCGCCAGTTGCCGGCGCGCCCGCGGGCTATTCCGCGGCGATCTTGATCACCGGCTCCATGCCGTTCAGCACAGCCTCGGGCAGGTGGCACTTGATCTGGTGGCCAACGGCAAGCGTGCGCATCGGCGGCACCTCGCGGTCGCAGAGCCCGCCCGGCACCATGCCCTTCCAGCGGCAGCGGGTCTGGAACGGGCAGCCCGGCGGCGGGTTCATCGCAGAGGGGATGTCGCCTTCCAACACGATCCGTTTCTTCTGCACCCGGGTGTCGGCGATCGGCACCGCCGAGAGCAGGGCCTCGGTATAGGGGTGGTAGGGCGGCGAGAAGACCTGATCGGTCGAGCCGATTTCCACCACATGGCCAAGATACATCACCATCACGCGGTCCGAGAGATAGCGGACAACCGACAGATCGTGGCTGATGAACAGCAGCGTGGTGCGGTTCTTGCGCTGGATCTCCATCAGAAGGTCGGTGACGGCCGCCTGCACCGACACGTCAAGCGCCGAGACGGGTTCATCCGCCACCACGATCTTGGCGCCCCCAGCGAAGGCGCGGGCGATGCCCACGCGCTGCTTCTGCCCGCCCGACAACTGGCGCGGCATCCGCTCGGCGAAGGCGCGCGGCAGCTTCACCAGATCGAGCAGTTCCAGCATCCTTGCATGCCGTTCCGCATCGGTCTTGCCCTCGCCGAAGATCTCCAGCGCGCGGATGATCTGGCGGCCAACCGTCATCGAGGGGTTCAGCGTGTCGAACGGGTTCTGGAACACCATCTGCACCGACGATACCGTATCGGTGTTGCGCTGCTGGATCGGCGTGTTCTGGATGTTCTCGTCGAACAAGAGGATCTCGCCGCCGGTCGCGGTTTCAAGGCCCATCAGCACCTTGGCGAAGGTGGACTTGCCGCAGCCGGATTCGCCCACGATGGCCAGCGTCTCGCCTTCATGCGCCTCGAAGCTGAGGGTTTCGTTGGCCTTCACCACCTTGGTGGCGCCGCCCCCGAAGAGGCCGCCGCCCGAGACCTCGTAGTATTTGCGCAGATCATCCATCTTCAGAACGACCTTGCCGACCGGGGTCTTTTCCACGCTCTTGCGGGCCACCGGCGGGGCCTCCCAGTCGATCTCGGCAAAGCGAAGGCAGCGGCTGGCGTGGCGGTCGCCCCCCGAGACCTCGGCCATCGGGATGTCGCGCGCATCGCAGCGCCCGGCCTGGAAGTAATCGCAGCGCGGCCCGAAGTTGCAGCCCGGCGGGCGTTCGTGCGGCAAGGGGAAGTTGCCCGGAATGGCGATCAGGGGGCGGGCGTTCTTGTCGGCGCCCGGCAGCGGGATCGAGCGGAAGAGCGCCTGCGTATAGGGGTGCCGCATCGTGTCGAACACCTCGGCCACGGCGCCGGTTTCCACCGCCTCGCCGGAATACATCACGCAGAGCCGGTCGCAGGTTTCGAGGATGAGGCCAAGGTTGTGGCTGATGAACAGCATCGAGGTGCCGTATTTCGCGGCGAGATCCGAGACCAGATCGACGATCCCCGCCTCGACCGTCACGTCAAGCGCGGTCGTGGGCTCGTCGAGGATCAGTAGCGCGGGCTTCGACATCAGCGCCATCGCGATGACGATGCGCTGCTGCTGGCCGCCCGAGAGCTGGTGGGGGTAGGATTTCAGGATGCGGTCGGGGTCGGGCAGGCGCACGTCGGCCACGATCTGGCGCGCCAGCGCCAGCGCCGCGGCGCGCGACATGCCTTCATGGATCATCGGCACCTCGGCCAGTTGCTCGCCGATCCGCATCGCCGGGTTCAGGCTTGCCATCGGCTCCTGATAGATCATGGCGATTTCCTTGCCGCGGATCGCCCGCAGCTCTTCGGGGCTCATGGTGCAGAGATCGCGCCCCTTGAAACGGATCGCGCCGCCGGTGATGCGGCCGTTCTTGCCCAGATCCTGCATGACGCCCAGCGCCACGGTGGACTTGCCGCAGCCACTTTCGCCCACAAGCCCCATCGCCTCGCCCGGCATCACGGTGCAGGAGAAATCCATCACCGCGGGGATCTCGCGCAGGCGGGTGAAGAAGCTGATCGACAGGCGGTCGATTTCCAGGATCGGTTGCGAGGGGTCCCACGGCGTGGCGGTCATCGCGCTCTCCCTTGGCCGGCGGCCGGGGGCGCTGCCCCCGGACCCCCGGGATATTTGTGAACCGAAAATGAGGGGGCCGGGCGCACCGGCCTAATCCCTCAGGCTTTCTTCGCGCAGGCCGTCGGCCAGCAGGTTCAGGCCCAGGACCATGCTCATCAGCGCCAGCGCAGGCACGAAGGCGGGGTAGGGATAGATCGACAGAAGCTTGCGGCCCGCGTTGATGGTCGAGCCCCAGTCGGGGCTTTCGGGGCTGAAGCCAAGGCCGAAAAAGCCCAGCGTGCCAAGCAGGATGGTGGTGTAGCCGATGCGCAGGCAGAAATCGACGATCAGCGGGCCACGGGCGTTGGGCAGGATTTCCCACATCATGATGTACCAGGGGCCTTCGCCCCGGGTCTGGGCGGCGGCCACATAGTCGCGCG
Organism: Paracoccaceae bacterium; assembly: GCA_027351005.1. Lineage (GTDB taxonomy): Bacteria > Pseudomonadota > Alphaproteobacteria > Rhodobacterales > Rhodobacteraceae > Solirhodobacter. The sequence continues at coordinate 23,824 of DAIEJF010000007.1, read as the reverse complement.
ACTTGATGTCCAGCGTCAGGCCGCGGACGATGCGGAAGACGGTGGGCGAGTTCACGAAGACCACGGCCACGAAGATGTTGAGCTTGTTGGCATCGAGCGAGACGATGCCCAGCGGATCGGCGTCAAAGGCGGCGCCGGCATAGAGCCAGAGCCCGATGACCAGCGCGATCCCGGCATAGAGGTTGCGTTTGGGCGGCTGGGTGTGGAAGCGGCTGTTGATCAGCACCACAACGAAGGCGATCGGGATCAGGAACATGAACCCCGCGAACCACATCGGCAGGCCGGTCTGGCGGATGGCGGGCGTCACCAGCAGGTAGAAGAGCAGGATCACCGGGAAGGCCAGCACCAGATTGGCCAGGAAGGTCAGCACTCCGTCGGACCGCCCGCCGTAATAGCCCGCGGGCAGGCCGAGCGTGATGCCGACCGTATAGGCCACCGCCGTGGCGGCGGGCGCGATCACCAGCACGAGCTGGGCGCCCTTGACCATCCGGCTGAACACATCGCGGGCGAGACTGTCGCCACCGAAGATGTACCAGGGGTAGCCCTGTTCCCCGGGCGGCACCGCCGCGCCGGGCCAGGCGTTCTTGAGCCGCGCGATCTGGTCGAGCGGGTCATGAGTGACGATGAGCGAGGCGAAGACCGCGGTATAGACCCAGAACATCACGAGGAAAAAGCCGATCATGCCCACCGGGCTGTCGAACAGCTTTCCATAGAGGCCGAGGCGGCGCTTGAACGGGATCGACAGGCCGAATGTCAGTGCCAGCGCGACCCAGACGGGCAGGAAGCGCAGCAGGAACTGGGCCAGGATGCCGGAGGCGGAAAGGGGGTCCATGGTGCCTCCTTACGACAGCCGGATGCGGGGGTTCAGGTAGACATAGCCGATATCCGAGATCAACTGTGTCAGAAGCACGATCACCACGGCCACGACCGAGCAGCCCAGCAGCAGTTCGATGTCGTTGCCTTCGGCGGCAGAGACCAGCGCCCAGCCGAAGCCCTTGTAGTTGAACAACGTTTCGGTGATGACCACGCCGTTCAGAAGCCACGGGATCTGTAGCATGATGACCGTGAAGGGGGCGATCAGCGCGTTGCGCAACGCATGGCGCAGCACCACCTGGGCAAAGCTGACGCCCTTGAGCCGCGCGGTACGGATGTATTGCGCGGTCATCACCTCGGTCATCGAGGCGCGTGTCATCCGGGCGATGTAGCCGATCCCGTAGAGCGCGATCGTGGCCACCGGCAGGGCGAAGTTGTCGAAGGTGAGCCCGTCGAGCGCGGAGGCGGCCGAGCCTTTCAGCAGCGTGCCCTCGTGCAGAAGGCCCCAGTGCTTGAAGAGCGGCGTGAAGCCCATGACGGTGGACCCGAAGAGGACGATCAGCACGACGCCCGAGACATATTCCGGCGTGGCGGTCGAGGCGATCGAGACGGTGGACAGCACCCGGTCAAGGCGCGATCCCTCGCGCATCCCCGCCAGGATGCCGATGACCAGCGAGGTGGGGATCATCACGATCAGCACCCAGAGCATCAGCCAGCCGGTGGCCGCCAGACGCACGCCGACGACCTGCGAGACGGGCTGCTTGAACACCGTCGACGTGCCCCAGTCGCCCTGCACCACGCCGCAATAGCGCGGCGCGGGCGCGGTGGGGGCGTTGGGGTTGACGCAGCGCCCCATCGGCTTGCCGGTTTCGGGGTTGGTCCCGGTCCAGCCGGGCACGACGCCCAGCCACTCGCCATAGCGGACAAGGAGCGGGTCGCTGTAGCCGTTCAGCTGCAACCAGTTGACCACCTGATCGTCGGTCATCCGGGCCGAGGCCTGCGTCTTGGCCAGCTTCACCAGATTGGGGTGCAGGTTCGTGAGCGCGAACACGACGAAGGTCAGGCACAATGCCGTCAGCAGCATCAGCGCGAGCCGCCGGACCAGGAATTTCAGCATCGGTTCCCTTTCCCGAGGCAGGAGGGATAAACATGCATCGCCCCGCGCGGGAACGCGGTGCGGGCCTCAGGGGAGCGGGGGCCGCGCGGGCGGCCCCCAACAGTCCAGAGCGGTTGGCTCAGGCCTCCATCCACCACTTGTAGACGTGGTGCTCGTAGGTGGGGTGCATCTCGACCCCGTGCACCTTGGCCTTGTAGTGCCGGTAGAGCGTCTGCCAGTAGGCCTGGATCAGCACGCCCTGCTCCTGCATGATCTCTTCGATCCGCTTCATCACTTCCTTGCGCTTGGCCACATCGGCCAGCGACATCGCCTTGGCCAGTTCGGCATCGAACTCGGCGTTGTTGAAGGCGGTCTCGTTCCAGGCCACGCCGGACTTGTAGGCCACCGCCAGAACCTGCACGCCCAGCGGGCGCATGTTCCACTGCGTGGCCGAGAACGGATACTTGGTCCAGTCGTTCCAGAAGGTCGAGCCCGGCAGGATGGTGCGCTTGACCTTGATGCCCGCGTCGCGCATCTGCGCGGCCACGGCGTCGCAGGTCGCCGACTGCCAGCTGTCGTCCAGCGAGATCAGCTCGAACTCGTGGTCGCCCTTGCCCGCCTTGTCCAGCATGGCCTTGGCGCCCTTCGGGTCCACCTTGAGCGGCGGCAGCTTGTAGTATTCGGGGTGGATCGGCGCGACGTGGTGGTTTTCGGCCACCGTGCCCAGACCGGCCAGACCGAGTTCCAGCACGACCTTGTTGTCGACCGCCAGCTGGATCGCGCGGCGGACGTTCACGTCCTTGTAGTCATCGGCAAGCTGGTTGAAGCGCACCGCCAGCGTTGCGGCGGTATTGGCATCCGACTTGGTCCAGCCGAGACCGTCGAAGACCTTCACATAGTCGCCGACCGTCTCGTAGGTCATGTCGATCTCGTCGGACTGCGCGGCGGCAGCCACGGCCGACATGTCGGTGCCAAGGTCGACATATTCGATCGCGTCAAGCCAGGGTCCGCCCCAGCCTTCGGCCTTGGTGCCCCACCATTCGTGCTTGTCGTTGCGGGTCAGCACCTGCTTCACGCCCACTTCGTTGTGGGTGGGCAGATAGGGTCCGGTGCCGATCGGGTTCACCGAGGGATCGCCGCCGTCATAGGACGGGTGCACCAGCGCGGCCGGATAGTCGGCCATCGACGGGATGATGGTGATGTCGGGCTGGCTGAGGTGCAGAACGACGGTGTGGTCATCCTTCATCTCGATCGCGCCGTCGCGGACCTTCTTCGACGCCGCATCCGACAGCGCGCTCATCCGGCCGGCCATCGAGTTGCCATCGACCGTGCCATCGCACCAGCGGGTGATGTTGAACACCACATCCTTGGCGGTGAAGGGGTCGCCATTGGACCAGGTCACGCCCTTGCGGACATGCAGGGTGAACATGGTAGCATCGTCGTTGGCTTCCCAGCTGTCCAGCAGCATGCCGCGGAAGGTCCCGTCGCGGTTGTACTCGACCATGTATTCCAGCCAGCCGCGGTAGAAGTTCGAGATCTGCGACCAGTCCGCGAGGCGGGGATCCTTCATCGCCTTGGTCTGCATGTCCATGCGCAACGTGCCGCCCTTCACGGGCGTCTTGTCGTCGGCGCGGGCCTGCGGCGCGTCAAGGCCGATCAGAGCATAGGCCGCGGCCGCCGACAGGCCCAGCGCGCTGGCGCGCGTCAGGAATTCGCGGCGGCTCAATTCGCCCGCCTTCATCTCGGCGGCGTACATTTCGGCAGCGGGATGGACCCGGTTGCCCCCGGTCTTCATGTCGGTCATTCAGATGTCTCCCTGGTCGTCATTATTATGAATTCCGCAGGCTTGCCGCGACCGGCAGCCTCCGCCCAACTGGATATTGTTCCGCCATTGCGCACGAGTTCGGCCCTGACGTCAACTTCCGCAATCGGCCATTTGTTTGACGTTTGCGACATGGACCCAAGAAAAGACCACACGGCCCCGGGGGTCAACCCCGAAGGCCGTGAACGGACCAGAAAGGTTGGTTCCGGCGCAGAGGTCAGGGGGTCTTGCGGAAGGCCGTCGGTGTCTTGCCGGTGCGGTGCTGGAAGGCGCGGGTGAAATAGGCGGCCGAGGTGAAGCCCAGGCTGCGCGAGACCTCGTTCACCGGCATCTCGGTTTCCGCCAGAAGGCGGCGGGCCTCGAACAGCTTGCGGTCCTGAAGAAGCGCCGAGGCCGGGCGGCCGCAGGTCTGCCGGCAGACCCGGCTGAGGTGGGTGGGCGTGACATCCAGCGCCGCGGCATAGTCGCCGACGCCCATGCCCGACCGGAAGTCGCGTTCCAGAAGTGCGGTGTATTTCTGCACGAGGCGGCGCGTCGCGTCGGGCCGTGCGGGTTCGGGCGGCTGCGCGGCCACCTGCCGCTCGATCCACACCGACATCAGGCCCAGCGTGTGCAGCACCGCGCGGGCACGGCCGGGCTTGTCGCCATCGGCCTCGCGCTGCGCGGCCTCGATCAGCGCGGTCAGTTCCGCCTGGGCGGCGCTGTCGCGCACCCGCAGATGCTGGGGGGTGGCGGGCAGGGGCAGGGTGCAGCCCGGCCCGAAGAAGACGGCGGTGCCGAAGACATGCTGCGACACCTCGTAGCCGTGCGTGACACCCGGCGGGATGAAGATCGCGTTATGGGGCCCGTAGCCGCGGGTGATCCCGGCCACGGTGGCGCGGCCCTGTCCGCGGGTGAACCACAGCAGAAGGGGTTCCGAAATGCTCCGCAGCGCCTCGACACGCCAGCGCCCCGCAGCGGCAAGCCGCGGGATGGCGATGATGCGGGCGGGGGCTCCGTTTGATGGCTGCTCGACCATGCAACATGTCCCGGTGTTCTTTTTTTGCCACCCTAGGCGAGCCCGCAGGCCACCCCAAGCGAAAAACGCGCAGGCCGCGCGGGCGCGGCGGAGCGTGGCCGATCCGCCTCAGGGGGTGGCCCCCGGAGGCGGCAGGATCTGCCAATCTTTCAGGCGGTTGCGGAACCAGGTTCGCTGGCGCTTGGCGTATTGGCGGGTCGCGGTCTTGGCGGCGGCGACCGCGTCGTGCAGGGACAGCGCGCCCTGCAGATGCGCCACCAGTTCGGGCGCGCCGATCGCCCGCGCCGAGGGGCGGGCCGCATCCCAGTACGGCCATTCGGCGCGCACCTCCTCCAGCGCGCCGGCCGCGATCATCGCATCGAACCGGCGGTCGATCCGCGGGCCCAGCCAGTCGGGCGGGGCGGCCAGCACCAGGGCGGTGACGTGCGACAGCGGCAGAAGCGGCGCGCCGGTTTCGGCCTGCCAGGCGGCAAGGCCCCGCCCGGTGGCGCGCAGCACCTCCCAGGCGCGCTGGATGCGGGCGGGGTTGGCCAGATCGATCCGGGCGGCCGTGGCAGGATCAAGGGCTGCCCGCAGCGCCGCGATGCCGGCTTCGGCGCGCAGGGCATCGGCCTCGGCCCGGATCTCGGGCGGGGTGGGCGGGATCTCGGCCAGCCCCTCGGTCAGTGCCGAAAAGTAAAGCCCCGTTCCCCCCACGATGATCGGCCGCGCGCCCTGCTTCAGGATCGCGGCGACCTCGCGCAGCCAGTGGCCCACCGAATAGGGCTGGTCGCGGCCGACATGGACATAAAGCCGATGCGGCGCGCGGGCTTCCTCGGCCGCACTTGGCCGGGCGGTCAGGATGCGCCAGCAGCCATAGACCTGCAGCGCGTCGGCGTTCACGATGACACCCCCCTGCGTCTCTGCAAGCTCAAGCGCCAGCGCGGATTTTCCCGACGCGGTCGGGCCCGCGATCAGCACCGGGCGGTCTGGGGGGATCGTGTGACGCACGCGGGCCTCTGGTCTGACTGCCGGATGGGCGTTGAACCTGACCGCGTTTTCCGACATTTTGCGCCGCAGTCAAGAACGCGCGAGAACTGGAGCAAGACGCATGACCGAGGCCAACCCCGACCAGCCCCTGGTGACCTACAAGCGTGTGATGCTCAAGATCTCGGGCGAGGCGCTGATGGGCGACCAGGGCTACGGCCTGCATCCTCCGACCGTGCAGCGCATCGCGCAGGAAGTGAAGGCGGTGCGCGACCTGGGCGTGGAAATCTGCATGGTGATCGGCGGCGGCAACATCTTCCGCGGGCTTGCCGGATCGGCGCAGGGGATGGAACGGGCCACGGCCGATTACATGGGGATGCTGGCCACGGTGATGAACGCGCTGGCCATGCAGGGTGCGCTGGAATCGCTGGGCGTCTTCACCCGCGTCATCAGCGCCATCCCGATGGACACGGTCTGCGAACCCTACATCCGCCGCCGTGCGATCCGCCACCTGGAAAAGAAGCGCGTCTGCATCTTCGCGGCGGGCACCGGGAACCCCTATTTCACCACCGACACCGCCGCCACGCTGCGCGCCAACGAGATGAACTGCGAGGCGATCTTCAAGGGGACCAAGGTGGACGGGGTCTATGACAAGGACCCCAAGAAACACCCCGACGCCCGGCGCTACGAGACCGTCACCTATGACGAGGTGTTGCAGCGACACCTGGGCGTGATGGACGCCAGCGCCATCGCGCTTGCGCGCGACAACCACCTGCCGATCATCGTTTTCTCGCTGGATGAACCCGGCGGCCTGCGCACCATCCTGCGCGGCGAGGGCACCTACACCCGGGTGCACGGCTAAGCTATACAGGGACGCCGGCTTCTTGGTATACCCGTGGCTGCATGGGGCCGGTGTCGATGTGTGACGCGTCTGCGGAAGAGGACTGAGAATGAGCGACGACGCCCTTGAGATCGATCTCGACGACCTGGAACGCCGGATGGACGGCGCGATGGCCGCGCTGCGGACCGAATTCGCCTCGCTGCGCACGGGGCGGGGGTCGGCCTCGATGCTCGACCCGATCATGGTCGATGCCTATGGCCAGATGACGCCCGTCAACCAGCTTGGCACCGTGAACGTGCCGGAACCGCGGATGGTGACGGTGAACGTCTGGGACCGCGCGATGGTGTCGAAGGTGGAACGCGCGATCCGCGATTCCGGGCTGGGCATCAACCCGGTTGTGGATGGCCCGATCATCCGCCTGCCGATCCCCGAACTGAACGAGGAACGCCGCCGCGAACTGTCGAAGGTGGCGGCCCAATATGCCGAACACGCCCGTGTGGCGGTGCGCAACGTGCGCCGCGACGGGATGGACCAGCTCAAGAAGGCCAAGGTCGCCGGCATGAGCGAGGACGACAACAAGATGTATGCCGACGAGGTGCAGGCGCTGACCGACAAGGCCATCGCCGCCATCGACAAGGCGCTCGAGGCGAAACAGCAGGAGATCATGCACGTCTGAGCGCGCATGATCGACCGGAAGGGACAGGAATTGGCCGCCGAGGACAGACCGGGAACCGCGCTCCCGTCCCGCAGGACCGCCGAACATGTTGCCATCATCATGGACGGCAACGGCCGCTGGGCGACCCAGCGCGGCTGGCCCCGGCTTGTGGGCCACCGCCGCGGCGCCGAGCGCGTGAAGCAGATCGTGCGCGCCTGCCCCGATCTGTGGGTGCGCTGGCTGACGGTCTATGCCTTCTCGACCGAGAACTGGAAGCGCAGCACCGAAGAGGTGCTGGGCCTGATGGGCATCTTCGCCCGCTACATCGAGCGCGAGGCCGACCGGCTGGCCGCCGAGGGCGTGCGGATGCGCTTCATCGGGGATCGCACCCGGCTGGACCAGCGGCTGCAACGGCTGATGGCGGGCATCGAGGCGCGCACGCTGGCCAACACGCGGCTGAACCTGACGGTGGCGATCAACTACGGCGGGCGCGATGAACTGGTGCGGGCCAGCCGGGCACTGGCGGCACGGGTCGCGGCGGGGACGCTTGCGCCCGAGGCGATCACCGGCGACCTTCTGTCCGCGGCGCTGGATACCGGCGACATCCCCGACCCCGATCTGGTGATCCGCACCTCGGGCGAGACGCGGGTGTCGAACTTCCTGCTGTGGCAGGCGGCCTATGCGGAATACGAATTCACCCCGACCCTCTGGCCTGATTTCACGCCCGAGGAACTGGCCGCGATTCTCGACCGGGTCGCGGTGCGCGAGCGGCGCTTCGGTGCGGTCAGCGCATGAGCGCGGCCGCCAAATGGGCCGACCTGCGCCAGCGCCTGGTCTCGGGATTGCTGCTGGCACTTGTGGGGATCGTCTGCGTCCGGCTGGGGGGGCTGTGGTTCGTCACGCTGTCGACGCTGGCCTGCGGGCTGATGCTGTGGGAACTGGCGGTGATGCTGGGCGCGCCCAAGGCGCCGGCGGTGGTGTGCTTCGTGCTGGGCGCGGGGGCGATGATCGCCGCCCGCTGGACCGAAGGCGCGGTGGAACTGGTCATGCTGCTGCTGGTGGGCGGGGTGCTGGCGCTGATGGCGCGGCGCGACCGCGCGGTGGGCATGGTCTATGCGCTGGCGATCCTGCTGGCCGCCGACGGGCTGATCGACTTTCGCAACGACTATGGCGGAACCTGGCTGTTCTGGATGATCTTCGTCGTCGTTGCCACGGATATTGCTGGATATTTCGCGGGGCGGACCATCGGCGGGCGCAAGTTCTGGCCCAGCGTCAGCCCGAAGAAGACCTGGGCCGGCATCATCGCAGGCTGGGTCGGCGCGGCGCTGATCGGCCTGCTGTTCCTGACCTTCACCTCGGCTGGCCGTGACCTGCCGTGGATCTCGGTTGCGATCTCGTTCGCCTCGCAGATGGGCGACATTTCGGAAAGCGCGATCAAGCGGCGGGCAGGGGTCAAGGACAGCTCGCACCTGATCCCCGGTCACGGCGGTCTGCTGGACCGGTTCGACGGGCTTCTGGGCGCGGCGCTGGCGATGCTGGCCGTGTCCTTCCTGGTGCATGTGCCGGTGGTGAGGATCTAGGCCGTGCGGCGCGTCTCGATCTTCGGCTCCACGGGCTCGATCGGCGTCAACACGGTCGACCTGCTGACCCGGCAGGGGGCGGCGGTGCAGACCGTGGCGCTGACCGGCGGGCGCAACGTGGCGCTTCTGGCGGAACAGGCGCGCCGCCTGCGGGCGGAACTGGCCGTGACGGCGCATGACGACTGCTACGCCGCCCTGAAAGAGGCGCTGGCAGGCACGGGCATCGCCGTGGCGGCGGGAACCGACGCGCTGATCGAGGCGGCGGACCGCCCGGCCGACTGGGTGATGTCGGCCATCGTGGGCGCGGCGGGGCTTGCGCCCGGCTTCCGGGCGCTGCGGCAGGGGCGCACGCTGGCGCTGGCCAACAAGGAAAGCCTTGTGACGGCGGGGCCCTTGCTGATGGCCGAGGCGCGCGCCCATGGCGCCACCATCCTGCCGGTCGACAGCGAGCATTCGGCCGTCTTCCAGGCCCTGACGGGCGAGGACATGGCGGCGGTGGAACGCATCATCATCACCGCCTCGGGCGGGCCCTTCCGCGACTGGAGCGCGGAGCGGATCGCCGCCGCGACCCCGGATCAGGCGGTGGCGCATCCGAACTGGTCGATGGGCCGCAGGATTTCGGTCGATTCGGCCAGCATGTTCAACAAGGCGCTGGAACTTATCGAAACAAAAGAGTTTTTCGGGATAGACCCGGACCGGATCGAGGTTCTGGTTCACCCGCAAAGCATCGTGCATGCGCTGGTGGGCTTTGTGGACGGCGCGCTGATGGCGCATCTGGGCGCGCCCGACATGCGCCACGCGATCGGCTATGCGCTGAACTGGCCCGACCGCGCGCATGTGCCGGTGGCGCGGCTCGATCTGGCGCAGATCGGGCGGCTGAGCTTCGAGCCCCCGGACGACCGCCGCTTTCCCGCGCTGCGGCTCGCTCGCGAGGTTATGAAGCTGGGTGGGCTTGCCGGGGCCGCCTTCAATGCGGCAAAGGAAGAGGCGTTGGACCATTTCCTGGCGGGGCAACTGGCATTCCCCGGCATGGCGGCGGTGGTCGAAGAGGTTCTTGCCCGGCTTTCGCGCGAATCCGGCCTTAGCAATGCCGCGGTTGGCCTTGATGACGTGGTAGAGGTGGATGCCAGGGCGCGGATCGCTGCGCGCGACGCGGCCGTGCGCTGGCAACGGAAAGACCAGAGGTAGGACGTGGACCTGATCGGGATGATACCGTCGTTCGGCGGATTGCTGTATACAGGTGTGGCGTTCGTCGTGGCCCTGTCGGTGATCGTGGCGGTCCACGAATACGGCCATTACATCGTCGGCCGCTGGTCCGGCATTCATGCCGAGGTGTTTTCGCTGGGATTCGGGCCGGTTCTGGCCTCGCGGGTCGACCGGCGCGGCACGCGCTGGCAGGTCTGCGCGCTGCCCTTTGGCGGCTATGTCCGGTTCCTCGGCGATTCCGACGCGGCCTCGGGCGTGGATGCCACCGCGATGGCGGGGCTGAGTGCTGCCGAACGGCGTCACTCGATGCATGGCGCGCCGCTCTGGGCGCGGGCGGCGACGGTGGCGGCGGGGCCGCTGTTCAACTTCGCGCTGTCGCTGGTGCTGCTGGTTGCGCTGTACCTGTTCACCGGGGTTCCGACCGATCCGCCGACGGTGGGCCAACTGAAGGCGATGCCGCCCGTGCAAAGCACGCTGCAGGCGGGCGACGAGATCCTGGCGCTGGACGGCACGCCCACCCCCGATACCAAGTCGCTGGGCGACGCCGTGGCCGCGCTGAAACCCGCGCCGACGGTGCCCTACGAAATCCTGCGCGACGGCCAGAAGATGACGGTTCAGGGTCCGTTCCCGATGCCGCCGCGGGTGGAAGGGCTGGCACCCGATTCGGCCGCGCTGGACGCGGGCGTGCAGCTTGGCGATGTGGTGACGGCGGTGGACGGCCAGCCGATCTGGGCCTTCGACCAGCTTCGCACCGCGATCGGCGGGTCCGACGGCAAGCCGGTGCGGCTGACGTTGTGGCGGGATGGCCAGACGCGCGAGGTCACGATGACCCCGCGCCGGAGTGACCTGCCCACCACCGGCGGCGCCTTCGAGACACGCTGGCTGATCGGGATCACCGGCGGGCTGGCCTTCGACCCCAAGACCCGCACGCCGGGCCCGTGGGAGGCCGTCCGCACCGCAGTATCGCAGACCGGCTATGTCATCGTGACCAGCCTGTCGGGCCTGTATCACATGGTCACGGGCGCAATCAGCAGCTGCAACCTGCACGGGCCGCTGGGCATCGCCGAAACGTCGGGCGTTGCGGCAAGCCAGGGCGCGCTGAGCTTCCTGAGCTTCATTGCGATGCTGTCGACCGCCGTGGGCCTGCTGAACCTCTTTCCCGTGCCGATCCTCGATGGCGGCCATCTGGTGTTCCATGTCTGGGAGGCGGTGACGGGTCGCCCGCCCAGCGACAAGGCGCTGAAGGTTCTGATGGGGGGGGGGCTGTTCCTGATCCTGTCGCTGATGGCCTTTGCGCTGTCTAACGACTTCTTCTGCCCCTGACCCCATCGCCACGGCGGCGTGCTGCGACACTTCGACCGGGGGACCCGCCAAAATCTGGCCACAATGGACGGCTAGCAGAGCCGCAGGGGCAGTGACTTGGCGTGGAGACACCGATGCAAGCGGTCATGGATGGCTACAAAGGCATCTCGCTTATCGTCCGGCTGAACTGGGACAGGATTTTCACCTTCGGCACGCTGATTGTCGGGCTGCTGGCCGGGGCGTTCCTTGGCCAGGCCCTGACCGGGCTCTATTGATCCGGGCGGATTGCGGCGGACGGCGGGCGACCGGCGTCCCCTTTTGACAAGCCCCCCCAATCCCGCTAGTCAGAACAGACCGAATTTCTGAAACGGCGGTAGGAACATGCAGAGCGAGCGCAGCGCCCGGGCGGCACAGGGATTGAGCCCCAAGACGGGGGCCGCCCAACCGCGGAGCCGACTGGCGCTGGCCGCTGCGGTCGCCCTGATTTCACTGGCCCCGCCTGCCTTTGCAGCAAGTTACACGTTCAACGCCGTGCAGGTGCAGGGCGTCCAGCGGATCGAGCCGGGCACCGTTCTGTCCTATGCGGCGATTCCCCGGGGCAAGCCCGTCAGCGACGGCGACCTGAACGACGCCTACCAGCGCATCGTGAATTCCGGCCTGTTCGAGTCGGTCCAGATGGAGCCGCAGGGCTCGAAACTGGTGATCGTGGTCAAGGAATTCCCGACCATCAACGTCATCAACTTCGAAGGCAACAAGCGGCTGAAAAGCGAGGATCTGGCGAAGCTGGTGAAATCGCAGTCGCGCCGCGTCTACTCGCCCTCGCTGGCCGAACAGGACGCCGCCACCATCACCGAGGCCTATCGCCAGAACAAGCGGTACGCCGTTGTGGTGACGCCCAAGATCATCCCGCGGTCCGAAAACCGGGTCGATCTGGTGTTCGACATCCAGGAAGGCAACACGGTCGAGGTGCAGCGGCTGTCCTTCGTGGGCAACCAGGCCTTCTCTGACCACCGCCTGCGCGAAGTGCTGGCCACCAAGCAGGCCGGGTTCCTGCACGGGTTCTTCCAGGACAACACCTTCGTCCCCGACCGGCTGGAGCAGGACAAGCAGCTTCTGACCGATTTCTACCACTCGCGCGGCTACATCGACTTCCGCATCCTGGATGCCAACGCGCAGATCGAACGGTCGCGCAAGGGGTTCTTCCTGACCTTCATGATCTCGGAAGGCCAGCCCTACACGATCGAGCAGGCGACCGCCTCGACCACGCTGCCCGATGTCGACCTGAAGGAATTCGGCGCGCAGATCCACATCAAGCCGGGCGCCACCTATTCGCCGACGACCATCGAGGACGCGGTGACGCGGATGGAGACGCTGGCGACCCGCAAGGGGCTGAACTTCATCCGGGTGACGCCGAAGATCACCCGCGACGACCCCAATCTGGGGGTGAAGGTCGAATTCGTGATCGACCGCGGGCCGAAGCTGTTCGTCGAGCGCATCGACATCGAAGGCAACGCCACCACCCAGGACCGGGTGATCCGGCGGCAGTTCCACATCTCGGAAGGCGACCCGTTCAACCCGCGCGAGATCAAGGCCGCGTCCGACCGGATCAAGGCGCTTGGCTATTTCAAGGACGTGCAGGTCAACCCCCAGCAGGGCGACAGCCCCGATCAGGTGGTGGTGAACGTGAACGTTCAGGAACAGCCGACCGGCACGCTGTCGATCGGCGGGACCTACGGCGTCAGCACCGGATTCGGCGTCGTGCTGGGCTTTTCGGAACAGAACTTCCTTGGCCGTGGCCAGCAGGTCAGCGCGGATATCAACACCTCGTCGTCGGACCGCGCGTCCTCGTTCAGCTTCGTCGATCCGGCGCTGTTCGGGCGTGACCTCGCCTTCAAGCTGAACGGCGGCTACACCACTTCGACCCACAGCTACGCGAATTACGACACCCGGCTGATCAACCTGACGCCGGCGATCGAGTTCCCGGTCAGCGAACGCGGGCGGCTGGAGCTGCGCTACAGCATCGGCCGCAACACCGTGAAGAACATCGACACGACGGCCTCGCCCATCATCCTCAACGAAGGGTCGGGCAAGCTCTACAGCGCGCTTGGCTATACCTACGGCTTTGACAGCAACCGCGACGGGCTGTCGCCCAAGTCCTCGTTCCAGTTCAACTTCGGGCAGGATTTCGCGGGCCTTGGCGGCGAGGCGAAATACATCGCCTCGACCGCGCGGGTCGTCGGCACCACCCATGTGGCGCACGAGGCGGTGACGCTGCGGGCCTCGCTGGAAGGGGGCGTGATGTCGCTGCTGTCGGGCACCGACAACACCGTGGCCGATCGCTATTTCCTGAACGGCAAGCTCATCGGCTTCCGCACCAACGGGATCGGGCCGCGCGACACCACGGCGACGGGGCAGGATGCGCTTGGTGGCAACCTCTATGCCGTGGCCAAGGTCGAGGCGATCTTCCCGCTGGGCCTGCCCGAGGATTACGGCCTGAAGGGCGGCGTGTTCCTGAACGCGGGCTCTGTCTGGGGGCTGAAGAACACCGACGGCGCCGGCGGGCCCGGATCGGTGGACGACAGCTTCCACCTGCGGGCGGCGGCGGGCTTCTCGGTGTTCTGGGATACGCCCATCGGCCCGCTGCGCTTCGACTTCTCGCGCGCGATCAAGAAGATGCCCTACGATCACACGCAGAACTTCAACCTGACCATCGCGACGAAGTTCTGATGGCGGCGGGTCGGGCCGCGGCGCTGGCGCTTGCTCTGGCCCTCGGGGCCGGGATGGCGCTGGCGCAGGCGGCTCCGGCAACGCCGGACACGCAGGCTGCGCCACCATCCGCACCCGTCGCCGCGCAACCGGCCCCGGCGGCGCCCGATGCGACGGCCCCGGCCGCAGCACCCGATAGCGCGACCCCGGACCCCGCAGCACCCCTTGCCAGCCCGGTGCTGACGCTTGACCCCGAACGGCTGTTCAGCACCTCGCTTTACGGCAAGCGGGTGGCGCAGGAGATCGAGGACCGCGCCCGCACGCTTGCAGCCGAGAACCGCAAGATCGAGGCCGACCTGAGCGCCGAGGAACGCAAGCTGACCGACGAGCGCGCCAAGATGGCGCCCGACGCCTTCCGCAAGCTGGCCGACGCCTTCGACGCCAAGGTCGAGGGCATCCGCGCCGCGCAGGATGCCAAAAACCGCGACCTTGACACCCTGCGCGAGGATGAACGGCAACGGTTTCTGGAGGCGGCGCTGCCGATCCTGGGGCAGCTTGTGCGCGACAGCGGCGCGGTGGCGATCCTGAACCAGCAGGCCATCTTCCTGTCCTTCCGCGGCATTGACGTGACCGACCGGGCGATCGCGCGGATCGACGCGGCCATCGGCGACGGCCATCAGCTTGAACCCCCGGCAACGGCCCCCGCCGACGGCGGCGCCGCCCCCGCCACGACGGCGCCCGCCCCGGCAGGCGAGGCCGCCCCAACGGGAACACCCCCGGCGGCGCCCACGGGGAACTAGCCCGCCTTGCCACCTCGGGGCCGAGTTGCTAACCAGACCCGAACGACCGGCCGGACGCGGCCCCAGCACGGAGATGAGTATGACCGAGACCCAAGCCAGCGCCACCGTCGACACCCAACCGGCCGACATGCTGACTGCGGATCTGGGCCTGATCTTCCGCTGCATCCCGCATCGCTACCCGTTCCTGCTGGTGGACAAGGTGCATTCCATCGTGCCCGGAAAATCCGCCGTGGGGGTCAAGAACGTCACCTTCAACGAGCCGCATTTTCAGGGACATTTCCCCGATGTGCCGATCATGCCCGGCGTCACCATCGTCGAGGCGATGGCCCAGACCTCGGCCGTGCTGGTCAGCCTGACGCTTGATCTGGTCGACAAGAACCCACTGGTCTATTTCATGAACATCGACGGCTGCAAGTTCCGCCGCAAGGTGGTGCCGGGCGACGTGATGGAGATGCACGTCACCGTCAAGCGCGGCGGCGGCAAGATCTGGAAGTTCCTGGGCCAGGCGATGGTCGAAGGCCAGCTTGCGGCCGAGGCGGAGTTTACCGCCATGATCGACCTGCGGCAGGGGTAAGCGCATGGGCATCGACCCTTCGGCCCGCATCCACCCCTCGGCGGTGATCGAGCCCGGCGCCGTGATCGGCGCGGGCTGCGTGATCGGCCCGTTCTCGGTCGTGGGCCCCGAGGTGACGCTCGGCCCGGATGTCGAGGTGAAAAGCCACGCGGTCGTGACCGGCTGGACCGAGGTGGGCGAGGGCACGGTGATCTGGCCCTTCGCCGTGGTGGGCGAGGTTCCGCAGGATCTGAAGTTCAAGGGCGAACGCACCCGGCTGATCGTGGGCAAGCGCAACCGCATCCGCGAAGGCGCCACGCTGAACACCGGCACCGAGGGCGGCGGCGGCGTGACGCGGGTGGGGGATGATTGCCTCATCATGACCGGCGCCCATGTCGGCCATGACAGCCAGATCGGCGACCGGGTGATCCTGGTCAACAACGTGGCCATCGCCGGCCATTGCGTGCTGGGCGACGACGTGATCGTGGGCGGGCTGTCGGGCGTGCACCAATGGGTGCGCATCGGCCGCGGTGCCATCATCGGCGCCGTCACCATGGTGGCGCAGGACGTGATCCCCTATGGCCTCGTGCAGGCGCCGCGGGGCGAGCTGGACGGGCTGAACCTTGTCGGGCTGAAGCGGCGCGGGGTGGACCGGTCCGACATCACCGCGCTGCGTGCCGCCTATCAGATGCTGGCGCAGGGCGAAGGCGCCTTTGTCGACCGTGCCCGCCGCCTGCAGGACGAAACCGACAGCGCCTATGTGCGCGAGGTGACCGCCTTCATCCTTGCGGGCTCCGACCGCTCGTTCCTGACGCCGCGATAAGCCATGACCCTGACTGCCATCATCGCGGGCACCGGCGCCCTGCCGCGTCTGGTTGCCGATGAACTGACCGCCGCAGGCACCCCGCCAGTGATCGCAGGCGTGCACGGCTATGCCATCGAGGGGCTGACCGCGGATGTCGAGTTTCGTCCCGAACGGCTGATGCCCTTCATCCGCACGCTTCAGGATCGCGGCGTGGGCCAGCTTGTCTTTGCGGGCGCCGTGCAGCGGCCCCGGCTGGATCCCGCGATGTTCGACCCCGAAACGGCCGCGCTGGTGCCGCGCATCCTGGCGGCGATGCAGCAGGGCGATGACGGGCTGTTGCGCGGGGTGATCGGTTTTTTCGAGGAAGCGGGGCTTCCGGTCGTGGGGGTCGAGGCTGTGGCGCCGGGGCTTCTGCCGGGCGAAGGCGTGCTGGGCGCGCTGTCGCCGGGCCGGTCCGACGAACGCGACGCCGCCCGCGCGGCGCAGATCGTGGCGGCGCTTGGTGCGCTTGACGTGGGGCAGGGCGCGGTGGTGGCGCAGGGGCTTTGCCTCGCGCTCGAATCGCTGCCGGGCACCGATGCGATGCTGCGCTTCGTGGCCGGGATCGACCCCGCGCTGCGACGCGACCCGAAGCAGGGCCGCGGCGTGCTTTACAAGGCGCCGAAGCCGGGGCAGGACCGCCGGATCGACCTGCCGACGCTGGGGCCGCAGACCGTGGTGGCCGCAGCCGAGGCGGGCCTTGGCGGCATCGTGTTCGAGGCAGGCGGCGTGCAGATCCTGCACCGGGCCGAAACCGTGGCCGAAGCTGACCGGCACGGCCTGTTCCTGTGGGGGCGGGCGCCATGAGGCTGTTCCTCGTCGCGGGCGAGCCGTCGGGCGACAAGCTTGGCGCGGCGCTGATGGCGGGGATCAAGGCGCTGGTGCCGGGCGTGGCCTTCGCGGGGGTCGGCGGGCCGCTTATGCAGGCCGAGGGGTTGGAAAGCCTCTTTCCGATGGAGGAACTGTCGGTCATGGGCCTGGCCGAGGTGCTGCCGAAGTACCGCCATCTGGTGCGGCGGATGCAGCAGACCGCGGCGGCCTGCGTCGCGGCCGATCCGGCGGCGCTGATTACCATCGACAGCCCGGATTTCTGCCTGCGGGTGGCGCGGACGGCCCGCGCGGCCCGGCCGGGCCTGCGCACCATCCACTACGTCGCGCCCTCGGTCTGGGCCTGGCGGGCGGGGCGTGCCGCGAAGATGGCGCCCAACGTGGATCACGTGCTGGCGCTGCTGCCCTTCGAGCCGCCCTATATGGAAGCCGCGGGCATGACCTGCGATTTCGTGGGCCATCCGGTGGTGGCCGAACCCGTCGCCACCGAGGCCGAGGCCGCGGCCTTTCGCGCGGACGCCGGGATCGCCCCCGACCAGCCGCTGATCCTGACCCTGCCGGGATCGCGGCGTGGCGAGGTGGGCCGCCTTGGCCCCCGCTTCGGCGCGGCGCTGGACAGGGTTCTGGCCGCGGTGCCGCAGGCGCGGGTCGTGGTGCCGACCGTGCGCGGCGTGGTCGATCAGGTGCGCGCGCTGGTGGCGGACTGGCCCGGCGCGCCCGTGGTGGTCGACGCGCCCTCCGCCCGCCGCGCGGCCTTCCGCGCCGCCGATGTGGCGCTGGCGGCCTCGGGCACGGTGTCGCTGGAACTGGCCGCGGCGGGGGTGCCGATGGTCATCGCCTATGATGTGGCCTGGCTTTCGCGCGTCATCATGCAGCGGATGGTGAAGCTTGATACCGTGACGCTGGTGAACCTTGTCACCGACACGCGCACCGTGCCCGAATTCATCGGCGCCCGCTGCCGCCCGGACCTGATCGCCCCCGCGGTGATCGAGATGCTGCGCCCCGGCCCGAAACGCGCGGCCCAGGCCGCCGCGATGGCCGATTGCATGATCCGGCTTGGCCGCGGCGGTGAACCGCCCGGCCTGCGTGCGGCCCGATCCGTCCTTGCCCATCTGCCTGAAGGAGCCCGCCATGACTGATCCGATGACCGCCTTTGCCACCGCGCTTGGCGCCGCGCGCGCCCCGATCGACGCCTTTGCCGCGCTCGATGCGCTGGTGCAGGCGGTGCTGGGGGCGCGGCTGGTCAGCGTGACCACGGTGGAGCAGGGCGGCCGGCTGGCCCGGCGCAGCTATTCCAACATGCCCGGGCCCTATCCCGTTTCGGGCACCAAGGAGGTCGAGCCGAACCGCTGGACCGAGATCGTGGTGGGCCGCGGTGAAACCTTCGTGGCCAATACGCTGGCCGAGATCGCGACTGTCTTTCCCGATCACGAACTGATCGGCTCGCTTGGGCTTGCGTCGGTGGTGAACATGCCGGTGGTGCTGGGGGGCGAGCTGATGGCCACGCTGAACCTGCTGGATGTCGAGGGCTATTTCACCCCCGACCGCCTGACCCTGATCCGTGACCGGCTGACGCTGCCCACGCTGGCCGCGCAACTGGCGCATGACCGTCTGGCGGGCCGTTAGCCCCTCCAGATCCAGCCGCCGCCCAGAACCCGGCTGCTGCCGCCTTCGTAGAAGACGCAGGCCTGGCCGGGGCTGACACCCTCTTCCGGGTCCAGCAGGTCCACCTGCGCCGCGGTGGCCGAGACGGGGCGCAGGATCGCGGGCTTGGGCGCGCGGGTCGAGCGTACGCGCACCTCGACCGGCCATTCGGCGGCCGACATCAGCGGCGCATCGCCCAGCCAGTTCACCTCGCGCACCGGCACCGTGCGGGTGGCCAGCGCCGCCTTCGGCCCCACCACGACGCGGCGGCTGGCGGGGTCGAGCCTGACCACATAGAGCGGATCGCCCGTCCCCCCGATGCCAAGTCCGCGGCGCTGGCCCACGGTGTAGTGGATCACCCCGGCATGGGTGCCCAGCACGCGGCCGTCCAGATCCACGATCTCGCCCGGGTCCGCCGCGCCGGGGCGCAGCTTCTCGATCAACCGGGCATAGTTGCCGTCGGGGACAAAGCAGATGTCCTGGCTGTCGGGCTTGTCGGCCACCGGCAATCCGAACCGCGCGGCCAGCGCCCGGGTTTCCGCCTTCGAGTGCAGATGGCCCAGCGGGAAGCGCAGGAAGGCCAGTTGCTCGGCCGTGGTCGAGAACAGGAAATAGCTCTGGTCGCGGGCCGGATCGGCGGCGCGGTGCAATTCGGGGCCCACTGCGCCCATCTTGCGCTGGATGTAATGCCCAGTCGCCATGCAATCGGCATCCAGATCCTTCGCGGTGGCCAGCAGGTCCTTGAACTTCACCCGCTCGTTGCAGCGGATGCAGGGCACCGGGGTCGCGCCCGCAAGATAGCTGTCGGCGAATTCGTCGATCACGGCCTCGCGGAAGACGTTCTCGTAATCCAGAACGTAATGCGGATACCCCATCGTCTCGGCCACGCGCCGGGCGTCGTGGATATCGCGCCCCGCGCAGCAGGCGCCCTTTTTCGCCAGTGCCGCGCCGTGGTCGTAAAGCTGCAGCGTGACGCCCACCACATCATAGCCTTCCTCGGCCAGCATCGCGGCCACGACCGAGGAATCGACCCCCCCCGACATCGCCACCACGACGCGGGTATCGGCCGGGGCCTTGGGCAGACCCAGCGAGTTCAGCTTCGGCGTATCGAGGGGCATCGGGGCGTCCTTTCCAGACCCGTGGGAATATAGGAAAATGCACTGCATTCTCAACCCCCCGGCTTCACCGCTCCTTAAGCGTGCGGCGGCAGGGTTCCGTGACGGAAGCGGGGGGATGGATCATGTACCTCAAGAAAGTCGACGGACCGCGGCAGGTGACGCTGCCGGATGGCCGGGTGCTCAGCCGGGCGGATCTGCCACCGGCCGATACCCGACGCTGGGTGGCCAGCCGCAAGGCGGTTGTCGTGCTGGCGGTGGAATACGGGCTGATCTCGCGGGCGGATGCGCTGGAACGCTATGCCCTGTCGGAAGAAGAGTTCACGCTTTGGCACAGCGCGGTCGCGGCGCATGGGATCGACGGACTGAAGGTGACGGCGATTCAGCGGTATCGACAACTGTAAGTTGTTTTTTACAGTAACTCTGTCACAGTAACGCCCAATTAACCATTGAACGTCAGTGTCATGCGAGACGGGGGCTGTAGCGGAGTATCCACCATGCGTATCCTTCTGGTTGAAGACGATCCGGCCACGTCGCGTAGCATCGAGTTGATGCTGACGCATGCCAACCTGAACGTCTATTGCACCGACCTGGGCGAGGAAGGGATCGACCTTGCCAAGCTTTACGATTACGACCTGATCTTGCTGGATCTGAACCTGCCCGACATGAACGGACACGAGGTTTTGCGCCAGCTTCGTCTGGCCCGGATCGAAACCCCGATCCTGATCCTGTCGGGTTCGGATGATACCGACAGCAAGATCAAGGGCTTCGGGTTCGGCGCTGACGATTACCTGACCAAGCCTTTCCACCGCGAAGAGCTGGTGGCGCGCATCCATGCGATCATCCGCCGCTCGATGGGCCACGCACAATCGGTGATTCGCACCGGCGAGATCGAGGTGAATCTGGACGCCAAGACGGTGCAGGCGGCAGGCAAGACGGTGCACCTGACCGGCAAGGAATACCAGATGCTGGAACTTCTCAGCCTGCGCAAGGGCACCACCCTGACCAAGGAGATGTTCCTGAACCATCTTTACGGCGGAATGGACGAGCCCGAGCTGAAGATCATCGACGTCTTCATCTGCAAGCTGCGCAAGAAGCTGGCCGAGGCGACGGGGGGCGAAAGCTACATCGACACGGTCTGGGGCCGTGGCTACGTTCTGCGCGATCCCAGCCCGCTGGAAACCCGCCGCGTCGCCATCGGGGCCTGACCGCTGGACCTCGACCGGGCCGCCCCCTATCACAAGGGGACGACCGCGGAGGGGACGATGCCACAGACGCCCGTAGACCAGTTGACCGAAGCCGAAGCCCGGGCCGAACTCGCCCGTCTGGCGCAGGCGATCTCGGCCGCGAACCGGGCCTATCACACGTTGGACGCACCCGAGATTTCGGACGCGGATTACGACGCGATGAAGCGGCGCAACGCGGCTATCGAGGCGCGCTTCCCCGCGCTGAAGCGCGGCGATTCCCCCTCGGACCAGGTGGGGGGTGCGCTGTCCGAGGGCTTCGGCAAGATCCGCCACGCGGTGCCGATGCTCAGCCTGGAAAACGCCTTTGCCCCCGAGGACGTGGCCGATTTCGACGACCGGGTCCGCAAGTACCTGAACCTGCCGCCCGACGCGCCGCTGGCCTTCACGGCCGAGCCCAAGATCGACGGGCTCTCGTTGACGCTGCGCTACGAAGACGGGCGGTTGACCCAGGCCGCCACCCGCGGCGATGGCGAAGAGGGCGAGAACGTCACCGAGAACGCCCGCACCATCGCCGACATCCCCCAGCAGGTGGCAGGCGCGCCCGCGGTGATGGAGGTGCGCGGCGAGGTCTACATGAGCCACGCCGATTTTGCCGCGCTGAACGCCCGCCAGGCGGCCCGGGGCGACAAGACCTTTGCCAACCCCCGCAACGCCGCGGCAGGCTCGCTGCGCCAGCTTGACGCGCGCATCACCGCCGCCCGGCCGCTGCGCTTTTTCGCCTATGCCTGGGGCGAGCTGTCGTCGCCGCTGGCCGACACCCAGGCCGGGGCCATCGAACGTTTCACCGCCATGGGTTTTCCCACCAACCCGCTGACGCGGCTCTGCGACGGGCCCGGGGAGCTTCTGGCCACCTACCGCGAGATCGAGGCCCGGCGCGCGACGCTGGGCTATGACATCGACGGGGTGGTCTACAAGGTGAACGATCTCGCGCTGCAGCGGCGGCTGGGCTTCCGGTCGACCACGCCGCGCTGGGCCATCGCACACAAGTTCCCGGCCGAGCTGGCCTGGACCCGGCTCGAGGCGATCGACATCCAGGTCGGCCGCACCGGCGCGCTGAGCCCGGTCGCGCGGCTTCTGCCGGTGACGGTGGGCGGCGTTGTCGTGTCGAACGCGACGCTGCACAACGAGGATTACATCGCCGGGCGCAACGCACGGGGCGAGCCGATCCGCGACGGCAAGGATATCCGGCCTGGCGACTGGGTGCAGGTCTACCGCGCGGGCGACGTGATCCCCAAGATCGCCGATGTCGACCTGAGCCGCCGCCACAGCGACGCGCAACCCTATGTGTTTCCACATCTCTGCCCCGAATGCGGGTCCGAGGCGATCCGCGAGGAGGGCGACGCGGTCCGCCGTTGTACCGGGGGGCTGATCTGCCCGGCGCAGGCGGTCGAGCGGCTGAAGCACTTCGTCAGCCGCGCGGCCTTCGACATCGAGGGCCTGGGCGCCAAACAGGTCGAGGCCTTCTTCGCCGACCCCGTGCTGGCGATCCGCGAGCCCGCGGATATCTTCACCCTTGCCGCAAGAGACGCCGCCCACCCCTTGCAGAAGCTCAGGAACAGGGACGGCTGGGGCGAGCGTTCGGCAACCAACCTGTTCGCCGCCATCGAGGCCCGGCGGACCATTGCGCTGAATCGGTTGATCTTTGCCTTGGGCATCCGACATGTGGGCGAAGCGGCGGCGACGCTTCTGGCGCAGCACTATGGAAGTTGGGCCGCCTTCGAGCGGGCGATGACTGCGGCCACGGTGGGCGATGGGCCGGAATGGGCCGACCTTCTGGCCATCGACGGGGTGGGCGCGGTGCTGGCCACATCGGTCGTGACCGCGTTCCACCAACCGGCCGAGCGCGCCTCGATCGACCGGCTGGTGGCGCATCTGACGGTCGAGGATGTGGCGCCCCGCGGGCCGGTGGAAAGCCCGGTGGCGGGCAAGACCGTGGTCTTTACCGGCACGCTGGAACAGATGACGCGGGCCGAAGCCAAGGCGCGGGCCGAGGCGCTGGGGGCCAAGGTCGCGGGGTCGGTCTCGGCCAAGACCGATCTTGTGGTGGCGGGCCCCGGCGCCGGGTCGAAGGCGAAGGCGGCCGAGGCGCTTGGCGTCCAGGTGATCGACGAGGCGGGCTGGCTCGCGCTGATCGGCGGCGCGTGATGGCGGGTCGGCCAGAGATCCTGTTTCCGCTTTTCGCGGCGCTGGAAACGCTGGAGGGCGTGGGCCCCAAGACGGCCGAGGCGCTGGCCTCCCTTGGCATCAGCCGACCGCGCGACCTGCTGTTCACCCTGCCGCAAGGGGGCGTCGACCGCAGCCGCCGCGCCTCGGTGCGCGAGGTTCTGGCGCCCGCCGTGGTGACCGTCGAGGTGACCGTGGGCGGCCATTTCCCGCCGCGCACCAAGGGGCGGCCCTACCGCATATCGGTCCGCGATGCCCAGATCGAGTTTCAACTCGTGTTCTTTCACGCACGTGGCGAGTACCTGCAGAAGCTGCTGCCGACCGGCCAGCGTCGTCTGGTCTCGGGCAAGGTGGAACTGTTCGATGGCATCGCCCAGATGGTCCACCCCGACCATGTCCTGCGCCCCGACGAGGCGGCCGGATTGCCCGCCTACGAGCCGGTCTATCCGCTGGCCGCGGGCGTTACTCAGAAGGTGATGGCCAAGGCCGCGGCCAGCACGCTGGCCCGAACGCCGGTGCTGCCCGACTGGATCGACCCCGCGCTGAAGGCGCGCGAGGGCTGGCCCGACTGGCACGCCGCGGTGGCGGCCGCCCATCACCCGGCCGGCGCGGCCGACCTGGCCGA
>DAIEJF010000323.1 GCA_027351005.1 Paracoccaceae bacterium | reverse complement strand
CGATTTCGCGGCCCGGATCGACGACAACATCGCCTGTGTCCTGATCAGCCACATGCGCGGCCACACGTCCGACATGGATGCGATCATGGCGGCCTGCGATGCGCGCGGCATCCCGGTGGTCGAGGATGCGGCGCATTCGCTGGGCACGCTGTGGCATGGCCGCAAGATCGGCACGATCGGCAAGATCGGCTGCTTCAGCTTTCAGTCCTACAAGCTGGTGAACGCGGGCGAAGGCGGCATCCTTGTCACCGACGACCCCGAACTTGCCGCCCGCGCCACGATCATGTCGGGCGCCTACGAGCACAACTGGAAGAAGCACGGCGGCTTGCAGAACAGCTTTGCCCGCTGGCAGAACCGGCTGCCGCTTTACAACATGCGGCTTCAGAACCTGTCGGCCGCGGTGATCCGGCCGCAACTGCCGCTGGTGGCCGAACGGGTGGAAAAGGGCCGCGCCAACCATGACCATGTGGCCGAGCTTCTGAACGCCAGCCCCTGGCTGTCGGTGCCGCCCGCCCTGCCCGCCGAAGAGCGCGCGCCGGATTCGATCCAGTTCAACCTTGTGGGGTTCGAGACCGACGCCGAGGCGCGCGCCTTCCAGGACGCCGCGAAGGCCCGTGGCGTCTCGGTGCAGGTCTTCGGGCTGAGCCAGGACAACGCGCGGGCCTTCTGGAACTGGCAGTTCCTGGGCACGGCGCCCGACCTGCCGCAGACCCGCGCCATGCTGATGCGCGCCTGCGACGTGCGCCTGCCGGTGCGGCTGACGGCGACCGAGCTGGCGTTCATCGCCGCGGCATTGACCGGCGCGGCCGAGGATGTGAAGGGGCAGACGCGCGCCTACGGCACCTGAGCCCCGACGCGTCGGACAAAAGATGGCGCCGCGGGCGGCGGGGTCAGAGCACCCGCAGCCCGTCGCCGATCCAGGGCATCTGCGCCCGCGCGGGGGCCACGATCAGGTCCTGCAACAACGGCCGCAGCCTGGCGGCCACCTGTTCGGGCATCCCCCGCAGCGCGCCGCGCCGCGCGCTGAGCGAGATGGTCCGGCTGAGCGGCGCGAAGGGCAAGGGCAGCGCCTCGGCCCGGTCGCGGAACCGCTGGGCATGCAGCAGGCCCAGCGGCGTCAGGATCGTCCAGCCCGCCCCCGCGACGACCATCGCCATGATCGCGTGATAGCTGTCCAGCTCGAACCGGGTCGAAAGCTTCATCTCCTGCCGGGTCAGGTGGGCGGCGATCTGGCGGCCCATGTGGTGGCGCTGGGAATAGAGGATCAGCGGCAGCGCCTTAAGTTCGGCCAGCACGTCGCCACCCGGCCGCACCGCCCCCTTGGGCGCGGCCACGATGAAGGGTTCCGTCAAGAGGGGGTGAACCTCGGTCCCCTCGCCCGGCGCGCCCATGTCGGCGGCCACCACCATGTCCAACGCGCGCGCCTCGAGCTGGTCCAGCAGCCGGTGGCTTGCACCGGTTTCCAGCAGGAACTGGCACTGGCGCAGATCATCGGCCAGGGCCGCGAGAAGGCGGGGGGTCACGTCGCTGTCGAAATCCTCGACCATGCCAAGCCGCAACAGCGTGAGCCCGGTGAAATCGCCGCTGGCCAGTTCCGCCCGCGCCTGTTCGGCCTCGGCCATGATGGCCTGCGCGCGGCGGCGGAACATCTCGCCCGCGGGGGTCAGCGCCATGGGGCGGGCGGCGCGGTCCAGAAGCTGCACGCCCAGCGCCAGTTCCAGCGCCGACAGCTGCTGGCTGACACCCGAGACGCTGGCCCCCAGCCGCCGGGCCGCGGCCGAGATCGAACCGTCCTCGGCGGCGGCAAGGAAGACCTCTACCCCCCACAGCGTGATCCTGCCCTGTGCCTCGGCCATGTGCGCCCCTGCCTTGTCGCCTGACGCTAGCCGGGGGGCGCGCGCCGATCAAGGCGGGCAATCTGCCGGGCGCCGCGCGGCACGGCCGGGCAATCTGCCGGACCCCCCTGCCAGCCCGCCGGGCGCCCCCCTGCGCCCCGTTGCGCTGGCCGATCCGCCCGGCTAGCGTGTTGCCAGACCCGATCAGAAGGACGACGACGATGCGTGACAACGCCCCCAACAGCTGGGAAACCCGGGCGGATGTGAATTCGCTTTACGGCTTCACCGACCTGCCCTCGATCCATGAACGCGGCGCCGTGGTGCTGACGCATGGCGAGGGGCCCTATGTCGTCGACGTGCACGGGCGGCGCTATCTCGATGCGAACTCGGGCCTGTGGAACATGGTGGCGGGCTTCGACCACCCCGGGCTGATCGCCGCCGCCAAGGCGCAGTACGACCGTTTCCCCGGCTATCACGCCTTCTTCGGCCGCATGTCGGACCAGACCGTGATGCTGAGCGAGAAGCTGATCGAGGTGTCGCCCTTCGACAGCGGGCGGGTGTTCTACACCAACTCGGGGTCGGAAGCGAACGACACGATGGTGAAGATCCTGTGGTTCCTGAACGGGATGGAAGGCAACCCGCAGCGGCGCAAGATCATCACCCGGATCAACAGCTACCACGGTGTCACCGCGGTTTCGGCCTCGATGACGGGCAAGCCCTACAATTCGGTCTTCGGCCTGCCGCTGCCGGGCTTCCTGCATGTGGGCTGCCCGCATTACTGGCGCTTCGGCAAGCCGGACGAGACCGAGGCGCAGTTCACCGCCCGGCTGGCGCGCGAGCTGGAGGCCACGATCATCAAGGAAGGCCCCGAGA
Source organism: Paracoccaceae bacterium (assembly GCA_027351005.1). Classification (GTDB taxonomy): domain Bacteria; phylum Pseudomonadota; class Alphaproteobacteria; order Rhodobacterales; family Rhodobacteraceae; genus Solirhodobacter. Next base: position 9,537 of record DAIEJF010000323.1, on the reverse strand, counting down.
CGATCGCGGGCTTCTTCGCGGAACCGGTGATGGGCGCGGGCGGGGTGATCCCGCCGTCCGAGGGCTATTTCCAGGCGATCCAGCCGGTGCTGAAGAAATACGGCATCCCGCTGATCGCCGACGAGGTCATCACCGGCTTCGGGCGCACCGGCAACACCTGGGGCTGCCAGACCTATGACTTCGTGCCCGATGCGATCATCAGTTCCAAGAACATCACCGCGGGCTTCTTCCCGATGGGCGCCGTCATCCTGGGGCCGGAACTGGCCGCGCGGGTGCAGGCAGCCAGCGAAAAGTTCGAGGAGTTCCCGCACGGCTTCACCGCCTCGGGCCACCCGGTGGGCTGCGCCATCGCGCTGAAGGCGATCGACGTGGTGATGAACGAGGGGCTGGCCGAAAACGTGCGCCGCCTCACGCCGAAGTTCGAGGCCGGGATGAAGTGGCTGGCCGAGAACCCCAACATCGGCGAATGGCGCGGCAAGGGCCTGATGGGCGCGCTGGAGGCGGTGAAGGACAAGGCGACCAAGACGCCCTTCGACGGCAAGCTGTCGGTCAGCGAGCGGATCGCCAATTCCTGCACCGACCACGGGCTGATCTGCCGCCCGCTGGGGCAGGCCATCGTGCTTTGCCCGCCGTTCATCATGACCGAGGCGCAGATGGACGAGATGTTCAACAAGCTGAACGACGCGCTGAAGAAGGTCTTCGCCGAAGTGGCGTAAGACCGGCGCAGGCCGGGGAGAGGCGGTGGGCCAGCCCACCCCGGCTACCACCACAGAGGGCCAGCGCCCGACCGCGGGTGGGCGCTGCCACGGTAACGGTCTGCGCTTTATGGTGAGGTTGCTCCCACGGGTGAGCCCGCCCCCGACGCCCAAGAAGCGCCCGCCCCGCGGGCGGTCGGGCGCTGGCCCGGGGGCGCTTCGCGCTGTTCCCCGGGCGGGGTGGGAGCCTCGCGCCGGTACACACTGTCTTTCACACCCTAAGGCCAGCGCCCACCCGCGGGGGGCGCTTCGCGCCGTTCCCCGGGGCCGGGGTGGGAGCCTGCCCGCCGCCCTAGAGCTTCGACAGCTTCGCCTGCAATTCCGCCAGTTGCTTCTTGATCTGCGCCAGTTCGCCGGTGTCCGCGGGTGCCGGCGTCTCGTCGCCCGGCTCGGTGCCCTTCGCGGTCCAGCCGGCCATCATGGTCTTGAGGAACGCCTGCTGCTGGCGCTGCATCGCGTCGAACCCCGGCAGGGTGGCCATCGGGTTCGGGATCTGGGTCAGGTTTTCCATCATCTTGGATTGCCCTTCCCGCAGCATGTCGAAGGACATGGCCAGGAACTGCGGCACCACGCTTTGTGCCTGCGTCGTGTAGCTGCGCACCAGATCGGTCAGCACCTGCAACGGCAGGACAGAGTCGCCCTTGCTTTCATGCTCGGCGATGATCTGCAGCAGATATTGCCGGGTCAGGTCGTCACCCGATTTCAGGTCGATGATCTGCACCTCGCGCCCGGCGCGGATGAAGCCTGCGATGTCGTCCAGCGTGACGTAATCGCTGGTCTCGGTGTTGTAGAGGCGACGGCTGGCGTAACGCTTGATCAGCAGCGGTTTTTCGGTGTCGGCCATCCTGCGGTCCCCCCATCGTTGCGATGCAGAAACCTTAGGGCGCCCGTGCAGAAAAAGAAAGGGCGGGCACAGGGCCCGCCCTCGGCGCCGCCGCGGGGAGGAGGAGGGCGGCAGCCTGCGTTACTTCGCAGCCGCAGCGGCCTTCTTGGCCGCGGTCGTCACGTCCGCGGTCGCCTTCTTGACGGCGGCGGTCGCGTCTTCCTGCATGTCCTTGCCGTCGGCCAGCATCAGTTCCACCGTTTCCATCTGCACCTTCTTCGCCACTTCGGCGAAGGCGGCCAGATGTTCGGCGGCCATTTCCGCGGCCGACGAGGCGAGATCGGTCATCGCCTTGGTGTAGTCGGTCGGTTCGGCCTTGGCCTTGGCGAACTCGCCCACCTTGGACAGCGTGTCCTTCGTCCACTTCGACGAGATTTCCGTCGACTTCTCAGCGGCTTCCAGCGCCACCTTCGTCATCTTCTCGCCCAGCGCGGCCGAGGTCTTGAACGCGCCTTGCAGGGCCGAGGCATCCATCGGGAACGCGCCCATCATGTCCTGCATCACTTTGGTGAAATCCTGGGTCTTCGCCATGATCTTCGTCTCCATCTGCTGCAGGGCCACGTGGTCCCGCCGATGCCAGAAATATAGGCGCCGCAGCGCAGCATTTCAAGAAAAAATGCTGCGCTGCAGCAACAACCGGAAGATGCAGCAGGATCAGGCCTTTGGCTGGGCCACCACATAGGTTCCCGGCGCCGGGGCCAGCACCGGATGGCTCGAATCACCCAAGCCCCGCGCCGCCACCTGCGCGCCCGAGCGTTTCGCCAGCCAGGCGCCCCAGCTTGGCCACCAGGAACTGCGATGCTGGGTCGCGGCGGCCTTCCAGGCGTCGGGATCGTCCAGCGGGCCGTCGTTCAGCCAGTGGCCGTATTTGCCCTTCGAGGGCGGATTGACGATGCCCGCGATATGGCCGGATTCCGACAGGATGAAGGTCTTGTCCTTCGCGCCGAACTGGCGGATTCCGTTGAAGCTCGACCGCCAGGCGGCGATGTGGTCAGTCTCGCAGGCGACGGCGCAGACCGGGATCTTGATGTCCTTCAGCGACAGGGTGTGGCCAAGGATGGTGAATTCGCCCCGGGCCAGCTTGTCGTCCTGACAGAGGCCGCGCAGGTATTGCACGCTCATCTTCGCGGGCAGGTTGGTGCCGTCGCCATTCCAGTACAGCAGATCGAAGGCGGGCGGCGCCTCGCCCAGCATGTAGCTGCGGATTGCCGGCTGGTAGATCAGGTCGTTCGAGCGCAGGAAGGAAAAGGTGCGCGACATGAAGAAGGACGACAGCACGCCATTGGCCGTCACCTCGCGCTCGATCCCGTCGACGAAATCGTTGTCGAGGAACACGCCCACCTCGCCCTGATCGGAAAAGTCGGTGAGCGTGGTGAAGAAGGTGGCCGCGTTCACCGACGTGTCGCCCACCTGCTTCATGTAGGACAGCGTGCAGGCCAGCGTGGTGCCCGCGATGCAATAGCCCACGACATTGACCTTGGGCACGTCGCAGATGGCCTTCACCTGTTCGATGGCGGTCAGGTAGCCTTCGCGCACATAGTCATCCATGCCCACGTCGCGGTAGCTTTCGTCCGGGTTCACCCAGCTTACGACGAACAGCGTGTAGCCCTGATCGACGATCCATTTGATGAGGCTGTTCTGCGGCTTCAGGTCCAGGATGTAGAACTTGTTGATCCAGGGCGGAAAGATGATCAGCGGGGTCTTGTGCACCGTCTCGGTGCTGGGGCTGTACTGGATCAGCTCCATCATCCGGTTGCGGTAGACCACGCCGCCCGGGGTGGTGCCGATGTTGCCGCCCACGGTGAAGGCGTCCTTGTCGGCCAGCGTCACCAGAAGGTCGCCACGGTTGGCCTCGAGGTCGCGCACAAGGTTTTCCAGCCCCTGCACCAGCGATTGCCCGTCGGTTTCCACCGCGCGTTCCAGCGCGTCGGGGTTGGTGGCGAAGAAATTCGTGGGCGCCATCATGTCGATGATCTGGCGGGTGAAATATTCCAGCCGCTTGCGCTCGCGCGGCTCCAGCGTCTCCATCGCGTCGATGGCGCGGTTCACCGCCTCGGCGTTGAACAGGTACTGCTGCTTGATGAAATTGAACCAGGGGTGGCTTTCCCACAGCGGGTTCGAAAAGCGGCGGTCCTTCGGGGTGGGATCGGGCGGCGCGGCAAGCTGGCCCTTGGCCAGTAACTGCTGCGCCTCGACATAGTGTTTCAGCGCCTTGCCCCAGTAGCTGATCTGGTTTTCCAGAATCCGCGCCGGGTTGTTCACCATCTCGGCCATGTAGGCGGCTGCGGCCTTCATGTAGAGGTCCTGCCCGGGGGCTTGCAGGCTGGGGTCGATCGTCCGCTTGTGGGCCATCGCGGCCACCAGGCGCTGGGTCAATTCCTCGACTTTTACCAGATTGGCATTCAGGCGGTCGAGCTTGGCGGTCTCTACGACCTCTTGCTCTGTTGTCATGTCCCCACTTCCCCCCTATCGTGCCGCCCTGCAGCATAACGTCGCCGGCCTGAGGGGAAAAGCGACGATTTCACGACCCGCACGGCGGGTATGGAGGCACCCTTGAAGAGCATGGCCACCTACGACCTGATGGAAGCGACGCGCAACACGAACGAGTGGCTGGGCGCCACCGCGCGTGCCTTCGCCTCGTACCCCACCTGGGGGATGGTCCCGCACCCGTTCTTCAAGGTGCTGTCGGCCTGGGGCCGCATCACCGAGCGCAGCTTCGCCCGCATGGTCATCAAGCCCGGCTGGGGCATCACCTCGATCCCCGGCGAGGACGGGCGCGACGCGGTGGTGACGGTGGAAACCGCGCTGGCCCGCCCCTTCGGCGACCTGATCCATTTCCACGTCCAGGGCCGCAAGCCCAAGCCGCGCAAGGTGCTGCTCGTGGCGCCGATGTCGGGGCACTATGCCACGCTCCTGCGCTCGACCGTGGCCAGCCTGCTGCCGGATTGCGATGTCTATGTCACCGACTGGCACAATGCGCGCGACATCCCGGTGTCGGCGGGCAAGTTCGACATCGAGGATTACACGCTGTACCTCGTCGAATTCATGCGTCACCTCGGGCCGCAGACCAACGTGATCGCGGTCTGCCAGCCCGCGCCGCTGGCACTGGCGGCCACCGCCTATCTGGCCGAGGAAGAGCCCAAGGCCCAGCCGCGCACCCTGACGCTGATCGGCGGGCCGATCGACCCCGATGCCGCCGCCACCGACGTGACCGACTTCGGCCGCCGGATCACCATGGGGCAACTGGAACAACTGGCCATCCAGCGCGTCGGCTTCAAATACGCAGGCTGCGGGCGTCTGGTCTATCCGGGGCTGCTGCAACTGGCCTCGTTCATCTCGATGAATGCCGACCGCCATGCCCAGGCCTTCTTCGACCAGGTGGTGCGCGCCGCCAAGGGCGAGGCAAGCGAGCATGACGCCCACAACCGCTTCTATGACGAGTATCTGGCGGTGATGGACATGACGGCCGAATTCTATCTGTCGACCGTCGAGCGCATCTTCAAGAACCGCGAGATCGCGACGAACGACTTCGTGGTCGCAGGCAAGCGGGTGGACATCGGCCGCATCACCGACGTGGCGGTGCATACGGTCGAAGGCGCCAATGACGACATTTCCGCCCCCGGCCAATGCGTCGCGGCGCTGGCGCTCTGCACCGGCCTGCCCGACAGCAAGAAGGCGCAGCATCTGGAACCGGGCGCGGGCCATTACGGCATATTCGCCGGGAAAAGCTGGCGCCAGAACATCCGCCCGCTGATCCTCGACTTCATCGACTCCAATGGCGGCGGGGTGAAACGCGCGCGGCCCGTGACGCTGGTCACGGCCAAGGGGTAGGCCCGCGCGCCCGCGCCCCCGCCCCCTCAGCCGCCCGGCTGCGACACCTCGGCCACCGCCGTTTCGATCAGCCGCAGGCAGTCGGGCGTGGAACATCGGTGGTCGGCCCCCTTCACCAGCGTCAGCCGGATGTCGGGCCCCGTCGCATGGGCCAGAAGCCGCAGCGCCACATCCACCGGCACGTCGGCATCCGCGGTGCCTTGCAGCAGCCGCACCGGGAAGGGCAGCGGCAGGGGCGCGCGCAGCACAAGCTGGTTGCGCCCGTCCTCGATCAGGCGGCGGGTGTAGACATAGGGCGCGTCCGCATAGTCCGAGGGCCGCTCGATGCGCCCCTCGGCCCACAGCCGGGCGCGGTCGTCCGCGCCCATCCCGGCCCAGATCAGGTCTTCGGTGAAATCGGGCGCGGCGGCGATGCCCACAAGGCCCGCCACCCGCGCAGGCATCGCGCGGGCCACCAGAAGCGCGATCCAGCCGCCCATCGACGAGCCCACCAGAACCTGCGGCCCCGTGGTCAGCGCGGCGACCGCGGCCATGGCATCGGCCGCCCAGTCACCGATACAGCCCTCTTCGAACCGACCCGCGGATGACCCGTGGCCCGAATAGTCGAACCGCAGGAAGGCGCGCCCCGCCGCCGCCGCCCAGGCATCGAGCGCCTGCGCCTTGGTGCCCTCCATGTCGGATTTGAAGCCGCCCAGAAACACCACGCCCGGCCCCTGCCCCGCGCGGCGGCGAAAGGCGATCCGCCGCCCGGCGGGGGTTGTCAGAAACTCCATTGCGTCCTCATCCGATGCTTCTGGCCAGAACCCGGCTGATCGCGGTGAAGCTCTGCCCGCTTTCGGCCTTCCAGGCATCGAAGGCCGCCTGGATCGCCTGCATCGACCGGGCCGAGCCGGGGGCGCCGGAAATCACCCCTTCGGCCTGAAGGCGCGCCACCACGTCGCGCGACAGGATGAAGCCTTCCTTGCCCATGAAGCGCAGCACATAGGCCCCGGTCGAGCCGCCAAGCCGGCTGCCCTCGCGCCCGAGCCAGGCCAGCAGCCCCACGAAATCCGACACCGGCCAATCCCCGATCCGCCGCCCGAAGCTGCCCGAAGCGGCCGCGACCTGCGTCACGAAAGCCGCGTTGTCGCGGATCGCCACGATCTTCGGGCCCGACCGGATCACCCGGGGGTCGGCCACCAGCCGGTCCAGCGCCTCGTCCGCGATCATCTGCACCCGCCCCGGGTCGAAGCCGGAAAAGGCGTCTTCGATCCCCGGCCATTTCGCATCCACCACCTGCCAGCTGATCCCGGCCTGGAAGATGCCGCGCGCCATCTGCGCCAGCCAGCGGTCATCGGGGATGGCGGCCAGCGCGTCGGCGCTGCGCACCGGCGGCATGTCGGCCAGCGCCGCGGCCACCCCGCCCTTGCGCTCGGCCGCGATGGCGAGGATCTCGGCAAAACTGCGCATCGCGTCTCCTTCCTGCGCGGCCAAGGTGCCAGAGCCCGCCCCGGTTCCGCAAGGCCCCGCCCGCCACACCGCCCGTGCCCCCCGGTTGACATCGCGCGCGCGCCAGCGCAGACAGCGCGCACCATACCCGCAACCGGGCGTTCCGTGGGCGCCAAACCGACGAGGAGAGCCGACATGGCCCAGATTTCCCTCACCTTCCCCGATGGCAACGTGCGCAGCTACCCCGCCGGCACGACCTCGGCCGAGGTTGCCGCCTCGATCGCGCCGGGGCTGGCCAAGAAGGCCATCTCGGCCACTGTCGACGGCAGGCACTTTGACCTGCAATGGCCGCTGGACGCCGACGCCGCCATCCGCATCAACACCATGGCCGACGAGGCCGCGGCGCTGGAACTGATCCGCCACGATCTGGCGCATATCATGGCCCGCGCCGTGCAGGAGATCTGGCCCGAGGTGAAGGTCACCATCGGCCCGGTGATCCAGAATGGCTGGTACTACGACTTCGACCGCAAGGAGCCCTTCACCCCCGAGGATCTGGGCGCCATCGAGAAGCGGATGAAAGAGATCATCAACCGCCGCGATCCGGTCACCACCGAGCTGTGGGACCGCGAGCGGGCGATCCGCTATTACGAGGCCAACAACGAGCCCTACAAGGTCGAACTGGTTCAGGCGATCCCGGCCGACCAGTCGATCCGCATGTACTGGCACGGCCACTGGCAGGATCTGTGCCGCGGCCCGCATCTTCAGAATACCGGGCAGGTTCCGGCCGACGCGTTCAAGCTGATGAGCGTGGCGGGCGCCTACTGGCGCGGCGACAGCACCAAGCCCATGCTGCAACGCATCTACGGCCTGGCCTTCAAGAACCGCGACGACCTGAAGGCCCATCTGACCATGATCGAGGAGGCCGCCAAGCGCGACCACCGCAAGCTGGGCCGCGAGATGGAACTGTTCCACCTTCAGGAAGAGGCGCCGGGGATGGTGTTCTGGCACCCCAACGGCTGGAGCATCTGGCGCGCGCTGGAGGATTACATGCGCCGTCGCCTGCGCGGCGCGGGCTACAAGGAAATCCGCACCCCGCAGGTGGTGGACCGCATCCTGTGGGAAAAGTCCGGCCACTGGGACAACTACCGCGAGAACATGTTCATCGTGGAAGTGGACGAGGAAGGCGCGAAGGAAAAGCGCATCAACGCGCTGAAGCCGATGAACTGCCCCTGCCATGTGCAGGTCTACAACCAGGGTCTGAAAAGCTATCGCGACCTCCCGCTGCGGCTGGCCGAGTTCGGCTCGTGCCACCGCTACGAAAGCTCGGGCAGCATGCACGGGCTGATGCGCGTGCGCGGCTTCACCCAGGACGATGCGCATATCTTCTGCACCGAAGACCAGATCGAGGCCGAATGCGCGGGCTTCATCGCGCTTCTGTCCTCGGTCTATCGCGATCTGGGCTTCGAGACATTCGACATCAAGCTGTCGACCCGCCCCGAGGTGCGCATCGGCACCGATGCCGATTGGGACAGGACCGAAGGCGCGCTGAAGGGCGCGATCGAGCATCTGGGCCTGCCCTACCAGATCAACCCCGGCGACGGCGCCTTCTACGGGCCCAAGCTGGACTTCAAGCTGACCGACGCGATCGGGCGGGAATGGCAGTGCGGCACCTTCCAGGTGGATGCGCAACTGCCCGACCGTCTGGGCGCCGAATACATCGGCGAGGATGGCGCGAAGCACCGGCCCTACATGCTGCACCGGGCGATCCTGGGCAGCTTTGAACGCTTCATCGGCATCCTGATCGAGAACTACGCGGGCAAGATGCCGTTCTGGCTGGCGCCCCGGCAGGTGGTGGTGGCCTCGATCGTGTCGGATGCCGACGCCTATGTGGAAGAGATCACCGCCGCTCTGCGCGCCCGCGGCATCCGGGCCGAGGCCGACACGCGCAACGAGAAGATCAACTACAAGGTGCGCGAACATTCGGTGGGCAAGGTGCCGGTTCTGCTGGCCATCGGGCAGAAAGAGGTGGCCGAGCGCACCGTCTCTGTCCGCAGGCTGGGCGACACGCGGACCGAGACGCTGGCGCTGGACGACTACCTTGCCGCAGCCGTGTCCGAGGCGACCCCGCCCGACCTGCGCTGAACCCACCGCGGCGCGTCGCCCCGGGAACCACCCGGGGCGCGCGGGCGCGGCCCCTGCCGGTGTGTGAGTGACGGGGCGGGCGGGCGCCCGATACCCCGGCCCCGGGGGCAACAGCGCCCGAAGGCGCCCCCCTTCAGTGCGCGTCGGGTTCCTTCGCGGCCAGCGCGAGGATGCCGCCCAGCACGCACATCGCGATGGGGAACATGGTGAAGACGCCAAAACCGAAGGCCACCTGCATCCCCGCCGCCGAGGCCAGCATCAGCGCGCCCGCAAGCCGGTTGCGGGCCCGCGCCATGGCGCCGCCCGCGATGGCCAGGATCGGCGCGATCAGGCTGGCGCCCTGCACCAGGGCCACATCGTGCACCTGGCTTGCCACGCCCGACAATTCGCCCCCCCAGGTCTGCATGACCACGGTATAGCCATAGCCGAAGAAGCCGACGATCATGCCCCAGAGGCCGCCGACGATGCCAAGGATCAGTGCCGCATTCCGCAAAAGGG
>DAIEJF010000321.1 GCA_027351005.1 Paracoccaceae bacterium | reverse complement strand
GCGCCGGTGAAGCTGCCGCGGTCGCCCGCGGTCAGGAAGCGGTCCCAGTTCTGCGCGACGCGCGGGCCCAGTTGCGCCACCTCGAAATCCTCGCGCAGCCGTTCCGCCGCAGCCACCAGATCGGCGCTGAGGAAGGGCGCGCCCGAACTGTCGCGCCGCCGCGACAGCGCCATCACCGGGCTTTCCGCCAGATTGCAGCGCAGCCGCCGGGGCCCGTCCTCGGCCTCCACCGTCCGCTCGCCCCAGTCGCGGTGCTGGTCGGAAAAGGCCGCGGGGGCCTCGCCCGGGCCCGGATGCGCCTCGGCATCCAGCATCCGCTTCAGGGCGGCGCGCCCGGCGGCGGTCAGGCCATAGATGCCGACACGGCCGGGGGCGCGGCAGTCGATCCAGTCCTTCAGCGCGAAGGCCTGTGCGACCGCCCGGTCCACCACGGCGGTGCGGGTGGTGCGCCCGTCGGGCGTCTGGCGCAGCACGGCGGCTTTTTCCATCTCGGGGGCGACCGCCAGCAGCGCGCCGGGTTCCGCCAGACGGCGAAGGATGCGGCGGCCCTCGCGGGCGATGGTGGCGTCATCGACAGGCGGTCTGGCTCGGCGCAGGGGTGCGGACATCTCTGGGGGCTCCTTTGCTTGCGGGGGTCTGCGGCAGGCCGCGTGAAGGCGGCCCAGATGGGTCAGCGCCTCGTCCATCAGGGGATCGTCGCGGCGGTTCTCGTAGCGGCGGACCTGGCGCAGCACGGTCGAGGCGGCACAGCCCTCGCGCCTGGCCAGCGCCCGAAGCGACATCCCCACCTCGGTATGGTCGAGGTAAAGCCGCACCGCGTCGGGCAGCCAGCCAAGCAGCGCAGAGGGCGGGGCGATGTCGGTCAGCATGGATGTGCCTTTCGTCCGTGGTCCGTCCGGGTCCGTCCGGGTCAGGCTCAACCCTTGGTTGCTTTGGTGAAGCAGAGGTTAACGCACGACCCGCCGGTCATGTTTCCTTAAGATCGCTAAAGAAAACTGAAACGGCCATGCGCCCCGGAACGGCATGGCGCAACGCCGGGTTGAAGCGTGGCACCCTGCTCCCCTCGTCTCGAGGAGCACCGCCGATGACCGATTGCCACACCCGTATCGCCGCCCTGCGCCGCCCGCGGCTTCTGCTGCAGGCGGCCCGTTTCGGCCTGGCCGACTACCGCCCCGAACGCGACCTGCGCCGCATCGCGGGCCTGCCGCCGGGGGCTGCGCTGCCTGCGCTGCTGGCGGCCGAAGAGGCGCTGGAGCACATACGAAAAACGGGTGATGCCGCCTACAGCATCACCCGTCATCTGGAGGTTCTGATTGCGCTTCTGGCCGAGGCGCGCCGCAGCGGCGCCCCGGCCTGAGCCCGCCGCGTCAGCGCGTGGCGCGGATCAGATGAAGGCGTCGGGCATCGCCGCCTTCGTCTTGGCCACGAAGGCGTCCAGACCTTCGGCGATCGCGGGGTCAAGCGCGGGCTGCTGGTAATCCGACAGCATCTTCTTCACCCGTTCGGCGGCCAGCGTCGCGGTATCGCGGGCGCCTTCTTCTTCCCAGGTCTCGTAGGGCTTGTAGTCCAGCAGTTCGGTGCGCCAGAAGGCGCTCTTGAAGTTCGCCTGGGTATGGGCGCAGCCCAGGTAGTGCCCGCCGGGGCCCACCTCGCGGATCGCGTCCATCCCCTGCCCGTTCTCGTCCACGCTGACCCCCTTGGCCAGGTGATGCAGGCACCCAAGCTGGTCGGCATCCATCACGAACTTCTCGTACGAGGACACCAGCCCCCCTTCCAGCCAGCCGCAGGCGTGCAGCATGAAGTTCACGCCCGCCAGCAGCGCCATGTTCAGGCTGTTGGACGATTCATAGGCCGCCTGCGCATCCGGCAGCTTCGAGCCGCAGAACGCCCCGCCCGAGCGGTAGGGCAGCCCCAGCCGCCGCACCAGCTGACCGGCGCCATAGGTGATGTGCGCGGCTTCTGGCGTGCCGAAGGTGGGCGCGCCCGAGTTCATGTCGATCGAGGTCACGAAGGCCCCCGCGATCACCGGCGAGCCGGGGCGGACAAGCTGCGAATAGCCCACGCCCGCCAGCACCTCGGCCAGCACCTGCGTCAGCGTGCCGGCCACCGTCACCGGCGCCATCGCGCCCCCCACGATGAAGGGCGACACGATCGAGGCCTGGTTCGCCGCCGCATAGGTTTCCAGCGCGCCCATCATGATCCCGTCGAAGGTCATCGGCGAGTTGATGTTGATCAGGCTGGTCATCACCGTGTTCTGGTCGACGAAATCGTCGCCGAACAGGATCTTGGCCATCGCCACCGAATCCGCCGCCCGTTCCGGCGCGGTGACCGACCCCATGAAGGGCTTGTCGCTCAGCGTCATGTGGGCGTGCAGCATGTAGAGGTGGCGCTTGTTCACCGCCACGTCGGTCGGCTCGCAGACGGTGCCGCCCGAATGGTGCAGCCACTTCGACATGTAGCCGAGCTTCACGAAGTTGCGGAAATCCTCGATCGTGGCATAGCGGCGCCCGCCCGCGTTGTCGCGCACGAAGGGCGGGCCGTAGACCGGGGCCAGCACCAGGCTGTTGCCGCCGATCTCGACGTTGCGTTCGGGGTTGCGGGCATGCTGGGTGAAGCGCGCGGGCGCGGTCGCGCAGAGCTTGCGCGCCAGACCGCGCGGAATGTGCACCCGCTCGCCCCGCACGTCGGCGCCCGCGTCGCGCCAGCGTTGCAGCGCGGCCGGGTTTTCGACGAAGTTCACGCCGATCTCTTCCAGCACCCTCTCGGCGTTGTGCTCGATGATCTGAAGCGCTTCTTCGTTCAGGATCTCGAAGTTCGGGATGTTCCGCTCGATGAAGCGGGCGGTTTCGAAATGCACCGCCGTCCGTTCGGCCCGCCGGGCGGCCCCGCCGCCGCCGCGCGCCCGCCGCCCTGCCGTCGCCACGCCTGCATCGCTCATGGGTATCCTCCAGCCGCGCCCTGAAGGCGCCGAAGGGGCGCCCGGTTCTGCCGACCCTTTTACCGGTTTCCCCCTGTCGGCGCGCCCGGATTGCGGCGCTTGCGCGCGAAAAGCGACATGGCCGCTGTCGCCGCAGGAACAGACCGGCGGCCGCCCCCGCGTCCCTGCCCGGTCCTTTACGCCGCCTTTACGCGAAGCGCCGGGAATCGGAATGGCCGCTTTACGCGCGCCCGCCGCATCTTCTGGCCTGCAACCCAATGTCAGGAGTCGCTGCGGTGACCGATCTTCTTCTTCTCGTCCTGGGGCTGGCCTCTTTCGCGGCCTGCCTTGCCTCGGTCGGCATTCTGGAACGGCTGTGAGGCGGTGATGACCGAACTGATCCTGGGCGGTGGAACCGCCCTTTTCATCTTCCTCTACCTCTGTGCCGCGCTGGTGCGGCCCGATCTGTTCTGAGGGGGGGACCATGCAGACCCTTCTCGTCGATCTCGTCTACCTTGCGGTGCTGACGCTGCTGGCGGTGCCGCTGGGCCTTTACATGCACCGCGTCTACGCGGGCGATCTGCCCCGCGGGGCACGCGTCCTGCGCCCGGTTGAACACTGGCTGTGCCGCGGGGGCGGCCTTGGCACGCTGAAGCCGCAGGGCTGGCAGGCCTATGCGCTGGCCATGCTGGCCTTCAACGCGGCGGGGTTCGTGCTGCTTTACGCCATCCTGCGCCTGCAGGGCGTGCTGCCGATGAACCCCGGCCGGATCGCGCCGCTGTCGCCTGCGCTGGCCTTCAACACCGCGATCAGCTTTGTCACCAACACCAACTGGCAGGCCTATTCGGGCGAGGCGCAACTGTCGCCCTTCAGCCAGATGATGGGGCTCACGGTGCAGAACTTCCTGTCGGCGGGCACCGGCATGGCGGTGGCCGTGGCCGTGGTGCGCGGCCTGACGGGGCCGAAGTCGCAAACCATCGGCAACTTCTGGGTCGATCTGATTCGCTCGGTCCTGTACATCCTGCTGCCGCTGTCGGTGGTCTTTGCCGTCTTCCTGGCCTGGCAGGGCGTGCCCCAGACCTTCGGCCCCGCCGTCAGCGCGACCACGCTGGAAGGTGCCCGGCAGGCGATCCCGGTCGGGCCGGTCGCGGGCCAGATCGCCATCAAGATGCTGGGCACCAATGGCGGGGGCTATTATGGCGTGAACGCCGCGCACCCGTTCGAGAACCCGACGATCCTGGCCGATCTGGTGCAGACCCTGTCGATCCTGCTGATCCCGGCCGCCTTCTGCGTCACCTTCGGCAAGATGGCGGGTGACATGCGGCAGGGCCGGGCGATCTTCATCGCCATGCTGGTGATGTTCGTGGCCGGGCTTGCGGTGATCCAGTGGCAGGAGGCCGCGGGCAACCCGCTGCTGCACCTGGCCGGCGCCAACATTGAGGGCAAGGAGCAACGCTTCGGCCCGGCGCTGTCGGGCCTCTGGGCGGCGGCGACCACGGTGGCGTCCAACGGTTCGGTCAATGCCATGCATGACAGCTTCATGCCGCTGTCGGGCCTAGTGATGCTGGTGAACATCGAGGTGGGCGAGGTCATCTTCGGGGGTGTGGGCTCGGGGCTTTACGGCATCCTGCTTTACGTCGTGCTGGCGGTGTTCCTGGCCGGGTTGATGGTCGGGCGCACGCCCGAATACCTGGGCCGCAAGATCGAGCGGCGCGAGGTCACGCTGGCCGTGATCGCCTTCCTTGCGATGGCGCTTGGAATCCTGGTCGCCGGGGCGGTGGTTGCCAGCCTGCCTGCGGGACAGGCGGCGGTGTCGAACCCCGGGCCGCACGGGTTAAGCCAGATCCTCTATGCCTATTCCAGCTTCACCGGCAACAACGGCTCGGCCTTCGCGGGTTTCAACGCGGCCGATCCGCTGCAAGCGATCCTGGGCGGCGTCATCATGATGCTGGGCCGCTTCGCGATGATCCTGCCGCTGCTGGCGCTGGCGGGGTCGATGGCCCGCAAGGTGCCCGCGGGCGCCACGGCGGGCAGCTTCCCCACCCACGGCCCGCTGTTCGTCACCCTGCTTGTCGGCACCGTCATCCTGCTTGGCGCGCTGACCTTCTTTCCGGCTCTGGCGCTTGGCCCGGTGGCCGAGCAGGTCGGCCTTGTCGCCGGGCAAAGCTACTGAACCCCACGGATGGAACCCATGTCTCCAGGTGCCTCTCCTGCCTCGACGCTCGGGCGTGATGCCTGTGTCGCGATGTTCACGAAACTGAACCCGCGCGCGCTGTCGAAGAACCCGGTGATCTTCATCACCGCCGTCGTTTCGGTCCTCACCACGGTGCTGGCCGTCATCCACCTTGTCTCGGGCCGGCCGGGCGGGGCCTTCGGGCTCGAGGTCTCGCTCTGGCTGTGGCTCGCGGTGCTGTCGGCCACCTTCGCCGAGGCGCTGGCCGAGGGCTATGGCAAGGCGCGGGCGGATTCGCTGCGCGCGGCCAAGGCCGAAACGCCGGTGCGGCTGCTGGCTTCGGCCAGTGCCGCCCCCGCCGGCGCGCAGATCGTCCCCTCATCCAGCCTGCGGGCGGGGCAGTTCGTCTACGTCGCAGCGGGCGATCTGATCCCCACCGACGCCGAGGTGGTGGAAGGCGTGGCCTCGATCGACGAAAGCGCGATCACCGGCGAAAGCGCGCCGGTCATCCGCGAGTCGGGTGGCGACCGGTCCTCGGTCACCGGCGGCACCCGTGTGGTGTCCGACTGGCTGGTGCTGCGTGTCACCGCCGAGCCGGGGGGCAGCTTCCTGGACCGGATGATCGCGCTGGTCGAGGGGGCGGAACGCCAGAAGACCCCGAACGAGATCGCGCTGAACATCCTGCTGGCCGGGCTCAGCCTGATCTTCGTGCTGGTGGTGGTGACGCTGCGGATGTTTGCGGGCTATTCGGGGGCGACGCTGTCGGTCATCTCGCTGGGCGCGCTTTTCGTGACGCTGATCCCCACAACGATCGGCGGGCTTCTGTCGGCCATCGGCATCGCGGGCATGTCGCGGCTGATCCGCGCGAACGTCATCGCCAAGTCTGGCCGCGCGGTCGAGGCGGCGGGCGACGTGGACACGCTTCTGCTCGACAAGACCGGCACGATCACCTTCGGCAACCGGATGGCCGATGCGCTGATCCCGGCCCCCGGCGTGACCCCGCAGGACCTGTCTGCGGCGGCCTGGCTCGCCTCGCAGGCCGACGAGACGCCCGAGGGCAAATCCATCGTGACGCTGATCGAGGCGGGCGCGCGCAGCCACCCGGTGCTGCCCGAGGGCGCGACGGCGGTGCCCTTCACCGCGCAAACCCGGCTGTCGGGCCTGGACCTGCCCGACGGCACCCGCATCCGCAAGGGGGCCGTGGATGCGGTCAGGCGGTTGACCGGGGGCGATCTGCCCGCGGCGTTGCAGACCCGCGTGGACGACATCGCCCGGTCGGGCGGCACGCCCCTGCTGGTGGCGACAGAGGGGCGCATTCTGGGGGCGATCCACCTGAAGGACGTGGTCAAACCCGGCGTGCGCGACCGCTTTGCGGAATTGCGCGCCATGGGCATCCGCACCGTGATGATTACCGGCGACAACCCGCTGACCGCCGCCGCCATCGCGGCCGAGGCCGGGGTGGACGACTTTCTGGCCGAGGCCACGCCGGAGATGAAGCTGGACCTGATCCGCAAGGAACAGTCCGGCGGGCGGCTGGTGGCGATGTGTGGCGACGGCTCGAACGACGCGCCGGCGCTGGCGCAGGCCGACGTGGGGGTGGCGATGAATTCGGGCACCACCGCGGCCAAGGAGGCGGCGAACCTGATCGACCTCGACAGCGACCCCACCAAGCTGATCGAGATCGTGATGGTGGGCAAGCAACTGCTCATCAGCCGCGGCGCGCTGACCACCTTTTCCATCGCCAACGACGTGGCGAAGTATTTCGCCATCCTGCCCGCGATCCTGGTGGCCGCCTATCCGGGCCTTGCCAGCCTGAACGTGATGGGCCTTGCCAGCCCGCAAAGCGCGATCCTGTCGGCGGTGATCTTCAACGCGCTGGTCATCGTCGCGCTGATCCCGCTGGCGCTGAAGGGCGTGGCCTATCGCCCGTCCTCGGCGGCGGACCTGCTGCGCCGCAATCTGACGATCTACGGGCTCGGCGGTCTTGTCGTGCCCTTCATCGGGATCAAGGCGATCGACCTTGCCCTTGCCGCCCTTCACCTCGCCTGAGGCCCGCCATGCTGACGCATCTTCGCCCCGCGCTTGTGCTTCTTGCCCTTCTGAGCCTGCTGACAGGCGGGCTTTACCCCCTGTCGGTCACCCTGCTGGCGCAAGTGCTGGCGCCCGCCCAAGCGCAGGGCAGCCTGATCCGGGTGAACGGAACCGTGGTGGGCTCTTCCCTGCTGGGGCAGGCGTTCACAACGGCCCGCTACCTGCATCCCCGCCCCTCGGCGGGCGATTATGCCACCCTGCCCTCGGCCGCCTCGAACCTGGCGCCCACCAACGCGGCGCTGCTGAAGGCCGTGGCCGCACGTGTCGCGGCCTGGCAGGCCGACACCGGCACCACGCCGCCCATCGATGCGGTGACCACCTCGGGCAGCGGCCTTGATCCCGACATCTCGCCCGCGGCGGCCCTGGCGCAAGCCGACCGGATCGCCCGTTCCCGCGGCGTGTCGGCCGATGCCGTGGCGCAGATCATCGCCGCGCATCGCAAGGGCCCCTGGCTTGGCCTTTTCGGGCAGGCGCGGGTGAACGTGCTGGATACCAACCTGGCGCTTGACGCGGCCCTGCCCCCGGGGCCTGCTGCGCCAAAGCCCTGAGGCGCCGATGACCGACGCGACCATCCGCCCCGAACCCGAAGCCCTTCTGGCCGAAGCCGCCCGCGCAACCCGCGGGCGGCTGAAGGTCTTTCTGGGCGCCGCCCCCGGCGTGGGCAAGACTTACGCCATGCTGGAACAGGCCCGCCGCCGCGCCGCCGAAGGCGCGCAGGTTCTGGCCGCGGTGATCGAGACCCACGGCCGCGCCGAGACCGAGGCGCTCTTGCGCGACATCCCGGTGCTGCCCCGGCGCGCCGTCTACTATCGTGGCCGCATCCTGTCCGAGATGGACACGGCCGCCCTGATCGAGCGGCGCCCCGATCTGGCGCTGATCGACGAGCTGGCCCATACCAACGCGCCCGAAAGCCGCCACGAGAAGCGCTGGCAGGACGTGGAAGACGTGCTGGCCGCGGGGATCGACGTCTATACCACGCTGAACGTGCAGCACATCGAGACGATGAACGACACCGTGGCGCGCATCACCGGCGTCCGCGTGCGCGAGACGGTGCCCGACCATATCCTTGAATCCGCAGATGAAATCGAACTGATCGACCTGCCGCCCGATGACCTGATCGCACGGCTGCGCGCGGGCAAGGTCTATGTGCAGGATCAGGCCGCGCGCGCGGTGCAGAACTTCTTTGCCAAGGGCAACCTGACCGCGCTGCGCGAGATGGCGATGCGCGTCGCCGCCGACCGGGTGGATGCGCAGTTGCGCGAACACATGGCCGCCAACGCCATCCGCGGCCCCTGGCCCGCGCAGGAACGCATCCTGGTCTGCCTGAACGAAAGCCCCGCGGTGCGTGACGCGATCCGGGTCGCCAAACGGTCGGCCGACCGGGCGCGGGCCGAATGGATCGCGCTGACCGTCGCCTCGGCGCGGGCCGGGGCACTGTCGGACGAAGAACGCGAGCGGCTGGACGCCTCGATCCGGCTGGCCACCCGGCTGGGCGCGGAACTGGCCACCATCGAAGCCGACGGCAACGTGGCGCAGGAGATCCTGGACTTCGCCCGCCGCCGCAACGAACGGCGCATTGTCATCGGCCGGCCCCGCCCGGCATCGTGGTTCGCGCGGCTGGCGCATGAAAACGTCGCGCGCGACCTGATCCGCAGCGGCGCCGATTTCGAGATCACGCTGACCGCCGGGCAGGACCGCGACCGCGGCGGCCGCATCACCGCCAACCTGCGCCTCTTGCGGCTGGCCGCGAACCGGCGCGGGTATGCCGCGGCCTTCGGCGCCGCGGCGGCCGCCACGGGGCTGGCCATGGTGGCACAGCTTTTTCTGCCGGTGCCCGGTCTGTCGCTGATCTACATGACCGCGGTCATCGCGGTGGCGGCGCGCTTCGGGCTGGGGCCCGCGCTGGTCACCTCGGGGCTGGCGTTCCTGTGCTACAACTTCTTCTTCATCGACCCGCGCTACACCTTCTCGGTCATGCGCGAGAGCGAGTTCGTGAACCTCGGGCTGTTCCTCGTGGCCTCGATCCTGACGGGCAACCTGGCCGGGCGGCTGCATGACCGGGTGCAGGCGCAGCGGGCGACCGTGGACCGGATGGCCAAGCTTTACAACTTCAGCCGCCGGGTGGCGGTGGCGGCCAGCTTCGATGATGCGGTCTGGGCGGCGGTGAGCCATGTCGCCTCGACCCTTGAATGCCAGTCGATCCTGCTTGCGCCCGACCCCGAGGGGCGCTTGCAGATCGTGGGCGGCTTTCCCCCCGAAGACCGGCTGGATCTGCGCGACCTGTCGGCGGCCGACTATGCCTGGGAACGCGGCGAGCCTGCGGGCCACGGCTCGGGTACGCTGCCGGTGGCGGCGTGGTTCTTCGTGCCGATCCGCAGTGGTGAACGGCGGCTGGGCGTTCTGGGGATCACCCGGCCCAACTGGCGCGCGGGCCCGCCGCTGGACCGGGCGTTGCTGGATGCGCTGGTCGATCAGGTGGCGCTGGGGCTGGAACGCATCCGGCTGGCCGAGGATCTGCAGGAAACCCGCGTGGCCTCCGAGGCCGAACGGCTGCGCACCGCGCTGCTGTCATCGGTCAGCCACGACCTGCGCACACCGCTGGTGACCATCATCGGCGCCGCCGAGACGCTGGAGGATGGCGGCGCCCTGACCCCCGCGCAGCAGGCGGATCTGGCAGGCACCATCCGCGAGGAAGGCGAGCGGCTGGACCGCTATGTGCAGAACCTGCTGGACATGACGCGGCTGGGGCATGGGGCGCTGAAACCCAACATCGTTCCCGCCGATTTGTGCGACATCGTGGGGGCGGCGCGGCGGCGGCTGCGCACGCTGACGCGCGACCATCTGGTGACGGGCGAGATCCCGGCCGACCTGCCGCCCTTGCGGGTGGACCCGATCCTGACCGAACAGGTGATCGTCAACGTGCTGGACAATGCGGTGAAATACGCCCCCGCCGCCAGCGCCATCACGCTCGAGGCGCGCATTGACGGCGCCCGCGTGGTGCTTTCCATTGCCGACGAGGGGCCGGGCATTCCCGCCTTCGCGCAGGAAAAGGTGTTCGAGATGTTCTACCGCGCCACCGACGGCGACCGCCAGCGCGCGGGCACCGGGCTTGGCCTTGCCATCAGTCGCGGGCTGGTCGAGGCGCAGGGGGGCACGATCCGCGCCGAAGCCGCCCTGCCCGACGGCACCGGCACCCGCATCCTGATCGCCCTGCCCATCGACAACCCCGAGTGGCCGGGATGAGCCCCGCCCCGGTCCTGCCCGCGCGCATCCTGATCGTGGATGACGAGGCGCCGATCCGCCGCTTCCTGCGGGTGGCGCTGGAGGCCGAGGGGCACAGCGTCACCGAGGCCGGCACCGCCCGCGCCGGGATCGAGCAGGCCGCGCGCGAGGCGCCGGATGCGGTGATCCTCGACCTCGGCCTGCCGGATGCCGATGGCCTGTCGGTGCTGCGGACGATCCGTGGCTGGTCGCAGGTGCCGGTCCTCGTGCTGTCGGTCCGCGCGGACGAGGCGGGCAAGGTCGCGGCGCTGGACGAGGGGGCGCAGGATTACGTCGTGAAGCCCTTCGGCGTAAAGGAACTGCTGGCGCGGCTGCGCGGCCTGTTGCGCGATCGGGCGACCGGCGCGGGCGGCCCGCGCACGGTGATCGAGGTGGCTGGGCTGCGGATCGATGCCGCCGCCCGCCGGGTGGACCGCGACGGCGCCGAGGTCCATCTGACGCGGAAGGAATTCGATCTGCTGTGGATGCTGGCCGCGCAGGCCGGGCGTCTGGTGCCGCAGCGGATGATCCTCGAGGCGATCTGGGGCCCGGCCCATGCCGAGGATACCCAGTATCTGCGCGTCTACATCCGCCAGTTGCGCGCCAAGATCGGCGACGATGCCGCCGACCCCGTGTTCCTGTTCACCGAACCCGGGATCGGCTATCGGTTCCGGGGCGAGTAGCCCTCAGGGCAGGAACGGCTCTACCGTCACCTGCCGCCCGGTCAGGCAGGCATCGGCGGACAGCCGCAGCGGGGCGAAATCGGCATCGCTTGCGCGGCGGGCCAGCAGTTCGGCAAAGCGGCGGTAGATGCCGGGATATTCCGCCTCGGGGCCGACCTCGACCGGCAGCCCGTCGATGTCCAGCCGCGCGCCCCCCATCGACAGGCGCAGCGTGCCGTCTTCCGCCTCGATCACGATGTCCCAGGTCTGCGGGCCTTCCTGCCGCCAGTCGAACACCGCCGCGACCGGCACGCCGCCCGGCCCGGCCAGCGTCAGTTCGGCGCCAATCGGGGTGGCGGCATTGGCGGGCACCTCCATCCGCGCGGCCTGCACATGCATCGGGCCGGGGATCACCTCGGTCAGGATCGACAGCGCGTTGATGCCGGGGTCAAAGACGCCAAATCCGCCGGGCTGCCAGATCCAGTCCTGCCCGGGGTGCCAGCGGCGCACGTCTTCCTTCCAGGTGATCGTGACCTGCCTGAGCCTGCGGCCCGCCGCCCAGTTGCTCGCCGGTGCGACGCCCGGGGCAAAGCGGGAATGCCAGGTGGCAAACAGCGTCACCCCCGCGGCGCGGGCGGCGGCGGCCAGCGTCTCGGCCTCGCCCAGGGTGGCGGCGGGGGGTTTTTCGATCAGAAGGTCCCGCCCGGCGGCGATGGCCTTCAGCCCCATCTCCAGCCGGGCCGCGGGGGGCGTGCACAGCGCCACCGCCGAGGGGGGCCCCTCGGCCAGGAAGCGGTCGAAGTCGGCGAAGTTCGCCACCCCGTCCACCACCGCATTGCGCGAGACGGCGGCCACCAGCCGGAAATCGGGGTTGGCCGCGATGGCGGGCAGATGCTGGTCGCGGGCGATCTTGCCCACGCCGACAAGCGTCACGGGAATCGGGCGCATGGCGGTCCTAGTGGCTGTGGCGGGCCACGGCGCGACCGCGGCAGCCCTTCAGGAAATCCATGTCGGCGCCGGTGTCGGCCCCGTCCACATGGTCGTGATAAAGCTGCGCCCAGCCACCCGACGGGCGCACCACGGTCGACCGCCAATCCGCCAGGCGCCGGGCAAGCTCGGCCTCGGTGATATCCAGATGCAGGCGGCGGTTCGGCACGTCCAGTTCGATCATGTCACCGGTCTGCACAACGGCCAGCGGGCCGCCGCGCGCGGCCTCGGGGCTGGTGTGCAGCACGACGGTTCCATAGGCGGTGCCCGACATCCGCGCATCGGAAATCCGCACCATGTCGGTGATCCCCTTGCGCAGCACCTTGGGCGGCAGGCCCATGTTGCCCACCTCGGCCATGCCGGGATAGCCGCGCGGGCCGCAGTTCTTCAGCACCATCACGCATGTCTCGTCGATGTCCAGCGCCTCGTCGTTGATGCGGGCCTTGTAATCGTCGATGTCCTCGAACACCACGGCGCGCCCGCGGTGCACCATCAGATGCGGGCTCGCGGCCGAGGGTTTCAGCACCGCGCCATCGGGGGCAAGGTTGCCGCGCAGCACCGCGATGCCGCCCTGCGGGGTCAGCGCCTTGTCGAAGGGGCGAATGACATCCTCGTTCCAGTTGCGCACCTCGGCGACCTCGGCCGCGATCGGCCCGCCCGAGACGGTCAGCGCGCCGCCGTCGATCTTGCCCGCCTCGGCCAGTGCCCGGATCACCACCGGCAGGCCGCCTGCGTAGAAGAACTCCTCCATCAGGTACTTGCCCGAGGGCATCAGGTTCACCACCGTCGGAATGTCGCGCCCGCAGCGGTCCCAGTCGTCCAGCGTCAGGTCCACCCCCACCCGGCCCGCGATGGCCAGCAGGTGAATCACCGCGTTGGTCGACCCGCCGATGGCCCCGTTCACCCGGATCGCGTTTTCAAAGGCGGTCTTGGTCAGGATGTCCGAGGGCTTCAGGTCGTCCTTGACCATCTGCACGATGCGCCGCCCGGTCAGATGCGCCATCACCCGGCGGCGGCTGTCCACGGCCGGAATGGCCGCATTGCCCGACAGCGCCATCCCCAGCGCCTCGGCCATGCTGGCCATGGTCGAGGCGGTGCCCATCGTGTTGCATGATCCGGGCGACCGGCTCATGGCCTGTTCGGCTTCAAGGAAGTCGGCGTTGGTCATGGTGCCCGCCTTCACCGCCTCGCTCATCTGCCAGAGCGCGGTGCCGGAGCCCACGCGCTCGCCGCGGAACCAGCCGTTCAGCATCGGCCCGCCGGACACCACGATGGCCGGAATGTCGACGCTTGCCGCCCCCATCAGCAGTGCGGGAGTGGTCTTGTCGCAGCCCGCCAGCAGCACGACCCCATCGAGGGGGTTGCCGCGCAGCGCCTCTTCCACGTCCATCGCGGCGAGGTTGCGGTACATCATCGCCGTGGGCCGCAGCGAACTTTCCCCGGTGGAGAACACCGGAAATTCCAGCGGCAGCCCGCCCGCCTCGTAGATCCCGTGCTTCACCCGTTCGGCCAGGTCGCGCAGATGGGCGTTGCAGGGGGTCAGTTGGCTCCAGGTGTTGCAGATGCCGATCACCGGGCGGCCGTCGAAAAGGTCGGCGGGCAGGCCCTGGTTCTTCATCCAGCTCCGGTAATAGATGTTGTCCTTGGTCGTGCCCTCGTACCATTCCTGCGAACGCAGCCTGCGGGGCCAGGGGGCGGGGGTAAAGCTCATGTCGGTGCCTTTCAGAGCGCGCGCACCGCGACCGGGCGGGCCGCCGCGCGCGACAGCGGATTGATCAGGGGAAGCCCGAAATCGGGCGTTGAGATCTCGAACTGGTCGCCCGGCTCGGGGCGGATGCCATCGGCAAAGCTGAGCGTGGCGGTGCCGAACATGTGGATGTGCACATCCCCCGGCTGGCGGAACAGGTCATACTTGAAGTGGTGATGTTCCAGGTTGGCGATCCAGTGCGACATGTTCGCCTCGCCCGACAGGAACGGCTTTTCCCAGATCACCGCGCCGCCCCGGCGGATGCGGGACGAGCCGCGGATGTCGGCAGGCAGCGGGCCCACCAGCAGTTCGGGCCCCACCGCGGCGGGGCGCAGCTTGGAATGGGCCAGCCAGAGGTAATTGCCCTTTTCCGTCACATGGTCGGAAAACTCGTTGGCCAGCGCAAAGCCCAGCCGGAACGGCGTGCCATCGGGGCCGATCAGGTAAAGCCCTGCGATCTCGGGCTCTTCGCCGGCGTCCAGCGCGAAATCGGGGGATTGCAGCGCATCGCCGGGCCCGGCCAGCACGGTGCCGTTGCCCTTGTAGAACCATTCCGGCTGCACGCCCGGCAGGGTGGCCGGTTTGCCCCCCTCGATCCCCATGCGGAACATCTTCATGCTGTCGGTCATGCCCGCCACATCGGCATGCATCGCATCGCGCGCATTGGCCGAGCCGGTATGGGTCAGCCCGGTGCCCGTCAGATGCAGATGCGTGGGGTCGGGATGGCGCAGGGGGGTGTCGATCTCGCCCGCGTCGAGCAGCCGGGCCAGGTTCACCGCCTCGCCCGCGCCGCGGGCGGCGACCGTCTCGGCCAGCGTCCGGCCCGTGGCGATCGCCTCTTGCGCCAGCGCGTAAAGCGTGGTGGTGCCCGGCACGCGCTGCGCATCCGCGCCCTGTCGGCAGACAAGCCCGCCCTGTTTCAACTGTGTCAGATGCATCTGTGCGCCTCAGGCCGATCTGGATTTGTTGTAGACGTCAAAAATCACCGCGACCAGCAGGACAAGCCCCTTGATGACCTGCTGGTAATCGATGCCGATCCCCAGGATCGACATCCCGTTGTTCATGACGCCCATGATGAAGGCGCCGATGACGGCCCCCACGATGGTGCCGACCCCGCCCGACATCGAGGCCCCGCCGATGAAGACGGCGGCGATCACGTCAAGCTCGAACGACACGCCCGCCTTGGGCGTGGCGGTGTTCAGCCGGGCGGCGAAGATCAGCCCCGCCAGCGCCGCCAGAAGCCCCATGTTGGCAAACGAAAGGAACACCAGCCGTTCGGTCTTGATGCCCGACAGCTTCGCTGCCTTCTCGTTTCCGCCGATGGCATAGATGCGCCGCCCCGCGGTGGTGGAGTTGGTGACGAACATGTAGGCCAGGATCAGAACCGCCATGGTGATCAGCACGTTGGGCAGCCCGCGGTAGGTGGCCAGCAGGAACGAGATATAGGCGATGGCCAGCGCGATCAGCCCGTTCTTGCCCACGAAGAAGGCAAAGGGCTCGTCCGCCATCCCGTGCGCCGCCGCCCGCGCCCGCGCGCGGGTCGCCAGCGCCAGGATGCCCCCCGCGACCAGAAGCCCGATCACGAAGGCGGTGCCGTTGAACCGCGCCATCCCGAACAGCGGCGCGACATCGGGCAGCACGTCGGGGATGAACCCCGTGGAGATAAGCTGGAACACCTGTGGGAACGGCCCGACCGACTGGCCATCCAGCAGCCAGAGCGTGGCGCCGCGGAACACGAGCATCCCCGCCAGCGTCACGATGAAGGACGGGATGCGCCAGTAGGCCACCCAATAGCCCTGCGCCATTCCGATCAGCACGCCGGTGGCCAGCGAGGCCACGATGACCAGCGCGACCGGCAGATGCCAGTTCACGATCATCACGGCGGCCAGCGCCCCCACGAAGCCCACGACCGAGCCCACCGACAGGTCGATGTGGCCCGCCACGATCACCAGCAGCATCCCCAGCGCCATGATGACGATGTAGCTGTTCTGCAGGAACAGGTTGGTCAGGTTGACCGGCCGCATCAGCGTGCCGTTGGTCACGATCTGGAAGAACACCATGATCGCGACCAGCGCCAGCAGCATTCCGTACTGCCGCATGTTGTTCTTGAGATAGGCCCCCACCGAGGCCCGTGGCGCCGCCATTGTCAGACACTCCCCGCGTTCTGCGTCTCGGCGGCCAGGATCGCCGCCATGATCCGCTCCTGGCTGGCTTCGGCGCGGTCAAGCTCGCCCACGAAGCTGCCCTTGTTCATCACATAGATCCGGTCGCACATGGCCAGAAGCTCGGGCATTTCCGACGAGATCAGGATCACCCCGCGCCCCTGCTCGACGAGCTGGTTCACGATGGCGTAGATTTCGTATTTCGCCCCCACGTCGATGCCGCGGGTGGGTTCATCCAGGATCAGCACCTGCGGATCGGCAAAGAGCCATTTCGACAGCACCACCTTCTGCTGGTTGCCGCCCGAGAGGTTGACGACCTTCTGGAAGACCGAGGGCGTCCGCGTTCCCAGCGCGCGGCGGTAATCCTCGGCCACCCGGCGTTCGCGGTTGGCGTCGATCACGCCCCGGCGCGACACGCCCGCCAGGTTCACCAGCGTGGTGTTGCGCAGGATCGTTTCCTCCAGCACCAGCCCCAGCGCCTTGCGGTCTTCGGTCACATAGGCCAGCCCCGAGCGGATCGCGGCCGGAATGGTCGAGAGATCGGCGGGCCGCCCCGCCATCCGCGCCTCGCCGCTGATGCGTTGGCCCCAGCTTCGGCCAAAGAGGCTCATGGCGAATTCGGTCCGCCCCGCCCCCATCAGGCCCGCGATGCCCACCACCTCGCCCCGGCGCACGGTCAGACCCGCGCCGTCGATCACGCGGCGTTCGGCATGGGCGGGGTGATGCACGCACCAGTTCTCCACCTCGAACAGGACTTCGCCGATCTGCGGGGTCCGTTCGGGGAAGCGGTGCGCCATGTCGCGGCCCACCATGTCGCGGATGATGCGGGCTTCGGAAATCTCGTGCCGGTCCATCCCCGCCACGGTCGCCCCGTCGCGCAACACGGTGATGCGGTCGGCCACGCGGGAAATCTCGTTCAGCTTGTGGCTGATCAGGATCGAGGTGATGCCCTGCGCCTTGAACTCCAAAAGCAGGTCCAGCAACTTGCGGCTGTCGGTTTCCTGAAGCGCCGCGGTCGGTTCGTCGAGGATCAGAAGCTTGACCCGTTTCGACAGCGCCTTGGCGATTTCCACCAGTTGCTGCTTGCCCACACCCAGCGTGTCGATGCGCGCCTGCGGGCTTTCGTCCAGCCCGACCTTGGCCAGCAGCCCTTCGGTGCGCCGGAACGTCTCGTTCCAGTCGATCACGCCGTGGCGGGTGATCTCGTTGCCCAGAAAGATGTTCTCGGCGATCGACAGCAGCGGAACCAGCGCAAGTTCCTGGTGGATGATGATGATCCCGCGCGCCTCGCTGTCGTGGATGCCAGACAGCCGCAGGGGCTGGCCCTCGAAGAGCATCTCGCCTTCGTAGCTGCCGTGCGGATAGACGCCCGACAGCACCTTCATCAGGGTGGATTTGCCCGCGCCGTTCTCGCCCACAAGCGCGTGGATCTCGCCCGCCTCGACCGACAGCGTCACGTTGTCGAGCGCCCGGACGCCGGGGAAAGTCTTGGTGATGCCGCGCATCTGCAGGATCGGGGCCATGGCGCCATCCAGTCTGTCGTTCGGGGGTGCGTAACCCCGCGGCAGCGTCGCGCGCCGCGGGGTCGGATCAGCCGTGTCACCGGGGAAAGGTTACTTCAGCTGGTCAGCCTTGTAGTAGCCCGAGCCGACAAGAATCTTGTCGTAGTTGGCCTTGTCGACCAGCACCGGCTTGAGCAGGAACGAGGGGACGACCTTCACGCCGTTGTTGTAGGTCTTGGTGTCGTTGACCGGAACGGTGCCGCCGCTCAGCATGGCGTTCACCATCTCGACCGTGGTCTTGGCCAGTTCGCGGGTATCCTTGAAGATCGAGGAATACTGCTCGCCCGCGATGATCGACTTGATCGAGGGGATCTCGCTGTCCTGGCCGGTGACGATCGGCATCTTCAGATCGCCCGAGCCGTAGCCCACACCCTTGAGCGAGGACAGGATGCCGATCGACAGGCCGTCATAGGGCGACAGCACGCCGTTCACATGCGCCTTGGTGTAATAGGCCGACAGCAGGTTATCCATCCGCGACTGCGCCACCGCGCCATCCCAGCGCAGGGTGCCCACCTTGTCCATGCCCATCTGGCCGGACACGATCTTGATGTCGCCCTTGTCGATCAGCGGTTGCAGCACCGACATCGCGCCGTTGTAGAAAAAGCCCGAGTTGTTGTCGTCGGGCGAGCCGCCGAAGAGTTCCACGTTCCACGGATGCACGTCGGGGAAACGCTGCTTCATACCGTCGACCAGCGAATTGGCCTGCAGCACGCCCACCTGGAAGTTGTCGAAGGTGGCGTAATAGTCGACGTTCGGGGTGCCGTTGATCAGCCGGTCATAGGCGATCACCTTGATCCCCGCCGCCGCCGCGTTCGCCAGCGCGTTCGACAGCGTGGTGCCGTCGATCGCCGCGATGACCAGAACCTTGTCACCCTTGGTGATCATGTTCTCGATCTGGTTCAACTGGTTCGGAATATCGTCCTCGGCGTATTGCAGGTCGGTCTTGTAGCCCTGCGCCTCGAACTGCTTGACCATGTTGTTGCCGTCCGCGATCCAGCGGGCCGACGACTTGGTGGGCATGGCGATGCCGATGGTGCCCTTGTCCTGCGCTAGGGCCGGGCCGGACAGCGCCGCGCCAAACGCAAGGGCCGCCAGAGCGGCGGTGATGGTCTTCATGGTCGTCCTCCCTACCCCTGGCGTGGCCGGGCTTCGGCCCGGTCCTGCATCAGGATTGTGTGCGTTGCGGGGGCGTTCCCGCGCTCCCCGGCAAAGGTTAGACACGGCGCGCCATATCAATCAAATTCGCAATGAACGAATCGTCATTGCATTTCTGGTATATCGATGTCCGATCTCCTTGCCCGCAGGCTTCAGCTTCGCCATTTCCGGCTCATCGCGGCGATCGACGACCTGCGGCAGTTGTCGCTGGCGGCCGAGGCGCTGGGCATGACCCAGCCCGCAGCGTCGCGGGCGCTGCGCGAGCTGGAAGAGATCGTGGGCGCCCCCGCCTTCGACCGCGCGCCGCGTGGCATGACGCCAACGTTGCTGGGCGCGGGGCTGGTGCGGCATGCGCGCAACCTGCTGGACGAGCTGCACGAGGCCGCACAAGAGGTGGACCGGCTGCGCAGCGGCAGCGGCGGCGTGGTGCGCATCGGTGCCGTGACCGGCGCGGCGGTGGGCTATGTGGTGCCCGCGATCCAGCAGCTGAAGGCCGCCGCCCCGGCGGTGGAACTGCATGTGCAGGTCGCCACCAGCGAGGAGCTGGTGAACGGGCTGGTGGCGATGCGCTATGACATGGTGCTGGCCCGCCTGCCGCCGGGCCAGTCCTCGCGCGATCTGGATCTGGTGCCCGCCCAGGGCGAAGAAGTGCGGCTGATCGCCAACGCGCGCCACCGCGCGGCGCAGACGCCCGACCTGTCGCTGGCCGACCTGACCGGCGATAGCTGGGTGGTGCAGGGCCCCGGCGCGCCGATCCGGCAGGCACTGGAACAGACCCTGCGCGAGATCGGGGCGCCGCTGCCGGGCAATGTCACAAACACCTCGTCGCTGCTGGTGATCCTGGCCTTGCTGCGTGACCCCACGGTGGTGGCGCCGGTGGCGGAAGAGGTGGCGAATCTGATCGTCACGACGGCCAGCGACCTCTGTCGGCTGGACATCCGCGAAACCGTGGCGGTCAGCCCCTATTCGCTGATCACGCTGCGCGCGCGCCGCCTGTCGCCTGCTGCGGCGCGCTGCCACGAGTTGCTGTGCGACGTGCTGCGCAGCCGCCGGGCGGGGCCAAAAGGC
>DAIEJF010000315.1 GCA_027351005.1 Paracoccaceae bacterium | reverse complement strand
AACGCGGGCGCGACACGCTGCGCCACGGGCCGATGAAGCCGGTCGGGCTGACCAATGCGCACCGGCCCACGGAAAAGCCCTATGCGGTGGTGCAGTTGCGGCGCGACAACGCGCTGGGCACGCTCTACAACATCGTGGGCTTCCAGACCAAGATGAAATACGGCGCGCAAGTTGATGTTTTCCGTATGATTCCCGGGATGCAGAACGCAAGCTTTGCGCGCCTGGGCGGAATTCACCGCAACACGTTCATCAACTCTCCGCGGCTGCTCGATGCGCAATTGCGGCTGCGCTCGCGGCCCCATGTCCGCTTTGCCGGGCAGATCACCGGGGTGGAAGGCTATGTGGAAAGCGCCGCGATGGGCCTGCTGGCGGGGCGGCTGGCGGCGGCCGAGATGACGGGGCGCGCCCTGGCCGCGCCACCGCCGGAAACGGCGATGGGCGCGCTGGTCAACCACATCACCGGCGGGGCGGATGCAAAGACCTTCCAGCCGATGAATGTGAACTTCGGCCTGTTTCCCCCGCTCGAGGACGCGCGCGGCGGCCGCAAGGGGCGCAAGGACCGCTACAAGGGCTATACCGACCGGGCGAAGGAACTCTTCACGGGATGGCTTCAGGGGCAGGGTTGATGTATCGGACCCGGTTCGCGCCCTCGCCCACCGGTCCGCTGCATCTGGGCCATGCCTATTCCGCCATCCTTGCCCATGACCGGGCGCAGGCCGCGGGCGGGGCCTTTCTGATCCGCATCGAGGATACCGACCGCGCCCGCTGCCGCCTGGCCTGGGAGACCGCGATCCTTGACGACCTCGCCTGGCTGGGGCTGTCCTGGGAAACCCCGGTGCTGCGTCAATCCGACCACCTTGCGGATTACGCCGCGGCGCTCGACCGGCTGATCGCGATGGGCCTTTGCTATCCCTGCCGCTGCACCCGCGCCGAGATCGCCGCCGCGGCGGCCGCGCCGCAGGAAGGTGCCGCCGCCCCGGTCTACCCCGGCACCTGCCGCGCCCGCCCGATGGCCGACCGCGCGCCGGGCGATGCGATCCGTCTGGATCTGGCGCGGGCGCTGGCGCGGGCCGGGCCGCTGGATCTGGTGGAAACCGGGCCCGCCCATGCCGGGGTCCACAGGCTCGACCCGGCGCGGATGCAGGCAGAGCAGGGCGACATCGTGCTGTCCCGCCGTGACATCGGCCCCGCCTATCATCTGAGCGTGGTGGTCGATGACGCGCGGCAGGCCATCACCGAGGTGGTGCGCGGCGAAGACCTGTTTGCCGCCACGTTCCTGCACCGGCTGTTGCAGGCGCTGCTGGGCCTGCCGGTGCCCGTCTGGCACCATCACCGGCTGATCCGCGACACGGCGGGCAAGCGGCTGGCCAAGCGCGACGACGCCCGCGCGCTGGCGAAGTACCGCGCCGAGGGGGCCACGCCCGCGGACATCCGGCGGATGCTGGGCCTCGATCAGCCCCGCGGGTAGCCGCGCACCCGGTCCAGCACCCAGGTCAGCGGGGTCTCGACCCAGGCATCGGTCATGTAGGTCGCATGGTCATGCCCCAGCGTGGGGAAGAAATCGACCGTGCCGGGGGCCAGCACCCGTGGCGGGCCGGACAGCGCAGCGACACCTTCGGTCTTCAGCCGGTCCCGGACCGCGGCATTCTCGGCCTCGGAGGATTCGGTGAAGGTCGACAGGAAGAAGGCGCGGCGGCGGTTGTCCTTCACCCAGTCGGTGAAGCGGTCCTCTTCCCCGAACAGCGCATCGAGCAGCACCACGCCCGCCACCCGCCGCCCCGCACCACCGACCGAGATCGCATAGGCCAGCGGGTTGTAGCCGCCGGAATAGGCGACCAGAATCACCGGCATCGCGGCAAAGGCCATCTTTGCCACCCCGTCGCCCCAGAGTTCGGCCAGCGCCAGCGCCCCTTCCGCCAGGAAGCGCGCGAAAAACCCCGGCTCCCAGAACCGGCCCGCACTGGAATCCAGCGCATCGACCGCAAACTGCGGCGCAAGGAAGGCCGCGTTCAGGCCCGAACCCTCCAACTGGTCCAGCACCTTCTGGCGTTCGACCACGTCGCGTTCAAGAATGGTCTGGTTGCCATGAAAGAAGACGACGATGCAGCCCTTGCGTTGCAGATCGAACCCGCTGGGCAGCGCCGCCAGCACGCGCTGGTCGGAATAGGTGGGGTCCAGGTAATAGACCCCGCCGCGGGGCGAGGTATGGCCCAGCCGCCCGTCGCGGGTCTGCACGTCAAGGAAGGGCTTGCCGTCATCGGGGCGCGGGCCGTTATAGGGAAAGGGCGAATTGGCGAAGCGGTAATAAAGGGCTTTCATCTCGGGAAGGGGTCCGCGCGGCAGGGCCGCCGCGGCCCGGCGCGGCAGCAGGGCAGCCGCGAGGGGCGCGGCCAGACAGGCCCCGAGCGCACGCCGGGTCAAGGGACGTGCGCACGGGGCGACGGGATGGTCAGGGCCTTGAGGCTGCATCGAAATCCGCCATTGGATCGGACGCCAACGTAGCACGGCCAAGCGCAGGGGCAATGGCCCGCGCCGCACCGCGGGCGGGCCGCCGCCGATGGCAGACCGGACCGCAGCGACCACGGACCCACGCCCCCCAGACACAGGGCCATCGCCCGACCGCGGGTGGGCGCAGCGCGGGTGACCGTCTGCGGTTTATGGTGAGGTTCCTCCCAAGGGTGAGCCCGCACCCGACGCAGAGGAAGCGCCCGCCCTCACGGGCGGTCGGGCGCTGGCCTTGGGGCGCTTTGCTCGTCCCCCGGGCCGGGGGGATACGCACCGCCCGCCCACACTGTCTCCTAACGGCAGAGGGCAATCGCCGACCCTCACGGGCGGCCGGGCGCGGGCCCCGGCGGGCGCCGTGTCCCCGCCCCCGTCGCGCAACACGGGCTTTCACCCGGGGCGTTCCCGCTTTACCGTCAGAAACCTGTTACGGGCAGCGCCTATCGGTGCCGCCCAGTGCCGCCGCGGCGGCCCGGACGAAACGAGGACAGCCATGGACCCGCGACCCAAGCCCGAAACCGCCCGCCCCGAGGATGACGACACCCCCGGCGCCGGAGAGTATTACGACGGCCTGACCGCTGACCGGACCGAGGGCGACGAGACGCTGGTGGAACCCGATGTTCCCGACACCGAGCCGGGGGCCGAGGGCGACTTCGCCGACGAAAGCCCCGATGATGGCGCCACCGGTGCCGCGCCCGGATCGCGCAGCAAGCCGCGCAAGCGGCCCTCGGCGATCAGCGGCAAGAAGTTCCGCAAGCGCGACCTTGTGCGGGTCGAAGACCTGCGGCCGACGCTGGCCAACCGCATTCACGCCGACCACCCCGACCTGCCCCGCGGCGCGCGGATCAGCCGACAGGAGCTGGCGCGCTACCGCATGCTGCTGATGGAAGAGCTTCTTCAGCAGGAACATGGCGAATTCACCGAACTTGACCGGCAGGTGGTGGAAAGCATCGCCCGGCAGGACACGATCTCGGAGAACAGCGAAGAGGAATTCGACGAGCACCGCACCTTCGGCGAGCGGGTTTCCGACCATCTGGCCAGCTTCGGCGGAAGCTGGTGGTTCCTGTTGTCCTTCGCCGGGGTGCTGATGGTCTGGGTCTCGCTCAACCTCGTCATGGGGGCCACCCGTGCCTTCGACCCCTACCCTTTCATCCTGCTGAACCTGGTCCTGTCCTGCATCGCCGCCATTCAGGCGCCCGTCATCATGATGAGCCAGAAACGGCAGGAGGCGAAGGACAGGCTGCGCGCGCTGGGCGACTACCGGGTGAACCTGAAGGCCGAACTTGAGGTGCGCCACCTGCATGAAAAGCTGGATTACCTGATCTCGCGCCAGTGGCAGCGGCTGGCCGAGATGCAGCAGATGCAACTGGAAACCATGCACGAGCTGCGCGACACCAAGAAGACGAAGAAGCCCGCCCGCGGCAGCGGCACCCCCCCAGCCGACGAGGGCTGACCGGCAAGCGGCCGCGCGTCCGCCGCGGCACAGGCTTGGCGTCGTTGACGCGGGCGGTACAATCTGCGATGGCACGCCCCCCGCGCCCAAGGAAGGAAGACCACATGCCCGAAATGCCGCTGGACCGCGCCGAACAGGATCTGCTTGCCGTTCTGCGGCGCCTGCAGGGCGAACGGGGCGTGGTGGATCGCGATTCGCTTCTGGTCGAGGCGCGCGGACAGGGCGTCGAGGTCGGCCGCCCGCTGGTGCGGCTGAAGGCGCTGGGGCTGGTCGAGGAGGTCGAGGAACGCCCCGGCCTGCTGCGCCGCCTGTTTGGCGCCCGGCGGCGGACGGTGATCCGCCTGCTGCCCGCAGCCCCGGCCCCCGTCGCGGCCGCGGCCCCCCGGGTGGCGCCACGCCCGGCAAGCGAGGCGCGCGGCGAACC
>DAIEJF010000036.1 GCA_027351005.1 Paracoccaceae bacterium | reverse complement strand
GAAGATGCCGTGCAGATAGGTGCCGCGCACCCGGCCATCGGGGCTTTCCGCCCCCTCTGGCGCGCCATCCAGCGTCACCCAGCCGCGCGCCCGGTCGGGGCCTTCGGTCCGGCCGATGTGGATTTCGTAGCCCGTCACCGGCAGCCCGTCTGCCAGCCCTGCGCGCTGGCCGACCTGCTTTTGCGGGCGCATCACCGTCTCCACGTCCAGCAGGCCCAGCCCCGCTGCCGTGCCCGCAGGGCCTTCGACCCCCTCCGGGTCGGCCACGCTGCGGCCAAGCATCTGGTAGCCGCCGCAGAGGCCCAGCACATGCCCGCCACGGCGGCGGTGGGCGGCAAGGTCGATATCCCAGCCCTGCGCGCGGAAGAAGCCAAGGTCGGCCAGCGTGGCCTTGCTGCCGGGGATCAGCACCAGCGTGGCATCGCCAGGCAGGGGGCGGCCAGGCGGCACGATCTCGACGCTGATCCCCGGCTCGAGGCGCAAGGGATCAAGATCGTCGAAATTCGCGATGCGCGACAGCAGCGGCACCGCGACCTTCACCGCGCCCGCATTGCGCCGCACATGGTCCACCGCGTCTTCGGCGGGCAGTTTCCACATGTCGCGGAACCAGGGCACCAGACCCAGCGGCGCCCAGCCGGTGTGCCGCGCGATCTCGTCCATCCCCGCGTCAAAGAGACGTGGGTCACCGCGGAACTTGTTCACCGCAAAGCCGCGGATCATCGCAAGATCGCCGGGCGCCAGCACCGCATGGGTGCCGACAAGTTGCGCGATCACCCCGCCGCGGTCGATGTCGCCCACCAGCACCACGGGCACGCCCGCGGCGGTGGCAAAGCCCATGTTGGCAATGTCGCCTGCCCGCAGGTTGGTTTCGGCGGGGCTGCCCGCGCCTTCCACCAGCACCAGATCCGCGTCGGCGGCCAGGCGCGAAAAGCTGTCCATCACGGCTGGCAGCAGGTCGGGCTTCTTCCCCATCCAGTCGGCGGCCAGAAGGCTTCCCGCGCGGTGCCCCTGCACGATCACCTGTGCGCCGGTATCGCTTTCGGGTTTCAGCAGGACCGGGTTCATGTGGACCGACGGGGCCACCCCCGCCGCGCGGGCCTGCAGCGCCTGTGCCCGGCCGATCTCGCCCCCGTCGGCGGTGACAGCGGCGTTGTTGGACATGTTCTGCGGCTTGAAGGGGCGCACCCGCAGGCCCTGCCGGGCAAAGGCACGCGCAAGGCCCGCGACCAATGTGGATTTGCCCACATCCGACCCGGTGCCCTGGATCATCAGCGCGCGCGCCATCCTGCCCCCTCAAACGCAAGACGCGCCCGGGGTCGGGCGCGTCGCGGTGTGCCGGATCGCCGGATCTCAGGCCGCTTCGGCCTGATCCATTTCCAGCGCGTGGCGGCGTTCGCTTTCCTCGCGCGACAGCGCGACCGAGGTGCGCACGCCCTTGGAGACGAATTCCATCAGACCCTTCACGACACGCTCGTTCGGGTCGATCCCGGCGCAGGACAGAACCTCGCGCCCGTCGCGCGACCGCGCCCAGCGGGCGATCTGTTCCGGCCCGTTGCCGTACTTCTTGTCGTCGGCGATCGCGTCATCCAACGCGGCCAGCACGACAGCGGCGAACAGCTTGCGGGCGCGCTGCCCCTGTTCGTGATTGAAAGCGGTGCCATCGACGAAATCGGCCATGCGTTGGTCCTTTTTTTCTTGCTCTTGCGAATTTTGGCGTGTCGCGAATATGGCGTTTTCGCGCCGATTCGGTATTCCTCAGAAGGAATGCCCGCCATGCAGGCTTAGCATGGCTCGTCGCGGCATCCACTGTATTTCGTCGCCTTGCCTCGCGGGGCGCACCAAGATATAGGTGCGCGTCCGCCGTATTCAACCTTTTGGTAAGGATTTCGTTAATGGCCAAGATCAACGGTAACGAGATCAAGCCGGGCTTCGTGCTCGAGCACGACGGCGGCCTTTGGGGTGCCGTGAAGGTCAGCCATGTCAAGCCCGGCAAGGGCGGCGCCTTTGCGCAGGTCGAGATGAAGAACCTGCGCGACGGGCGCAAGCTGAACGAACGCTTCCGCTCGGAAGACAAGGTCGAACTGGTGGATCTGGAGATCCGCGAGCAGCAGTTCCTTTATGAAACCGACGGGATGCTGGTGTTCATGGACACCGACACCTTCGAGCAGATCGAACTGTCGGCCGACCTTCTGGGCGACCGTCGCCCCTTCCTTCAGGACGGGATGAAGGCGCAGGTGCAGTATTTCGGGGACGAGGCGCTGTCGCTGAAGCTGCCGCAGAAGGTGACCTGCCGGGTCGTGGAAACCGAGCCTGTGCAGAACGGCCAGACCGCGTCGAAAAGCTTCAAGCCTGCCATCCTCGACAACGGCGTGCGGATCATGGTGCCGCCCTTCGTGGGGCCGGACGAGGATATCATCGTCCATACCGAACTGATGGAATATTCCGAGCGGGCCTAGGCCATGCCGGGCGCGCCCCTGATCCGCGCCCTTGCACCCTCAGAGGCGGCAATTCTGCTGCCCCTGCACACGGTCCTGCATGACCTGCATGTTGCCGCGCGCCCGGATGTGTTCCACCCCCGGGGCGCCACGGCGGATGTGGCGGCCCATCTGGCCGAACAGATCGCCCGCCCCGGCTGGTTCTGCCTTCTGGCCGAGGCCGGGGGGCAGGCGCTGGGCTACGCGCTTTGCGAACGGCAGGAGGTGACGGCCGACGCGCTGCGCTGCGCGCGGGTGCGCGGCTTTGTCCACCAGGTCGCCGTGGCCGAAGGAGCGCGCAGGCGCGGCATCGGCACGGCGCTGCTGGCGGCGGCCCGCGCCCGTTTCGGGGCAGAGGGCGCGACCGTCTGGGCGACCACCTACTGGGCGTGGAACGGTCCGTCCGCCGCGCTTTTTGCCAAGGCCGGGATGCAGCCTGCCATCGTGCTGGCCGACGCGGCGCTGGGCTAGTCCTTCAGCCAGCGCACCGAGGCCAGCCCCGCTGTCATCGGCCCCTCGGCCCGGTCGAAGCGCAGGTAGGCGATGGCCCTGTCGCCCGCACGGCTGTGCAGAACCCCCGCCTCCTTGCCATCGGCGTGGATGGGCGTCCCGGGGGCTGCGTCACCCTCCACCGCCACCCGTGCCAGCCCCTTGCGCAGCTCGGTCTTGTGCTTCATCCGGGCGGTCACCTCCTGCCCGACGTAACAGCCCTTGCGGAAATCCACCCCGTGCAGCCGCTCGAACCCGGCTTCGAGGATGTAGGTCTCGTCCGGGATCAGCTCGATCCCGGTTTCGGGGATCAGATGCGCGACCCGGATTGCGTCCCAATCCGTCACCGGCTCGGCCCCCGGCGTCTCGGTATAAAGCCGCCAGCCAAGCGCGGGGTGACGCGGATCGGCGACGGCGCCCGGCGGCGGATCGCCAAGCCCGCGGCTGACGTGCAGCGCGGTGGGTTCGATCTGCACCGCCGCCCGCAGCCGGTACATGGACAGCCGCTTCACCAGACCTTCGGCCAGCCCCTCAGCCACGTCCAGCAGGATGGCATCGCCCTGCGGCACCAGAAGGAAATCGGCCAGGTATTTGCCCTGCGGGGTCAGAAGCGCGGCATAGACCGGCCCATCGGCCAGGCGGCGGGCGTCGTTCGACACCAGACCTTGCAGAAACGTCACCCGGTCGGCCCCGGTGATGCGATAGACCCGGCGGCCCTCGGCGCGTTCACCTGTCATTTTGATCTCCCCTTGGTGTCGTTCCGTCATATAGGATGGCATCACGGCGGCAACAGGGAGCTGTGCGATGCGTGCCCCGATCTCGGTGGTGGTGGCGACACGGGACGCGGCGGCGGTGCTGCCGTTCCAGTTGGCCGCGCTGGGCGAGGGTTTGGCCGAAGGACTGATCCGCGACCTGATCGTGGTGGATGGCGGGTCGACCGATGCCACCCTGCAGATCGCCGCAGACGCCGGGGCGCAGGTGGTGCCCGGCCCCGCCGACCGGGCGCAGGCGCTGGCGCAGGGGGTGCAGGCAGCGGGCGGCGAATGGGTGCTGATCGCCACCCGCTTCAGCGTGCCTGTGCCTGGCTGGACCGGGCAGGTCCTGCGCCATCTGGAACGCGCCGCGGGACAGCCGGGCCGCGTGCTTGCCCGCCATTGCGCCGAGCGCGGCTGGCGCAAGCTCTGGCCTGCCGAAGCCTGGCCTCTGCTGCCGCAGGGTGCCGCCTATGTGGCGGTGGCGCCCTCGGTGCGGAATTGGAGGCGGTAAAGCTCGGCGTAAAGCCCCGAGCGCGCGATCAGTTCTTCATGCGTGCCCTGGTCCACCACCCGGCCGCGTTCCATCACCACGATCTTGTCGGCATCGCGGATGGTTGACAGACGGTGCGCGATCACCAGCGTCGTGCGCCCCTTCTGCAGCCGGGCCAGCGCCGCCTGCACATGGGTTTCCGAAGCCGCGTCCAGCGCGCTGGTCGCCTCGTCCAAAAGCAGGATCGGCGCGTCGCGCAGCAACGCGCGCGCAATCGCCACCCGCTGCCGCTGACCGCCCGACAGGCCAGAGCCGCGCGGCCCGGCGGGTGTGTCCAGCCCTTGCGGCAGCCCCGCCACGAAATCGCGGATGTGGGCGGCGTCCAGCACCTCGTCCAGCCGGGCGGCACTGACGCCCTCTTGCCCCAGCAGGATGTTGTCGCGGATCGTCTCGTCGAACAGCGCGGTGTCCTGCGACACGACCGAGAAGAGCCCGCGCAGCCCGCGCAGGTCCAGCGTGCGGATATCCTGCCCGCCGATCCGCACCGCGCCGCCCTGCGGGTCGGCCAGCCGGGTCAGCAGGCTGAAGACGGTGGTCTTGCCCGCGCCCGAGGGGCCCACCAGCGCAGTGGTCTTGCCAGCCTCGGCGGTAAAGCTCAGCCCGTGCAGCACGGGTTCGGGTCCATAGCCGAAGTGTACCGCATCCATCTCGATCCGCAGCGTCGCGGGCAGGGGGGCGGCAATGGCCGGGGCGACGATGCCCGGGGGGGCATCGAACAGCCCCCGGATCCGCTCCAGGCTGGCCCGCGCCACCTGCCAGGCGCCCGACACCGCGCCAAGGCGGCGCAGCGGTTCGAACACCAGCGCGATGGCGGTGAAGAAGCTCATGAACTCGCCCACGGTCTTCTCGCCGCGGATGATCTGGAAGCCGCCGTACACAAGCACCCCGGCAAAGCCGATGGCCGCCACGATGTCCATCATCGCCGGGATGCCGGCCGATCCGGCCTCGGCGCGGATCTGGGCGCGGACATACTGGTTGAGGTCGGCGCCGAAGCGTGCGCCCTCGCGCCGTTCGGTGCCTGTCAGCTGGATGGTGGCGATGCCGTGGAAGATTTCGTCCAGCCGTGTGGTGATGCGCGAGGCAGTCTCGCGCCCCGCGCGGCTGGTGCGGCGGACGACCTTCTGCAGCCGGACAATCGGCAGGACCAGGAGGGGCGCCCCTGCCACGGCGATCAGCGTCCAGCGCCAGTCGATCGAGATGGCAACCCCCAGCAGCGAGATCAGCGCCACGATATCGCGCCCGAGCGCCGCCAGCATCGAACTCCACAGCGCGCGCAGCGTGGTGGTATCGCCGCGCACCCGTTCGATCAGCGCGCCGGGGGACTGCACATGGTGGAAGCCAAGCTCCAGCATCATCAGATGGGCCAGAAGGTCGCGCTGCATCGCGGCCACCACCCGTTCACCTGCCATCGCCATCAGCACCCGCTGCCCGAAACTGGCCGAGGCCCGCAGGATGAAAACCGCGCTTACCGCCAGCGCAACCCAGACCACCGCCGAGGCCGAGCCGCCGACGAAGACCTTGTCGAACATGGGCTGGATCAGGTAGGACAGCGCGCCCTGCGTGCCGCCTTCGATCGTCATCAGGACAAGGGCCACCGCAAGGGTGGGCAGATGCGGCCGCAGGTAGTCGCGCCAGATCCAGCGCAGAAGGGTGCCGTTCGTCACGGGCCAGGGCCTTTCCGGGCGGGCAGCGGACCCGGGCCCGCCGCGAGAGGTCAGCGCGGTCTAGCGGGAAAGCCGCGATCAGGCAAGCAATGCAGGCGGTTGACCTTGGCAGGAGGCGGGTCTAGCACCCGAAGGCAGCCTGCATCGGAGCCAACATGAGCCTTGCCAACGGTCGCCCCTACCTTGCCATTCCCGGTCCCTCGGTCATGCCCGACCGCGTGCTGAACGCGATGCACCGCGCGGCGCCGAACATCTACGAGGGCCCGCTGCACGACCTGACCGACCGGGTTCTGGTTGATCTGAAGACGGTGGCGGGCACGCGGGGCAATGTGGCGATCTACATCGTCAATGGCCACGGCGCCTGGGAGGCCGCGAATGCCAACCTGTTTTCGCGCGGGGATGTGGCGCTGGTGCTGGCGACCGGCAACTTCGGTCATGGCTGGGCCAATTCCGCGCGCCGGATGGGCGTGATGGTCGAGATGCTCGATTTCGGCAAGTCGGTCGCCGCGGATCCCGCGCAGGTCGAGGCGGCGCTGCGCGCCGATACCGCGGGGCGGATCAAGGCGGTGCTGATGACGCATGTGGATACCGCCAGCTCGGTCAGATCCGACGTGGCCGCCGTGCGCGCGGCGATCGACGCGGCAGGGCATCCGGCCCTGCTGGCGGTGGATGCCATCGCCTCGCTGGGCTGCGACGAGCTGCGGATGGACGCCTGGGGCGTCGATGTCCTGGTGGCGGCCAGCCAGAAGGGATTGATGACGCCGCCGGGGCTGGGCTTCGTGTGGTTTTCGGACAGGGCCAAGGCCCGCTGCACCGGGGGTGATCTGTGCACGCCCTACTGGGACTGGGCGCCACGCGCCGGGGCGACCGAGTTCTGGCAGCTTTTCTGCGGCACCGCGCCCACGCATCACCTGTTTGGTCTGGCCGAGGCGCTGACGATGATCGTGCATGAAGAGGGGCTGCAGGCTGTCTGGGCGCGCCATGCCACTCTGGCAAGGGCGGTCTGGGCGGCCTTTGACGCCTGGGGCGCGGGCAACCCCGAGATCGCGCTGAACGTGCGCGACCCGGGGGCGCGCAGCCATGCGGTGACCGCCGCCCGGCTTGGCGCGCCCCACGCCACCGCGCTGCGCCGCTGGACCGAAGCCGAGGCGGGCGTGACGCTGGGGATCGGGCTGGGAATGGCCGACAGCAAGGACCCGGCCTATCACGGCTTCTTCCGGGTGGCGCATATGGGCCATGTGAATGCCCACATGACGCTGGGCGCGCTGGCTGCGATGGACGCGGGGATGAAGGCGCTGGGCCTGCCGCATGGCCCGGGCGCGCTGGAGGCCGCGGCGGCCGTGGTCGCCGGGCGCTAGCCGCGCGCCTCGGCCAAGGCCGCGGGCAGGGCTGCCGCAAAGCCATCAAGCATCGCATCGGGGCCGCAACTGACGCGGATGCAGCGGTCTTGCGGGGCGACGAAGGGCATCCGCACGAAGATGTCGCGCGCGATCAGCCCCTGCAGCACGCGGCGGGCAAAGGCCCCGTCGGCGCCGCAGTCGATGGTCACGAAATTCGTGGCCGAGGGCAGGGGCAGCAGCCCGTTTGCCCGGGAAATCTCGGCCAGCCGATCGCGCGCACGGGCCACCTTGGCCTTCACCTCGGCCAGGTAGGGCTGATCGGCCAGCGCGGCCAGCGCCGCGGCCTGGCTGACGCGACCCATCCCGAAGTGGTTGCGGATCCTGTCGAAGGCGGCGATCAGCGGCGCCGCGCCGATCGCATAGCCCACGCGCGCGCCTGCCAGACCGTAGCCCTTGGAAAAGGTACGCATCCGGATCACACGGGGGTCATCGGCGGCGATGTCCGGCGCGGTGCCGTCTGGGGCAAGGTCGACATAGGCCTCGTCCAGCACCAGCAGGCTGCCGTCGGGCACTGCCTCGACCATTGCGGCGACCGTGGTGGCCGAGTGGGCGCTGCCCATCGGGTTGTCGGGGTTGGCAAGGTAGATCAGCTTCGCGCCGACCTCGGCCGCGCGCGCAACCAGCGCTTGCGGGTCTTCGGCATCGCCCCGGTAAGGCACCTTGTGAAGCGTGCCGCCAAACCCGGCGACATGGAAGTTGAACGTGGGATAGGCGCCGTCGGAGGTGACGACGGCATCGCCCGGCCCCACCATCAGCCGCACCAGATAGCCCAGCAGCCCGTCGATCCCCTCGCCCACCACGATGTTCTGTGCGGTGACCCCGTGATGGGCCGCCAGCGCCTGTTTCAGATCGTGGTTTTCGGGATCGCCGTACATCCAGACATCGGCGGCGGCCGCCTGCATCGCGGCGATGGCCTTGGGCGAGGGGCCGAAGACGTTTTCGTTCGCGCCCAGCCGGGCCACGAAGGGGCGGCCGCGGGCGCGTTCCTGCGTTTCGGGCCCCACGAAGGGCACGGTGGCGGGCAGGCTGTCGACGAGGGGCGTGAAGCGAGGACCGATCATGGCGTGACAGAAGCGGATTTCGGGCGGTGCGGCAAGGGCCCGCTTGCGGGGCGGGCGTGGCAGCCCGCCGACGCCACACGGCCATTTGCGCGCAGCCCGTCGCCGAGGGCTTGAGCTTTCCCGGCCTGCGGCGTCATATCGCAGGCGCGGAGGGCGCCGATGGATCAGACGCAACCGAAGACACGCGCACCGGTGCTGGCGCCACTGCGGCACCTGACGTTCCGGGAACTCTGGATCGGCAACAACATCTCGAACCTCGGCAGCCTCATCCAGGGGGTTGGTGCGGGCTGGCTGATGACAGAACTGGCCGTGTCGAACGGCATGGTGGCCCTGGTTCAGGCGGCCAACATCCTGCCGTACATGGTCTTTTCGCTTCTGGCGGGCGCGCTGGCCGACAATTTCGACCGCCGGATGGTCATG
Source organism: Paracoccaceae bacterium (assembly GCA_027351005.1). Lineage (GTDB taxonomy): Bacteria > Pseudomonadota > Alphaproteobacteria > Rhodobacterales > Rhodobacteraceae > Solirhodobacter. Next base: position 11,769 of record DAIEJF010000036.1, on the reverse strand, counting down.
ATCTGGGCGCAGAGCTTCATGCTGGTCGCATCGGCCGGGCTGGCGGCCCTGGCCTTCGGCGGGATGGTGACGCCCTGGGTGATCCTGATCTTCACCTTCATCATCGGGGCCGGGGGCGCGCTGTCGAACCCGGCCTGGCAGGCCTCGGTCGGGGATGTCGTGCCCAGGGACGAGGTGCGCAGCGCCGTGGGGCTGAACTCGATGGGGTTCAACCTGATGCGGTCGATCGGCCCGGCGCTGGGCGGGATGATCGTGGCGGCGGCGGGCGCGGGGGCGGCCTTCGCGGTCAACGCGGTCAGCTACATCGCCATCGTCTGGGCGCTGGTGCGCTGGCGCCCGGAGACCAAGCCGCGACGGCTGCCGCGCGAGAGCCTGGGTTCGGCGCTGTCGGCGGGCTGGCGCTATGTGTCGATGTCGCCCGCGCTGTTGCGGGTGATGGCGCGCGGGCTGCTGTTCGGGGTCGCGGCCTCGTCGGTGCTGGCGCTGCTGCCGGTGGTGGCGGCCGATGTGCTGCGGGGCACGGCGCTGACCTACGGCCTGCTGCTGGGCGCCTTCGGCCTGGGGGCGATCGGCGGGGTGGTGGCGAGCAGCAGGCTGGCGGCGAAGCTGCGCAACGAACGGCTGGTGCAGCTTGCCTTCCTGGGCTTCGCGCTGGGGGTCGAGGGGCTGGCCTTCAGTCGCTCGATCTGGCTGAGCCTGCTGGCGCTGGGGCTGACGGGGGCAAGCTGGGTGCTGGCGCTGTCGCTGTTCAACGTCACGGTGCAGTTGTCCACCCCGCGCTGGGTGGTGGGGCGGGCGCTGTCGTTCTACCAGACCGCCACCTTCGGCGGCATGGCGCTGGGAAGCTGGCTGTGGGGGGTTGTCTCGGACGCCCGCGGGCCGGTCGAGGCACTGGCCCTGTCGGGGGTGGTGCTGTTTCTGGGCGTGTTCGTGGGGCGGTGGCTGGGGATGGCGGAATATGCCAACCTGAACCTCGACCCGCTGGATCGCTGGCGCGAGCCCGCGCTGCGGCTGGACCTTCAGCCGCGCTCGGGGCCGATCCTTCTGATGATCGACTACCGGATCGCGCAGGCGGATGTGGAGACGTTCCTGGCGCTCATGCGCCAGCGCCGCCGCGGCCGCCGCCGCGACGGAGCCCGGCAATGGGCGCTGCTGCGCGACCTGGAACAGCCCGAGATCTGGACCGAAAGCTACCATGTGCCGACCTGGATCGATTACATCCGCCACCAGGAACGCCGGACCAAGGCGGATGGCGAACTGACCGAGAAGATCCTTGCCCTGCACCAGGGGCCGGACCCGCCCCGGGTCCACCGGATGATCGAGCGCCAGACCGTGCCGCTGCGGGACGACATGCCGCGGAAGATGACGGATGTGACCTGACCGGGCGCGCGGGCCGCGCCGGTGCAGGCGGGGGTTTCACACCCCCGCACCCCCGTGGGATATTTGCGGACCGAAAATGGCGCCGCGAGTGAGGGGCCTACCGCATGAAGCGGCGGCGGGCCTCTTCGGCGATGGCCTGCCGCATCTCGGCCTCGGCCAGTTCGGCCATAAGCCGCTTGCGCGTGGCGGGGTCGGTTTCGGCGGCGAGCTGGGCGCGCGCCGCCGCCGCTGCGGCCTTCAGGCCGAACTCTTCCGGCAGGGCGCCCGCCTCGGCCATCATCCGGTAGCCCAGCGCTTCACCCGGGTCGGTGAAGACATCGCCAGGCCGGTCGGGCAGGGGCTTGCCTGCGCCGCGCAGGTTGCGGAACTGGCCTTCGGCCTCGGCCTTGCGGATCCGGCGTTCGGCGATGCGGTTCAGGGGATCGGGCATCGGCGCCTCCATCACGCGGCAGGATGCGCCTGCCGCGGATGTGGCGCAAGGGGCGTGGCCAGGGTGGGCGGCGCCACGGGGGCAGGGCCCCTGGCGGGGCCCCGCCCGGCGCGGCGGTCAGCCGATCTCGGCCAGCCGGGCCAGCGCGGCCTCGATCTTGGCGGCCTCGTCCTCGCCCTGTTCCAGCAGGGTGCGGGTTTCATCGACGACCTCCTCGGGGGCGGAGGCCACGAACTTCGGATTGCCAAGCCGCCCGCGCAGGCCGCCGAGATCCTTCCTGAGCTTGTCGAGCGCCTTGGCCAGCCGCGCCTTTTCCTCGGCGATGTCGATGATGCCTTCGAGCGGGATGGCGAAGGCCCCGCCTTCCACGGCGATGGTGATCGCGCCCTTGGGGGCGGCGGCGGCCTCTGTCAGCGTCTCGATCCGGGCAAGGCGGCGGATCAGCGCCTCGTTTCGCATCCAGGCGGCGCGGCCTGCCTCATCGAGCGAGAGCTGCACCATGTCAAGCTTCAGCCCGACGGGGACATGGACCTGGGCGCGGGCCGAGCGGATCTCGTCGATCAGGGCGATGACCCAGTTCATCTCGCGGTCGGCGGCTGGGTCGATCAGGTCGCTGCCATAGGCGGGCCAGTCGGCGTGCACGAGAAGCTTGTCGCGGCGGCCGGTCAGGCCCCAGAGTTCCTCGGTGACGAAGGGCATGATCGGATGCAGCAGGATCATGCACTGGTCGAGCACCCAGGCCATCGTCGCCCGCGTCTCGGCGGCGGTGGCCGCGTCGTCGAACAGCGGCTTGGCGAATTCGACGTACCAGTCGCAGACCTTGCCCCAGATGAAGGCGTAAAGCGCATTGGCCGCGGCATCGAACCGGTATTGCGCCAGCGCCTCATCGACCGCCTCGCGCACGCGGGCGGTTTCGCCCACGATCCAGCGGTTCACGGTGGCCTTGGGCTGCGGCGCTGCGCCCTGTGTCGCGTGGCCCTCCCAGACCCCGTTCATCTCGGCAAAGCGGCAGGCGTTCCAGAGCTTGGTGCCGAAGTTGCGGTAGCCGGCGATGCGCTGGGTGGAAAGCTTGAGGTCGCGCCCCATCGCCGCCATGGCGGTCAGGGTAAAGCGCACGGCGTCGGCGCCGTATTCGTCGATCAGTTCCAGCGGATCAAGCACGTTGCCGAGCGACTTCGACATCTTCTTGCCCTTCTCGTCGCGCACCAGGGCGTGGACGTAGACGGTGCGGAAGGGGATGTCGCCCACCACGGCAAGCTGCATCATCATCATCCGGGCGACCCAGAAGAAGATGATGTCGAACCCGGTGACGAGGACCGAGGTGGGGAAGTATTTCTGCAGCTCCGGCGTCTGTTCCGGCCAGCCCAGCGTGCCGATGGGCCAGAGGCCGGAGGAGAACCAGGTATCCAGCACGTCGGGGTCGCGCCACAGCGAAACCGAGGCTTCGGCGTGGCTGAAGCTTTCAAGCTGGTCTTCCAGCGCGGCGCTGAGGTCGGCCTTTTCGTGAACCGACGCGACGCCATAGTAGGCGCGCGCCTGGGCCGCGACCTCGGCAAAGGTGGTGCCGCAGAAGACCTTCAGCCCCTCTGTCGAATAGTCGGACTTGCCGTCGGGCTCTACCCCCGGCCCGTACCAAACCGGGATCTGATGCCCCCACCAGAGCTGGCGGGAGATGCACCAGGGCTCGATGTTTTCCAGCCAGTGGTAATAGGTCTTGGTATCGCGTTCGGGCAGGATCTGGGTGCGCCCGTCGCGCACGGCATCCAGCGCGGGGCCGACGATCTTGGCGGTATCGACGAACCACTGGTCGGTCAGGAAGGGCTCGATGGCGACCTTCGAACGGTCGCCGTGCGGCACCATGTGGCGGTCGGCGTCGATGCCGTCCAGCCAGCCGTCGTCGCGCGCCAGCGTCACGATGGCCTCGCGCACCTCGTAGCGGTCGCGGCCGTCGAACCGCTCGATCGCGGCGGCGATCAGGTCGGCCGGGCAGCCTTCGGCGAAATCGGCGTTGTCACGCAGCGCGATGGCGGCGCGGGTGTCCATGACGTTGATGACGCGCAGGCCGGTGCGGGTGCCCACGCCCCAGTCGTTGAAGTCATGCGCCGGGGTGATCTTGACGGCGCCGGTGCCCTTGTCGGGGTCGGCGTAGGCATCGCCCACGATCGGGATGCGGCGGCCGGTAACCGGCATCACCACATGGCTGCCGATCAGGTGGCGGTAGCGGACATCATCAGGGTGGACCGCCACGCCGGTGTCGCCCAGCATGGTTTCGGGCCGGGTGGTGGCGACCACGAGGTAATCGCGCGTTTCCCAATCGGTTGCGCGCCCCTCGTCGTCGAAGGCCACCGGGTGTTCATAGCTGACCCCGTCGGCCAGCCGGTAGCGCAGCCGCCAGAGGTTGCCGTTCACCTCGACCTGTTCCACCTCGAGGTCCGAGATCGCGGTTTCGAAATGCGGGTCCCAGTTCACCAGCCGCTTGCCGCGGTAGATCAGGCCCTTGTTGTACATCTCCACGAAGACCTTGATGACGGCATCGTGGAAGTTGCCCGCCTCGCCGTCCGGGGCACCGGGGGCGCCCGACATGGTGAAAGCCTCGCGGCTCCAGTCGCAGGAGGCGCCCAGGCGCTTCAACTGGCCGATGATGTTGCCGCGCGATTTCTTCTTCTGCTCCCAGACCAGCCGGGTGAAATCGGCGCGGCTGAAATCGGTACGGCGGCGGTTCGACTTGGCCAGTTCGCGTTCCACCACCATCTGGGTCGCGATGCCCGCGTGGTCGGTGCCCGGCTGCCAGAGCGTGTCGAAGCCGCGCATCCGGTGCCAGCGGGTCAGGATGTCCTGCAACGTGTTGTTGAAGGCATGACCCATGTGCAGGCTGCCGGTCACGTTCGGCGGCGGGATCATGATGCAGAACGGCTCGGCACCGGGCTTCGCATTGGCGCCGGCGGCGAAGGCGTTGGCCGCCTCCCAGGCGGCGGCGAGGCGCGGCTCGGCCGCAGCGGCGTCGAAGGTCTTTTCCATCGGCATCATCGATCCCCAATCTGTCGGGTCCTGATAGCTTCCGAAGGCGAAAAGGCCAAGGGGCGGTGCGCGGCGGGGCGGGGGCCCGTGCCGCGGCCCCCCCCCCGCTAGACCGCCCGGTCGATCCGGGTCGAAAGCTGGATCAGGCTTTCCGAGGTCCGGATGCCGGGGATGGCCCCCACCTGGTCCAGCACCCCGTCGAGTTCCTGCGTGGTTTCGGCGGCGACCTGCAGGATCAGGTCGAACCGGCCGGTGGTGGTATGGGCAAGCTCGACCTCGGGCATGGCCTTCAGCCGCTGCAGGATGGTGGGCGCGGCGCGAGGCTCGATCTGCAACAGGACCGTCGCGCGAATCCGTCGGGCCAGCACCACATTGCCCAGCCGCACCGTGTAGCCCGCGATGATTCCCGACCGTTCCATCCGCTCGATCCGGGCCTGGACGGTCGATCTGGCCACCTTGAAGCGCCGTGCAAGGCGCGAGGTGGTCGTACTCGAATCTGCCGCGAGGGCCGCCAGAAGTTTCTCGTCCAGGTCATCCATCAATGTGCCGCCTCCTTTCGTCAAAATGCCGGGGATTTCGGACAAATCAACTCTTTTCATCGGTGAAGTTGTCACGCATATGCAGGACACTTCGTTTTCAGGAAAAGGGCGGCTCATACGCACCTGGCCTGGTTTGGTGGACCGCGCATGTTCTCCGAACTGGTTTTGCCAGGCGGTGGACTTCTGCGCTCTGTTGGCAGGAAAAGAAAGGGCAGGCCGATGGGGCTCTCGAAAACGATCTGGACGACGCCGTCCGAGTTTCTTGTTAAAAACGAACCGGATAGCCCGGTCATGTTCTTTTCGCCCGCGGTCCTGCAAGCGACCGCCCGGCGCTTCATCGACGGCTTCCCGGGGCTTGTCACCTATGCGGTGAAGTCGAACCCGAACGAGATCGTCATCGAGAACCTGGCCGCGGCCGGCGTGCGCGGTTTCGACGTGGCCTCGCCCGACGAGATCCGCATGATCCGGCGCCTCGTGCCCGAGGCCGCGCTGCACTACAACAACCCGGTGCGTGCGCGCAGTGAAATTGCCGTCGCCGTCGAGATGGGCGTCACCTCCTATTCCGTCGACAGCCATTCCGAGCTGAAGAAGCTTGCCGAGCTTGTGCCCGCCGAGGGATGCGAGATCTCGGTGCGCTTCAAGCTGCCGGTGCAGGGGGCTGCCTACAACTTCGGCGCCAAGTTCGGTGCCACGGTGGAACTGGCCAGCGAGCTGCTGCGCGAGGTTGCGCGGCTGGGCTTCATTCCGTCGCTGACGTTCCACCCGGGCACCCAATGCACCGACCCGGCCGCCTGGGAGGCCTATATCCACGCCGCGGCCGACATCGCCCGCGCGGCGGGTGTGCAGATCGCCCGGCTGAATGTGGGCGGCGGCTTCCCCAGCCATCGGCTGTCCGACGTGATGCCGCGGATCGAGGCGACCTTCGCCCTGATCGACCGCGCCACCACCGAAGCCTTCGGCGATGCGCGCCCGGCCCTGGTGTGCGAGCCCGGCCGCGGTCTGGTGGCCGAAGCTTTCGTGCTGGCTGCGCGGGTGAAGGCGGTGCGCGATGGCGCGCATGTCTTCCTCAATGACGGCGTCTATGGCGCGCTGACCGAACTGCCGATGATCGGCGTCATCGACCGGCTGGAGGTGCGCGGGGCCGATGGCACGCTGCGCACGGGCGAGGGTGTGAGCCGCATCGTCTTCGGCCCGACCTGCGACTCGGTTGACCGGCTGCCGGGCGAGCTGAGCCTGCCTGCGGACATGCAAGAGGGCGACTATGTCCTGTTCCGCGGCCTGGGCGCCTATTCGGTGGCCACCAACACCCGGTTCAACGGCTTCGGCGATCTTGGCATCGCCACCGTGCTGGCGCTGCACGGCTGAGCCGGGCCGCCCATCCGCCGAACGGGCAGCCCGCCGGGGAACCGGCGGGCTGTTCTGCTTTCACCGGGGGTCGCCGCCCCCCCCGAGCGACGGCGCCCCATCCTTCCTCGCTGGAACGTGAGTGAAACTCCGGCCCGAAAACCTCGGAAATGCGCGATTGTTGCCCATGTGATGACCAGGGGCGCAGCGATCCTGGCCCCTGACCGGCGCATTTCAGCCGGAACGTTGCGGGTTGAGGACTGCGGGGCCCCGTGTGCCCCCGGCGTCACCAGAAGGGCGCGGAGGAGCCATGCCGCTTCTGAACCGCATCATGGACTGGGCGCGGTCGCCCCGGATCGAGGCACACAGCCCCGAGACCCTGCCGCATCGCGGGGCGGTGGATCATGTGGTCATCCTGGATGGAACCATGTCGACCCTCGTGCCCGGGCAGGAAACCAACGCGGGGCTGACCTACAAGCTCTTGCGCGAACTGACCCCCTCGGCCCGGCTGTCGGTCTATTACGAGGCGGGCATCCAGTGGACAGCGTGGCGGCGCGCGCCGGACGTGCTGCAGGGCAGGGGCATCAACCGCCAGATCCGGCGCGCCTACGGGTTCCTGGCCTCGCGCTACCGACCGGGAGACCGGATCTTTCTGATGGGCTATTCGCGCGGGGCCTATGCGGTGCGCTCGTTGGCCGGGGTGATCGACAGGGTTGGCCTGCTGCGGGCGGACGCGGCGACGGTGCGCAACGTGGTGATGGCCTACCGCCACTACCAGCTTACGCCCGACAGCCCCGCCGCGGCGGCCTTCTCGCGGCTCTGCTGCCACCCGCAGGTCGAGGTGGAAATGGTGGGCGTCTGGGATACGGTGAAGGCGCTGGGGCTGCCCTTTCCGCTGGTCCGCCGCTGGAGCGCGCCGCAGCACAGGTTCCACAACCACGCGCTGGGGCCGGTGATCCGGCGCGGCTTCCATGCGCTTGCGCTGGACGAAACGCGGGTGGCCTTTGCGCCCGTGCTGTGGGAGTGCCCCGACGATTTCGCGGGCCGGGTGGAACAGGTGTGGTTCCGCGGTGCGCATGGTGATGTGGGCGGCATGGTCGGCGAGGTTCCGGCAGCGCGCCCGCTGGCGAACATCCCGCTGGTCTGGATGCTGGGTCGGGCGGAACACTGTGGCCTGCCCCTGCCCGAGGGCTGGCGGGCGCGGTTTCCCTGCGACCCTGACGCGCCGATGGTGGGAACCTGGTGCGGCATCGGCAAGCTGTTCCTGACACGGCGCCGCCGGATCGTTGGGCAGGACCGAAGCGAGGCGATCCACCCCTCGGCCGCGCAATGGCACCAGCGCCAGCGAACCCGCCGCCGGTGGCTGCATGCCGCAGGGCCGGGCCCGCTGCCGCTCAGCCCGCCATGACAAGGCAGGTGGTCGATCCGGTGGCGTAAAGCCGCCCGTCATCGACCCCGCGCAGTTCGGCTGTGGCCACGCATGTGCTGCGGCCCGCATGCTGCACGATGGCGGTTGCCTCTGCCAGCGTGCCAGGTGGCAGCGCGCGGGTCAGGTTCACCTTGTATTCCAGCGTCGTGTAGGTCTGTCCCTGGGGCAGCACGCTCATCACTGCGCAGCCAAGCGCGGAATCGAGGATCGCGCCGTACCAGCCGCCATGGGTGGCGCCGAAGGGGTTGCCGTGGCTGGCCAGCGGTGCACCGCGAAAGGCCGCGCGGCCCTGCGCGGCGGCATGAAGCCGGAAGTTCAGCGTGGCCGCAATGCTTGCCGGGGGGACCCGCCCCGCCAGCATGGCGTTCAGGTAATCAAGGCCCGACATCGACAGGATCGTTGCGCGGTCGGGGCGGTCTGGATCTGGCATGGGCACCTCCGTCGCCAACCCTAGGCCCGGAGGTGGGCAAGGAAAAGCCTACGCCTGCCAGTTCGGCCGGGGTGGCGCGCCCGAAGAAAAAGACCGCGCCCGCCGGACTGTGGCAGGCGCGGCCAAGGTCTCCTCGCGCTGCTGCCACAGGTGGCAGTTCGCGCAAGCAGGGAGAGCGTCTGTACGGTCGCCGCCCCGGATTGCCGGGCGGCGAGCGGGCTCAGGCCACCTTTTCCAGCGCCAGTTCCGGCACGACGCCCAGCGCATGGCAGACATCGCGGGTCAGGTGCGGGCGGTTCAGGGTGTAGAAGTGAAGCTGTTCCACACCTTCACCGATCAGCGTATCGCAGAGTTCGGCGCAGAGCGCGGTGGCCAGCAACTCTTCGCGCCCGTCCCGCCGGGCATGGCCAAATGCGTCATCCATCCACTGCGGCACCTTCGTGCCGCAACGGCCGGCGAAGGATTTCACACCGTCCCAGTTCTCGATCGGCAGTATGCCGGGGATGATCGGGGCGGTGATGCCCGCCGCGGCACAGGCGTCGCGGAAGCGCAGGAAGGTCTCTGGCTCGAAGAAGAACTGGGTGATGGCGGCGCTGGCGCCTGCATCCAGCTTGCGCTTCAGCCAGCGGACATCGGCGCCGTCGTCGGCGGCCTCGGGGTGGCGGTCGGGATAGGCGCCGACCCGCAGGGTAAAGCGGCCGGTGGCGGCCAGCGCCTCGATCAGCTCGACCGAATCCGCGAAGCCTTCGGGGTGGGGGGTGAAACGCCCGGCGCCCTTCGGCGCATCGCCGCGCAGTGCCACGATGTCGGTGATCCCCGCGGACGCGTATCCCTCGGCGATCTCAAGCGTCTCGGCGCGGGTCGCATCCACGCAGGTCAGGTGGGCGGCAACCCGCAGCCCGGTCGCCTTGCCAAGGGTCGTCACCGCCTCATGCGTCAGCTTGCGCGTGGTGCCGCCGGCGCCATAGGTGACCGAGACGAATTCGGGCCGCATGGGCGCCAGCATCTGCACCGTTTCCCACAGCCGGAAGCTGGCCTCCAGCGACTGCGGCGGGAAGAATTCGAAGGAGACGGTGGGGCGGGGCATGGCGGAACTCCTGTGTTGCCCCCCTTGTGCCAGCGATTTTGTTGTGAGACAAATTCATAATCTTCAAGATCAACATGAGGATGACAGCAAGATGCATCTGGAACTGCGCCACCTCCGCTCGATCAAGGCGATCCATGATGCGGGCGGGCTCGCGCGGGCGGCAGACATGATGAACATGACGCAATCGGCGCTGTCGCATCAGATCAAGGGGCTGGAGGATCAGGCCGGAATCGAGCTGTTCGCGCGCCGGTCGAAGCCGCTGAAACTCTCGGCGGCCGGGATGCGGCTCTTGCGGGTCGCCGAGCGGGTGCTGCCCGAGATCGACGCGCTGGATGCCGAGTTTCGCGCGCTGACCGAAGGAAAGGTGGGGCGCCTGCACATCGCGATTGAATGCCATGCCTGCTTCGACTGGCTCTTTCCGGTGCTTGAAGGTTTCCGCCGCGGCTGGCCCGATGTCGACGTGGACATCCGGCCGGGGCTGGCCTTCGGGGCGCTGCCTGCGCTGCTGCGCGAAGAGGTCGACCTTGTGATCTCCTCCGACCCCGAGGATCTGCCGGGCGTCGTCTTCCACCCGCTGTTCGACTATGCGCCGGTCTTCGTGGCCTCGGCGCAGAACCCGCTGGCGGCCAAGCCTTTCGTCGAGGCCGAGGATTTCCGCGACCAGCTTCTGATCACCTATCCGATGGAGCGCAGTCGGCTGGACGTGTTCGCCGAACTGCTCACGCCGGCGAAGGTGGAACCCCGCGGCGTGCGGCAGGTGGAACTGACGGCGGTGATCCTGCTTCTGGTGGCGGCGAACCGCGGTGTGGCGGTGCTGCCCGACTGGGTGGTGCGCGAGGTGCGCACCAATGCCGATTTCGTCACCCGGCCGGTGACGGCGAACGGTCTGACGAAGCGGCTTTACGCCGCCACGCGGGCCGAGGACGCGACCAAGCCCTACATGGCGCATTTCCTTCGTCTCGGGCGGACAGAGCCCGTGAAACTGCAACGCGGATAGTCCGGGCGGCCCGCCGCGGTGAGGGTCGGCAGGCCGCCCGGTCGGTGGCGGTTACAGGCTTTTCACCACCGAATCGGCGAAATGCGTCACCATGGCCTGATAATAGTCCTGCGCGCTGGGCGGCACGACGGTCACCGCCTGCGACACGTCGGGCGTGGCCAGCGCGTCCTGTGCGGTCACGGTCAGCCGGTAGGCTTTCAGCGCCCCCGCCGGCGTGCCGGTCCCGTTGATCGAAGTGGGCGGCGTCGCGGGCGACATCTCGATCACCTGCGCGGTCAGTTCCGGGGTGGCCATGCCGTTGGCGGTGGCCCCGGCGGGGGGAACCGACACGGCCTTCACCCGGATGTCGAGCGTCATGCCGTCCTTGGCGATCCGCCCATCGCGGGCGAGCCGGTCCGAAATCGCCAAGGTCAGATCGCGGTCGAGATGGTCGAAACGGGCGACGGCACCTGGATCCTGCATCGTACTCAGGTCCACATGCACGTTGACCTTCGACACGGCCGCAGGCGCGGCCAGCGCCGGGAAGCCCCCGGCAAGGACGGTGGCAATGAGGGCGGGAGCCATGATCTTGCGCAGCATTCTCAATCTCCTCTCGTCACGCGCGCGGCGCCAGCATGCACCGCCCCCTCGAGATCGGAAGCCGTCTGAAAACAACAAGGGGCAGGCCCGGTCACACCTGGCGTTACCCCCGAAAACGGGCGAATCCGGCTGATCCCCGCCAGCCGCGCCCCGCCGTTTCGGCGAAGGCTTGCCGAAACCCGTCGCTGCCGGGGCAGGCAGGGCGCCGCGGCCTGATCCTGCGATCAGGAAACCCCGCGGCGCACAGGCGCGGACCCCTTTCCTTCGCACGCCAAGGCGCCTATACGCTCCCGCCTGAGCCGATGGAGCGACCGATGCAAGGCAGCGCGAACCTCAACCTGATGATCAAGGCTGCCCGCAAGGCTGGCCGCAGCCTCGTGAAGGACTTCCGCGAGGTGGAAAACCTTCAGGTCTCGTCCAAGGGGCCGGGGGATTTCGTCTCGCGCGCCGATCTGGCCGCGGAACGGATGATCCGCGAGGAACTGACGGCGGCGCGCCCCTCCTACGGCTGGGTCGGCGAGGAAAGCGACCCCGTC